>JAGXFI010000161.1 GCA_024637305.1 Sulfitobacter sp.
AGGAGAAGGTCACCGAGATTGTTGGGCTTTACCTCGACCCGCCGGACCGGGCGGTCGTGCTGTGCGTCGATGAGAAGTCCCAGATCCAGGCGCTCGACCGCACCCAGCCAGGGCTGCCGCTCAAGAAGGGCCGGGGCCGCCACCATGACCCACGACTACAAGCGCCATGGCACGACCACGCTGTTCGCCGCGCTCGATGTGAGGACGGGCGAGGTCATCGGCGACTGCATGCAGCCGACCCGCGCGCAGGTCGTGCCCAGCGGCCCACCGTCGATCAGGCCCACGCGGGCGGCGGTCTTGGACGCCTCGCGATAAGCGGCCATCCCGGCGGTGCTTGCTGCGCCGATGATTGCGACGTCAAGATCGTACTTTTGGTCCGGCATCATGTTGTCCTCTGCGCGCTGCGCATCATTCAATCAGTCGAAAAGCCTGACCTCGGCAGCATCACGCAAATACGGGTTCTCGATTCGGGCGGCGGCGTAGGCTGATGGGTCGATCTGCGCAAATAGCAGCGCATCGCCGCTGCCGCCTGCCTGCGCCAACACCGCACCATCCGGGGCAACAATGCTGGAACAGCCCTGATATGTGAACGTCTCGTCGCTGTCGGCGTGGTCGCAATAGGCGATGTGCACCTGATTCTCGAATGCGCGGGTCCGAACGACATGTGCGGCGACAAATGCGCCGGAGGCACCATCGGGTAGGGCGGTCGGCACCGCGATCAGATCGACACCGGCGCGCGCCAGCCGTCGGGCGTTTTCGGGGAACTCGACGTCGTAGCAGATCAGCAGGCCAACCCTC
The DNA here is from genome assembly GCA_024637305.1 of Sulfitobacter sp. Classification (GTDB taxonomy): domain Bacteria; phylum Pseudomonadota; class Alphaproteobacteria; order Rhodobacterales; family Rhodobacteraceae; genus Sulfitobacter. The sequence goes on from JAGXFI010000161.1 coordinate 799, forward strand.
AGACCACCCAGATCAGTGATGATCGTCGACGGGCCGGGACTGCTGAAATGCGCCTTTTCATAGTCGCCATATAGACAGGCTTTGCGGTAGATCACCGGTTTCGCGTCGATTGCGGCGTCGATCACCATCGCGCTGATGTGATGCGTATCTCCGTCCCGTTCGGGAAAACCTGCGATCAGGCTGATGCCGGTGTCGCGCGCGGTTTTGCGCAGACGGGTCGCCCACTCACCATCCGCGCTTTGCGACAGGTGGTCGAACGCGGCACCGCGCCCGTAACCCGACAGCGCCAGTTCCGGTGCGATCAGCAATTGCGCGCCGCCTTTGGCGGCATCACGCATCGCAGCCTCGATACGGTCCGGACGCGCGGCGTGATCGCCCTGCGCGGACATCTGGAAAACGGCGATCTTCATGGGCTAGCCTCCTTCTTGGTTACAGCGAAAAATCGATGCAGAGCCGCCCGGTGACCTCACCGCGCTTCAGCCGGTTCAGCGCCTCATCGACACCCGCAAGCGGCAGCGTCTCGATGTCGATCGGCAGCGGATGGCGCGCCGCGAAGTCCAGAAAGTCGATCATCGCCTGCCGCGTGCCTACGGACGACCCAAATACCCGGTGGCCGCCGTCGATCAGCCACATCAGCGATAGATCGACCAGCTCGTGCACCATCGCGACGGCAACGACCGCGCTCATCGGGTTGACGGCATCCCGGATGGTGTCCCACACCGCCGGGCTGGGGGCAAAGTTCAAGGCGACGTCGGCACCGCCTGCGGCCTTGACCTGCGCGCCCGCCTTAGGCCCTGCCGGGATAATGTGATCCGCGCCAAGCGCCTTTGCGGTCTTCAGCTTGGCCGCGTCCCTGTCGACGACAAAGACCTGCGCGCCGCGCGCCTTTGCGATCATCACCGCGTATTGCCCAAGGCCGCCCGCGCCGACGATCAGCACGTTTTGCCCCGGTTGCACCTCGGCGCGCGCCAGCGCCGACCATGCTGTCAGGCCCGCACACAACAGCGGCGCGCCCTTGACCACGTCGATGCCGTCTGGGACCGGAATGGTGAAGGCGACAGGCGAAATCGCGTATTCGGCGAAGGCACCATTATGCTGCACGCCGCGTGCGGTCTGGCTGGTGCAGAACGTCTCCCAGCCGCTGCGGCAGGGTTTGCAGGCAAGGCAGGTATCATAGAGCCACGGCAGCCCGACGCGGGTGCCAAGATCGGGTGCGCCGGGGCTATCCGCACCGATGGCGACAACCCGTCCAATGCCTTCATGGCCGAAGATCACCGGGTAAAAAGCATCCGGCAGATTTTCCTCTCCGTCGCGCAGATGCAGGTCTGAATGACAGACCCCGCAGCTTTCCAGCTTGACCAGCACCTCACCGGAGCCGGGCACAGGCGTGTCGACCTCACGCAGATCAAGCGCGGTACCGGGTCCGTCGCAGACAGCGGCCATCATTCGGGTAGGGAGGGCGTCGGTCATGCAAGACATCCTTTCGCAAACGGTCTTCACCGCGATCTTGGCAGTGTTACCCATCAAGCGCCATGCGGCAAATAACCTATTGCAATCGGATACATTTGCCTTTCTGAATGATTGAATGAAACTGACCGGCTCCGATATCCATTTGCTTGGCGTTTTCGATGCCGTGGTGCGCAACAATGGCTTTTCCGCCGCACAGGTCGAACTGGGTCTGAGCCAGCCGACGATTTCCAACCACATCACCGCACTTGAGCAACGGTTGGGCGTAAAGCTGTGCCAGCGCGGGCGGCGCGGGTTTCTGCTGACCGAAAAGGGGCGGATGGTGCATGAGATCGGTCAGGCGGTGCAGGACATGCTGGGCACGCATTCCACTCATCTGGCCGAACTGCGTGGCAACATGGTCGGTCCGCTGAAAATCGCCGTGGTGGACGCGATCACCACCGATCCGATCTGCCGACTGCCCGAGGCGATCCGGCGGTTCACGATCGAGGCCCCGCTGGTTCGGATGGAGCTTGGCATCTCCAACCCTCAGGATATCATGACCGGGTTGCTGGACGGCAGCTTTCATATCGGGTTCGGCAGCTTTGATAATATGGTGACGGGCCTGCATGTGACGAACCTATATGCCGAGCCGCACGCGCTATATTGCGGCGCGGCGCATCCGTTTTTTCACCGTTCGGATATCACGATCACCGAGGCCGAAATCGCGGCTGCGCCGTGGGTGCATCGTGGTTACTGGAGCCAGCAACGGCAGAAATCTCTCACGCCGTCGGACGCCGACCGGATCGTGCGCCAGATCGAAGCGCAACTGATGATGGTGCTAAGCGGTGGCTATCTGGCCCTCTTGCCTGACCATCTGGCTTTGTCGCTGAAGGCGACAGGGCGTCTGCGCCGGATGTCCTATGACCGCTATAATTTCGATTGTCCGATGCAACTGATCCGCCGCTCGGGTGCCGTGCCAAAGGTGATCGACAGGTTCTGGCAGACCGTCGAGGCGCTGTATCATTAAAGCGAACATTGATAGTTTCAAATGTAAAATTTGAAAGATCGCTATTCTCTGCGCCTGCGTCACCGGTCTAGGGTTGGAAATTGCGGCCTGATTCAGGTCGATCCACCGAGGGGGCATTCACATGGCAGGCACGCGCGACTTCAACCAACCCCTTGGGGGAAATGACATGCCGCGTTTCGGCGGCGAGACCACGATGATGCGGCTGCCCAGCCAGAAAACCGCCCAAGGTCTGGACGCTTGTTTTGTCGGCATTCCGATGGACATCGGCGCGTCGAACCGAGCAGGAACACGCCACGGACCCCGCGCGATTCGCGCCGAAAGCAGCATGATGCGGCCGTTCAACATGGCGACCGGGGCTGCGCCCTTTGCCAAGATGCAGGTGGCCGATATCGGTGACGTGGCGATCAACACGTTCGATCTGAAAAAGACCGTCGATATCATCACCGCGCATTACAATGAGATCCTGCGCCACGATACAGTGCCGCTGACGCTGGGTGGAGACCATACGCTGAGCTATCCGGTTCTGCGCAGCATCGCGCGGAAACACGGGCCGGTGGCGCTGATCCATATCGACGCCCACGCCGACACTAATGACGAGATGTTCGGCGAAAAGATCGCGCATGGCACGCCATTCCGCCGCGCCTTCGACGACGGCCTTTTGCAAAACGACAAGGTGTTCCAGATCGGCCTGCGCGGAACCGGCTATGCCCCCGGTGATTTCGACTGGGGCCGCGATCAGGGCTGGACAGTGATCCCCGCCGAGGACTGCTGGTACAAATCCATGACGCCGATGATGACCGACATCCGCGCCCAGATCGGCGACGCGCCGGTGTACCTGACCTACGATATCGACAGCCTCGATCCGGCCTATGCGCCCGGCACCGGCACGCTCGAAATCGGCGGACTGACGACGATCCAGGCACTGGAGATCGTGCGCGGGTGTAAGGGGCTTAACATCGTCGGCGCGGACCTCGTCGAGGTGTCACCGCCCTATGATACCACTGGTGCTACCGCGATGATCGGCGCTAACCTGCTCTATGAAATGCTCTGCGTCCTGCCCAAGACTTGGGCCTGACGCTGACGGTACTGACAAAGAAATCAACAAGGAGATGACCACATGACATCCACATTCACCCGCCGCCGCTTTATGGGGACTGCCGCCGCCACCGGCGTCGCGACCCTTGCCGCACCGTCCATCCTACGCGCCGCTGGCGAGCCGATCAAGGTCGGCACCTACGGTGGTTTCTTCGAGGAAAGTTTCAAGGAATTCATCTATCCCGCGTTCACCAAGCAGACCGGGATCGAGGTGCAATCCGTTGCCGTGCCCACTGGCGAGACTTGGCTGGTTCAGTTGAAAAACGCCGCACGCGCCGGTGTTGCCCCTGCCGACGTGTCGCTGATGGCGGGAACGCCGCGCAACGAGGGCGCATCGCAGGACGTGTTCCAGACACTTGACGAGAGCAAGCTGTCGAACCTTAAGAACCTGTCGGACAAGTTTCAGGATCGCCGCGAGGATGGCGATCTTTACGGTGTCGGCGGCGTGTCGTGGTACATCACGCTCTGCACCAATTCCGACGAAATCCCGGTCGCACCCGACAGCTGGAACGCCCTCTGGGACAGCCAGTACGAGGGCCAGATCGGCCTTCTCGGCCTCGCGTCGAACTCGTTCCTGCTGGAAGTCACGGCCGTGACGCATTTCGGCGGCACCGACATTCTGGACACCAAGGACGGCATCGCGCAGGTCTTTGCCAAGCTTAGCGAAGTCGTGCCGAACGTGCGCCTGTGGTACAAGGATGAGGGCGCGTTCCAGCAGGCGTTGCAGGACGGCGAAATCCCGATGGGTCAGTATTATCATGACGTGGCTGGCCTTGCCGCGTCCGAGGGCTTTCCTGTCGTGTCGACCTTCCCCAAGGAGGGCGGCGTGCTCGACAGCGGCTATTGGATCGTCCCCAAGGACGCCAAGCCGGTGGACGAGATCCACGAATTCATCAACTTCATGTCGACTCCCGCCACGCAGGGCATCCTGTCGCGTAACCTCGGCACGGCACCGGTGGTGAACCGCGATCTGCTGGATCTGACGGACGAGGAGTTCGCTTCGGTCAGCAGCCCCGGCGAGCCGATCATTCCTCGCTATGACATCTACGGCGAGCACGGCGACTGGATTTCGGACGAGTGGAGCAAGATGATCGCAGGCTGACACGGCCCACACCAATCAGGCCCGCCTCATCAACCGGGGCGGGCCTTCTACCATCTGCAGCAGGAGCACTGCCAATGTCCGGTCTAAAGATCGAAGGCGTCACCAAGAAGTTCGGCAGTTTGACGGCGGTCGAGGACGTGAACCTGCACTTCACGGCGGGCGAAATGATCTGTTTTCTCGGCCCCTCGGGCTGTGGCAAGACCACGCTTCTGCGGATGATCGCCGGATTGGAAGACCCGACCAACGGCACGATCAGCTTTGACGGCCAGGATCTGACTCATGTGCCGGTGCACCAGCGCGATATCGGCATGGTGTTCCAGTCCTTTGCGCTGTTCCCGCATCTCAGCGTTGCCGAGAATATCACCTACGCCATGCGCATTCGCGGTCATTCTCGCTCTGATCGCGAGGACCGCGCGACGGAGTTGCTCGACATGATGCGCCTGCCGGGCCTTGGGGACCGGCGCATTTCGCAACTATCTGGCGGGCAGAAACAGCGTGTCGCGATTGCCCGCGCTTTGGCGCTGAATCCGAAGATTTTCCTGCTGGACGAGCCAATGTCGGCGCTGGATGCCAACCTGCGCGAAGCGATGCAAATCGAGCTGCGCAAACTGCAACAGGAGCTGGGCATCACCACTGTGGTCGTGACCCATGACCAGACCGAGGCGATGACCATGGCCGACGAGATCGTCGTGATGGGCCGCGCGAAGGTACTGCAAACCGGATCGCCGATGGAGATATACAAGAAGCCCATCGACAGGTTCGTCGCCGGTTTCATTGGCAGCAGCAACCTGTTGCCCGCCACGCTGACCGGCGATAATTCCGTGCGCGTCGGTGCGGCGGAACTGCGCGTGGGTGAAAACCGCGCAGGGCAGGGCGCGGGCGCGGATGTGCTGTTGATGACCCGTCCCGAAGAGGTGTTCGTGCGCGCCGCCAAGGGCGACACGCCTGCCAATGCCGTCACCGGAACGGTCACATTCATCCGCGACATCGGTGCCACGATTGAGATTTTGGTCGATTGCGACGGGCACGAAGTCGTGTCGGTGCTGACGCCGAAGGACTGGCCCGACGTCAAGGTCGGCGATGCGGTCACGGTCGAGATGCCCGAAAGCGCCTGCATGGTTCTGGCCGCCTGATGCAACAGGGATCCGGCCTGACCCGCACCCTCGCGCTGATCCCGTCTTCGGTGATGATAGGCATCTTTTTTCTGGTGCCGTTCGTGCTGATCGTGCTGACCAGCTTTTCCGTCGAGATGGACAACGGCGACTACGAGCTAGGTTTTTCGCTCGCCCATTTTGAGCGGTTCGCGACGTGGTTCTACATCGAACGCGCGCTGTTTTCCGCCGGGCTATGCGCGTTGATTGCAATCCTCAGCCTACTGATCGCCTATCCGTTCACATGGTTTCTGACCAATTTTGGCCCGCGCACCCAGACGCTGTGGCTGATCTATATCCTGGCGCAATTGTCGCTCTCCGAAGTGCTGATCGCGTTCAGTTGGCAAATCCTGCTGTCGCGCACCGCAGGCATAGCCAATATCCTTGTCTGGGTGGGGTTGGCCGAGGAGAGCTTTGCTATGACACCCTCGGCAGGCGCGGTTCTGGCGGCACTGGTCTACCTCGCTGTGCCGTTCTCGGTGCTGCTGCTCTACCCAGCACTCAGCCGTTTGGACAAAAGCCTGACAGAGGCGTCGCGCACCCTTGGCGCATCGCCGCTGCGCACGTTCTTTACCGTCGTGATCCCCGTCACCCGTCCTGCGATCATTTCCAGCGGTGTGACCATTTTCGTGCTGACGCTGGGCGCGATCATCGTGCCGCAGGTGCTGGGCCAACCGCAGCACTGGACGCTGTCGGTGCTGATCACCGATCAGGCGATCTTCAACTTCAACATGCCGTTTGCATCGGCGCTTGCGGTGGTCCTGCTGGTGATCAGCGGCAGTGTGATCTTCGCGGTCACCAAGCTGACGGGGGCCAAAGCATGAGCACTCTGCGCCGCATCTATCTGGCCCTGTTCGCGATCTACCTGATCGGCCCGATCATCGTCATCACCGCCGTGTCGTTCAACGAAAAGCGGTTTCTCAGCTTTCCGCCCAAGGGGTTTTCGCTGCGTTGGTACGCCGAGATTTTTGTGGCGAACGACTGGTTCACGTCGCTGATGAATTCGCTGACCATCGCGCTGGCTGCGGCCACACTGGCGGTGCTGATCGCGTTCCCGGTGGCCTATACCGCATGGCGGTTCGGTCTGCGCTACGCACGCGCGCTGTTCGCGCTTGGCATAGCCCCGTTCATCCTGCCGCCGGTGATCATGGCGCTGGGGTTTTTGCTACTGTTTACCAGCGTCGGCATCAACGGGCTGATGGTCAACGTCATCATCGCGCACGCGATCTTCTTGCTGGCCCTGCCGCTGGTCACGATCTCGCTGGGCCTTGAAAGCGTCGATCAAAGCCTTGTCGAGGCCAGTCAGACCATGGGCGCGTCAGGCTGGGTGGTCTTCCGCACTGTCATTCTGCCCATCGCGGCACCGTTCGCCTTCGCTGGGTTCGCGTTCTGTTTCGTGCTTAGCCTGAACGAGTATATCATCGCGCTGATGACCGTGGGTTTCACGGTGGAAACGCTGCCGGTCAAGATTTTCAACGCGCTGCGGTATGGCTATACCCCGGTGATCGCGTCGATCGCGGTGGTGTTCATGCTGGTCAACATCACGGTGTTCAGCCTGATCGCGAAGTTCTCGAACCTGACCCGCATCCTTGGCGCACAGGATTGATCCATGCCACATGACCATCATGACCACGACCCGCTGGAAGAAGGTGCCGCCCTGCGGGTGCGCGCGCTGGAAGAGCTGATGATCGCCAAGGGACTGGTCGATCCCGCCGCCCTTGATGCCATCGTGGAATACTATGAGCGTGAGACCGGACCGCGCAACGGGGCCGCCGTGGTGGCGCGCGCCTGGACCGATCCTGACTACCGCGCGTGGCTGCTGCGCGACGGCAGTGCCGCCATCGCCGATATGGGTTTTTCCGGCTTTCAGGGCGAACATATCCGCGTGCTGGAGAACACTGGCACGGTCCATAACGTCGTCACCTGCACGCTGTGTTCCTGCTATCCATGGCCAGTGCTGGGCCTGCCGCCGACATGGTACAAAAGTGCCGCATATCGCGCGCGCGTGGTCCGCGAGCCGCGTGCTGTGCTCGCTGAATTCGGGCTGGTTTTGCCCGCTGACACAGATGTGCGAGTCTGGGACAGCACCGCCGAGATACGCTACCTCGTGTTGCCGATACGGCCTGAGGGGACGGACGTCGACGCGCTTGCGGCGATGGTCACGCGCAATGGCATGATCGGCACGGCGGCGTTGTAGGAGGGGCACGACAAATGGACGGTATTCATGACATGGGCGGCATGCACGGCTTTGGTGCGGTGCCGACGGACGCCGAGGAGGTGTTCGTGCACGACTGGCAAAAGCGCGCCTTCGCGCTGTGCGAAACCGTCGCATGGGCCGCGCCGTTCAATTCAGATCAGCACCGCCATGCCATCGAGAGGATGCCGCCCGCTGCATACCTGACGGTAGATTACTTCGAGAAGTGGGCCATCGCCTGCCGGACGCTACTGCTGGAGGCCGGGTTGGTGGATGCGGGCGAGCTGGAAAATGGCAAGAAGCGTTTTGATCTGTCGCCCGGTGATCACACCCCTGTGGGCGCTGCGGAGTTGATCGAGGCCACCCAGGCAGGTGCGCCGATGTCCTATCCGGAGGGCACCGCCAGCCCTGCATTTCAGATCGGCACCCGCGTTCGCGTAAGCCGTGCCAGCCCCGCAGGTCATACCCGCGCGCCGCGTTACGTGCGCGGACAGGTCGGTGTGATCGAGACTGACCTTGGTGTGTTTCAATTCGCCGATACGATGGCGCGCGGTGATGGTCCGAACCCACAGCATTGCTACACCGTCAGGTTCGAGGCGCGCGATCTTTGGGGTGATGCGGCAGAGGCCGGAACCTCGATGCGGCTTGATCTGTGGGAGGCGTATCTTGACCCCGCTTAAGGCCCACCGCGACACCATGAGCGATATGGCTGCGTCCATACCTGGGGTCTGCGCAGATGATCCGCTTTTTCGCGCACCGTGGCAGGCGCGGATATTTGCGCTGATCGTGGCGTCGGTGAAGACGGGGCATATCCCGAGGGGTGATTTCCAGTCGCGGCTCGCGTTGCGGATCACCCAGATGGAGCAGGCTGCGCCGGTCGGAGACACCGAAGACGCCTATTTCGACTGCTGGCTGGCCGCCACCGAGGCGACGCTGCTGGATATCGGGCTGATTGCGGATGGCGAAATAGCTGCGCAAATTGAGGCAATACGCGAAACGATCGCGCACATCCGCGCCACGCAAACCCCTACGTAAGGATAGCTGCCCATGGCCCTCGTCGATCATCTTAGCCTCGGTGTCGACGACATCGAACGCGCCCGCACATTCTACGATCCGGTCCTCGATGCGGTGGGCGCTGCGTGCCTTGACGCGGGCGACGATTATGCCGTCTACGGCGCGGGCCGGGTGGAGTTTCTGCTGCTGAAACCCTTCGACGGCGGCAAATGCAGCGGTGGCAATGGCACGCATGTGGGGTTCGCGGCCTCCAGCCGCGCCGCTGTGGATGCGGCCCATGCGGCGGGTCTCGCGGCGGGTGGCACCAATGAAGGCGCACCGGGCGAGCGGGCGGACTATCCGATGCCGGGGGTCTACGCAGCCTATCTGCGTGATACCCAGCCCGCCCGCGCCGCAGGGGGAACAAGAATGCCCGAGCCAAACGTGCAGACAGTCGAAATGACTGAGAGACCCGCAGGGTGGCGAAGATCGATGACAATGACGTCGCGCTGCGATCCATCTCTACGTCGCTTAGTGTTCCACGTCGCATCCGCGGAAACGCCGCGCTCCAAGAGCAGAGTCTCCGGACGGCGCTTCGGACCTTCGGGCTGCCGGTGGAGGCAACGCATCGCCAAGGCCGGATAGAACCAGGATCGACCAGATTCCGATTTCCCGAACCGCGATGGGAGGATGCGCCTCGGATTCGCATCCTCCAGATCAACGGTGCGACGCGAACTCGACAATTTTCCCATCGGGGTGACGCTCATGGCGGTCGCGATATGGACTACGGATATTCGAGATGTCGATCTCGAGCCCGTCGACCCATTCCTTGAATTCCTCGATGGGAGAGCCTTCAGGATCGTAGTGTTCCTCCGTGATATCGCGCAGCTTGTGGCCGAGGAGCCGCTTGCGGATCTCCAAAGGACACTTCGACCGCTTCAATTCCACGTTGAAATGGGTGCGAAGCGAGTGGAAATCCCGGCGAGGATCATAGACACCCTGCTTGATGCGGTAATGGCCGAAGGTCTTTGTGAAGGTGCCCGAAAGACGCCCCTTCGCCGCGCATCTTTCGATGTTGGGGAACAGCCACTCCTGGCCCTTGCGGCGGCATTCCTCGACATACTTGAGGAGGCCGAGTTCGATCAGGTTTCTGTGGATCGGCACGATGCGGTAACGCGTGCCGCTCTTGATATGCTGCCCTTCGCCACACTGGATGCGGAAGATCGGAATTCCCTTCATGGTGTCGAAATCGTCTATCTTCAGCTGAAGGGCTTCCTCTTCGCGCGTGGCGGAATGCACAGAGATCAACGTGGGCCAGAAGACATCATGTACCTGCCCATCCGGCGGGACAGGCGCGGTGAATGCCGTCGTGTTCAGAAGATCGGCAAGCTTGTCGCCCCATGGCAGACGCTTCATGTCCTTTTCCTCGGCCTTCAGCCTGTCCAGCTGTTTCGTTGTCCAGATGACGCCCTTCATCGCGTTCACGGGCGCCGCACCGTGATCCGCCGCGTGCCTGAAGACGAACTGGATTGCCTGCATGTGTCGGTAGACGGTCGCGACCCGGACCCGCTGGACCTTTGCCCGGGCACGACGCTGCTCGGCATCGCCGCGATTGAGGCCATACTCCGTGATCTCGTTCTCGGCGATGATCATGTTGCGCGCTTCTTCATCCTCGGCCTCGTCAATGATCGTGTAGAGACCGGGCGCGTCACAGCTCTTGTGGTGATTTTTCGGCATGGCGCAGAGCAGGGCGCGAAACTCGAGAAGCTTGTCCTTGGTATAGAAGGACATCGGTCGGTCGCCATGGGCTTCGATGAAGAGCTTCTTCGTCGAGCGCCAGTTGCCCATGTTATTGACGTGCCAACCCGGGTTTTCCTCCTGCTTCCTTTCCACTGCGTCATCGAACCACTCGCTAAACCTTTTCTCCGCGGACAGCGGCTCATCGGATGCGACAGAGGGCTCTGCCGGCACCTTCGGCGCGGCACGAGACGAAACCGTTGCCCGGTCCGGAACATGGCGAGCGGTCGGAGCTTCGCCCGGCGCGGGTGCAGATTGCGTCGTCGTCTCAATTGGCGGCACCGCCGGTTCGGCCATGACCTCGTCGCGAGGCTCGTTCAGGGGCGATCCGTGGTCCGGCTGCGCGATCGTCTTGCGGGCCGAACTGGACGTCTGCACGGCGGAGGCCGTGGCAGGCGGGGCGAGCGGCAAGCCGTACTGCGCGGCCGACGGCAGGGCGTTTCCAGCGCGACCCGGCGCGCAGCTGATGGTGGATACGAGGCGAGAGTCCGTCCGGTAGATGCCTTGTTCGCGGTGGATGTTCTCGTCGGCGACCTCGATCATGGCGCGGGCCACGCGCCGGGCCGCGCGCGACCAGTCCTCGCTCCCGGACTCGACCGGCAGCCCGAGACGGTTGATTGTTCGGCCGAGCGGTGCCGAGACGGCCTCGTAGTCATTGTAGACGAGGGCGGCGCGCATGGTTTCGCGGGTGGCTTCATGCAGCCGGACGGCGGCGGCGACGGCCTCCGGGCCGCGCGGCCCGCAAGTCTCGCGGAGCGCTTCCGAGGTTGCCACCTCGAAGCGCATCAGGTCGTCGACCATCGTATCCAGCTGTCTTTCGTCGAGCATGTCCGCCCCGCACATCTCTATCAATCCGATGAGATCGTCGGTGAAGCGGGCTGCTATCGCAGCCCGTCGCCGCGCCTCAGAGATGAAGTGCGTTCGAAGTGAAAAACAAAAAAACGTCTTCGAGTAGAATCTTTTCGTTGACGTAGGGACACGGCGCCGGAAAACGAGAGTTGCACCCCTGCGAAGGATGTAGGTTGTGTGTGCGGCCATGTGTGCGACCCTTTCGCGACTCTTGTGTCGCAGGATGTGTCGCACAGCGACTCCTGACCGATTTCTCGGTCAAGATCGTTGATTTCGCTTGATTTTTTGTGAATTGGCTCCGGCGGTAGGGGCCTCTCCCGTACAAGCTACCCAATTGATTCCAAGGAAATAATCGAGCCGATTTCAATGCGGCGACGCGAAGACTCCGAGATGTGTACGTGAGCGTGCCGTACAACGGGCACCAATTCAAGCACCAAGGTTCGGTCGACTGCATGTAAGGTCTCGGAGAGAATTTCAGAGCTCGTCTTGCCGTGGCACGGATCGTTTTCCGCGCAGCCTTGCAATCTCAGATCGCATAGGCTTTCGTTGTATGGAGGGATCGCGACACGACCGAAGCCAATGCGGCGGCAAAGGCCTATGTTGAAGCGAGTGCGCGGCAACTATTGGCCGACTTTACGCGCAAAGCCAGTTCGGCATTTCGGACTCTACAGGATCCTGCACAAGAAGCTCCCCCGATTTCGCGTCGAACGAAGGGGGTGTCGCAGGTTCATACATTCCGATACCCTAAACCTGCAACAGAAAGGGGGCAGACATGGAACTCATTGCCAGAGCAACGGCATTGGTTGGAGGCACCGTCGCTTTTGTGCGCCGTCTGGGATCGCCTTCACAACAAGCGTTTGGCACCGCCCCCGAGATCCCCGCAGCGCGCAAGCAGGGGATCATGACCCTGAAGATGCCTGCGGCGGAGGGCTGGAAGGACGGTCGCTTGCCAACCTGCGCGCCTGGGTTGGCGGTGAACGCATTCGCCTCGGGCTTGGATCATCCCCGCTGGATCGAGGTGCTGCCCAACGGCGACGTTTTGGTCGCAGAATCTAAGGAACAGGCGGGTCCGCCGAAGACACTGATGGATCATGCTGCGCAGGCGACTATGCGGCAGGTCAAGGCGATCGGCAAAAGCGCGAACCGGGTCACCCTGTGGCGCGACGCCGATGGCGACGGGGCGGCAGAGATCCGCAAGGTCTTTGTTGAAAACCAGAACCAGCCTTTCGGCATGGCTCTCGTGGGCAATCGGTTTTACCTCGGGAATACCGATGGCATACGGATGTTCGACTATACACATGGCGACACCGCGCTTTCGGGCAGCGGAGAGAAGCTGGTCGACTTCAAACCGCACGGCCATTGGACGCGAAGCCTGCTGGTTTCACCGGATGGTAAAAAAATCTACGCCGGGGTCGGGTCCCTTTCGAACATCGGCGATCAGGGCATGGACGTCGAGGAAGGCCGCGCCGCGATCTGGGAGTTGGACTTGGAGACCGATCAGGCGCGCATCTATGCGTCGGGTTTGCGCAATGCCGTCGGCATGGCTTGGGAGCCGGTGAAGGGCAAACTCTGGACCGTCGTCAACGAGCGCGACGGCTTGGGCGACGAGACTCCGCCCGACTACCTCACATGCGTCGAGGACGGCGGCTTTTACGGCTGGCCCTTTTGCTATTGGGGAAAAACAGTGGATGATCGTGTTCCGCAGGATCCGGCTATGGTCGCCAAGGCACTCACACCGGATTACGCGCTTGGCGGCCACACCGCATCACTCGGCCTGTGCTGGATGCCTGAGGGCACGCTGCCAGGCTTCGGTGCCGGCATGGTAATTGGGCAGCACGGCTCGTGGAACCGCTCGAAGCTGAGCGGCTACAAGCTGATCTTCGTGCCTTTTCAGGGCGGCGTGCCCAGTGAT
>JAGXFI010000162.1 GCA_024637305.1 Sulfitobacter sp.
CGATAAAGTCCTTCAAGTCCTCAAGCGCATAACGCCAATTTGAACCGCACTCTGCCCAATCCGAACCCGACATGTTCCATCCTTCTCAATCTGCAGAAAAATTGAATCAGACGGCGGCAGAAAACGCAACTGTAGTACTAGAACGAATTCTACCGGAGCCTTGCGAATGCCGCTTCTTGCGCGGCCGACCACCGCACCGTCAGATCAAAACCGTCCTCGGCCTGCACTTCTTCAAGGACGACTTCCTGCTCGAAAAGCCACGCGCGCTGGCGGCCCTGAGCGAAGGTGAGGTGCAGGTCAGCCTCCCGCAGAGCACCTTGCAAAGCCTGCGCGATAACCGATTGCAGCGCCTCCAGCCCCTCTCCGGTCAGTGCCGAAATTGCCAATACATTCTCGTCACGCGCGGCCCGGGTACGGTAATGCTCCGCTCTTTCGACGCTCAGGGCGTCGAGCTTGTTCCAAACCTCGAATACCCGTGTCTCCTTGGGCACCCCGAGAGATGCGAGGATTTCGCGCACGTCGCGCGCCTGTTCTTCGGTCTCGGCATGGCTGATATCGCGCACATGGCAAATGATATCGGCGGCCAATACTTCTTCGAGCGTGGCACGGAAGGCCGCGACCAGTTCAGTAGGCAGATCCGAGATGAACCCGACCGTATCGCTGAGGATGATCTCAGGCCCGTCCGGCAGCTCAAGACTGCGCATCGTCGGGTCCAGTGTGGCAAAAAGCATGTCCTTGGCCATCACGTCCGCGCCGGTCAGCCGGTTGAACAATGTTGATTTGCCTGCGTTGGTATAGCCCACAAGTGCGACAATCGGAAAAGGCACCTTGGCGCGGGCCGCACGGTGCAGCGCGCGCGTCTTGACGACCTTGTCCAGTTGCCTGCGCAACCGTACCAGTTGTTCGTCAATCGCCCGCCTGTCCGCCTCGATCTGCGTCTCGCCGGGGCCGCCGACGAAACCAAGTCCGCCGCGCTGCCTCTCAAGGTGGGTCCAGGCGCGTACCAGACGCGTACGCTGATAGTTCAACGCCGCCATCTCAACTTGCAGCACACCTTCACGGGTCGCTGCACGGTCACTGAAAATTTCCAGAATCAGACCGGTCCGGTCCAGCAACTTGACGTTCCAGGCCTTTTCCAGATTGCGCTGTTGGACGGGCGATACTGGTCCGTCGACCAACACCAGCTCGACCTCGTCGTCATGCAGCTTTTGCTTGATCTCCTCGACCTTGCCCGAACCGAACAACATGCCTGCGCTGACGGTGCGCAGCGGCACGATATCGGCCCCGACAACTTCGAGATTGGGCATCGCTTCGGCAAGTGCAACGGCTTCGGCCAGTCCGGCAGCAGGGGCGCGGCGGTTGGCATCGCTGCGGATATCAGGATGCAGCACCCAGGCGCGCGTCTGCGCGGGGCCGTTCGTTTCGTCGATCTGAAACGGAGGTTTACTCAAGAAGCGTCTTCGCCCTCATATAGAGATATTGGCTGGCTCGGCATGATTGTCGAAATCGCGTGTTTATACACAAGTTGCGACTGACCATCCCGGCGCAACAAAACGCAGAAGTTGTCAAACCAGGTTATGACACCCTGAAGCTTCACACCGTTGATCAGGAAAATTGTAACCGGAACCTTGGTTTTTCGTACATGGTTCAGAAATGCGTCCTGAAGATTCTGTCTATCCGAAGCCATAGTGGTAATCGCCTTTTTTCTTGCAAATGTCCTTAGGCCGTATGCCTTTGATGTTAACTATGAGCAAGGCGCGGAGAAGTTTCCAGCCCCAATCCGCCCTTGTGCTGTGTTACGGCAGTGCGCGCGTGTCAAGAGCGCCACAGGTCAGGGGTCAGCAGTGCGATGATCGCAAGCGTTTCCAGCCGTCCCAGCACCATCGCAACACATAAGATCCCTTTGGCCGCGTCACCAAGTTCCAGCAGGTGGATCGGCGCATCAGCGCCGAATTGCGTCAGCGGTCCCGTCGTGGAAAGCATGGCAACGGACAGCACGATGGCATCATCGAACGCGACTTTGGTCAGGGTCAGCGCAAGGGTGATCGCGGCCAGGGACAATGCAAACAGCATGAAGAATATCCACGCGATAAACGCCCCGTTGCTTTGCAGACGTCGCCCCTGCGCACCTGCGCCACTGACGGAACTGGGATGAACCAGCCGCTCCATCTCGCGAACGCCATTGAGATAAAGCGCAAAAACCCGCAAGAGCTTCACACCGCCTGCGGTGGTGGCGACGCCGCCGCCCATCAGCGCTAGCCCCATCAGGATCAGGCCCGGCGTGTTCAGCCCAGACCAGCTTTGCGCCTCGACCCAGTATTCGGAAACGAATCCTGTTGTCGTCAGGAAAGACGTTACCGTGAAAACCGACCCCCAAAGCGCCAGTAATGCCTCACCAAGGCGTTCTTCGGTCGCGACATCGAAAGCACCAAGCCAATGGCGCAGGAACAACAGCAGCGGCACGGCTGCGATGATCGCCAGACCGATGCGAAATTCGGGGTCCGTCATCAGCCCGCCCTGTGTGGCGGTAACCGTGTCCTTGGAAAACGTGAGGCGGGAAAGCGCGAACAGCATGAAAAGCGCCATGACCGCTTCGCCGGGGAGTCCTGCCTGCCCTTGCTGAGCGCCCCCGATCGGCGAGATGCCGGAGGTCGACATCACCGACATGGCATGGGTGATGGCGACAATCGACCGCTCACCGGTGGCCAGCAGAAGGATCCATAAAAGGAGTGTAAGGCCACAGTATAGCGGGAAAAGCATTCTGACCGCCCGCAATATCCGGTCACGAGGATCAAGCGGAGCCATGCCGCCGCCGCTGAGGTCACGGCTGCCGGGTTCGGCCTGTGCGGTAACCTCGAACCCGCCCAGATGCAGCGGGGCCAGAATTGCGACCGCAGCGACCCACATCAGCAACCCGCCCATCCATGCCACCTGTGCCCGCCACAGGTGGAGCGTGTTGCTGAGCCGTGCAGGGTCGTCAAACATCGTCGCACCGGTGGTGGTCAGGGCGCTGACCATCTCGAAATAGGCGTTCACGAAACGCGTTGTCGGCAGCGCCTCGACAAACGGCAAGGCCAGAAAGACAGGCAGGAAAACGAACGCCGAGAACAGCGACATCAGCGGACCCAACGCTCCATGACGCGGATCGCGGCCCGCGTGGGCCACCGCGATCAGGACAAAGGCCACGAATCCCAGCAACCCCGCATAGAAGAAAGCCCGCCCCGCATCGTGTTCATTGACAACAAATCCATAACCGGCCGGGATCAACATCGACGCCGCCGCAATGCCGAACATCAGCAGGAAAAGCGGCAATCGCAGCATTTGGCGACGGATATAGCTTTGACGGCGCACGAGGCCCTCCGCGGGTGTTGGCGTCAGAAGAAGTCGATGGAAACCTGCAACAGCTGCTCGATCTGCGGCACGTCCTTGGTGAGCGTGAAAATGGCGATCACGTCGCCTTCCTCGATCCGGGTGGATCCCACGGGGCGGATCACTTCGCCACCCTTGCGTACGGCCCCCACCAGCGCACCTTCGGGAAAATCGATCTCGGAGATTCGCCTGCCCGCAACCGGGGAGGTCGACAGAACTTCGGCCTCGATCACTTCGGCTTCTGCGTCGCCGACCGAATAGACGCTGCGCACGCGTCCGTGCCGGATATGGCGCAGGATCGAACTGACGGTCGTGGCACGGGGATTGATGTAGGCGTCGATGCCCAGCGGTGTCATCAGCGGCACAAGTGTGGGATCGTTTATGAGGGCGATGACATAAGGACAACCTTCGGCCTTGGCGCGCACGCAGGTCAGCATGTTGGTCTTGTCGTCATCCGTCACCGCCAGCATCGCATCCGCACGGCTGATACCGGCCTCCGCCAGCAACGCAGCATCGAGACCGTCCCCGTTCAGCACGATCGTCCGTTCCAGCGCCTCGGCCGCGCGTTCTGCGGAATGGCGGTTCTTTTCGATCACCTTGGTCCTGATACGCCGGCTACCGCTTTCAAGCGCCTGTGCCACGGTCAGGCCGACATTGCCGCCGCCAACCAGCACGATCCGTTCCTGGGTCGACGATTTCTTGCCGAAAATCTCCATCGTGCGGGCAATGTCGTCGCGGTGGCAAAAAACATAGCAGTCGTCGCCGGCAAACAACTGGTCCTTGGCTTCGGGCGCGAACAGCGTGCCGTCGCGGCGCACACCGACGACGACAGCGCGCAGGGTCGAGAACAGATCGGTCAGCTGCCGCAAGGGCGTGTTGATCACCGGACAATCGGCATCAATCGTGATCCCGAAAAGCTGCGCAAGACCGTCCATGAAGACTTCGGTATCGAAGGCGGCGGGGGCTGAAAGGCGTTGCAAGGCCGCAGCGGCGACTTCCTTTTCGGGGCTGATGACCACGTCGATGGGCATATGGTCGCGCCTGTAGAGATCGGAGTAGATCGCATCCAGATAGGACTGGCTGCGCAGCCGCGCGATCTTGCGGTTAATACCGAATACGGAATGGGCGACCTGACAGGTCACCATATTGACTTCGTCCGAATGGGTCGCCGCGATGATCATCTCTGCGTCGCGCGCACCTGCCCGGTCCAGCACATCGGGATAGCTTGCAAAGCCCGCGATCCCCTGCACATCCAGCGTATCGGTCGCGCGGCGCACCAAGTCGGCATTGTTGTCCACGACCGTTACGTCGTTGCGTTCTCCCGAGAGGTGCCGTGCAATCTGCCAGCCGACCTGGCCCGCGCCACAGATGATGACCTTCATTGCGCTTCGTATCCCTTGCCGTTCGGACCGCCACAGATCAGGGGCAGCCAGCGGATATGGCATGACAGAACCCCCTGTGGGGGTCAAATTAAATGTCCCCGATTGCCCCACGCCAGAGGATGCGGCAGAATACCTGCATGAGACCCGTTCCAATCATCGCATTCCTGATCCTGACCGGCTGCGCGCCGCTGACGATCTATCACAAGGCCGGCGTTACCGTTGACCGAATGGAACGGGACACGCGCGCCTGCGCGGTGTCTGCTCTGCGC
The DNA here is from genome assembly GCA_024637305.1 of Sulfitobacter sp. Taxonomy (GTDB): domain Bacteria; phylum Pseudomonadota; class Alphaproteobacteria; order Rhodobacterales; family Rhodobacteraceae; genus Sulfitobacter. The sequence goes on from JAGXFI010000162.1 coordinate 5,021, forward strand.
GACGTGCCAGTGAATACCCAGGTGCGACGCTCGCCCGCACGTTATGTTCCCGGCCAGCGTGTCTGCGACGCGGCAGGAACCTGCACCACACGCAGGGGTTACTATATCCCCGGCGATATCTATACCGTGGACGTCCACAAACCCCTTCGTGCCGGGGTAGAGCAGCAATGCATGGCGGATCGGGGCTATGCGCCCGTATCCATTCCGCCCTGTCCAAGCGGCGTGGCCCGGGCCGCTCAGGTTGCACGCACGGTCGTCTTGCCAAGCCTCACCCCCACAAGCTGCGTAATCCGCAATGATAACGGCAGTTTCCAGATCGTGAATCGCGGCTGAAAGGCTGGGGCACGCTCAGCCGCTTCGGGCGGCGCGAAGATATTTCTTTGCGGGTTACTTCGCTGCCGCTTCCTCGCCTACATGCGCAATGCGGGTTCCAGATTTCGCGGTCGTGACGACGCCGAGACTTTTCAGCTTCCGGTGCAACGCGGACCGTTCCATTCCGACGAAATTCGCCGTGCGGCTGATATTGCCTCCGAAACGGTTGATCTGCGTCAGCAGATACTCCCGCTCGAACGCCTCGCGCGCCTCGCGCAGCGGCAGCGTTGCAAGCGCGCCCGACAGAACGACACGACCTTCCTCGTCGCTATGGTCTTCTTCGCCGGGGATTTCGCGCGCCTCGATCGATCCGGTGCCTTCGCCCAGAATCAGCACGCGTTCCACCAGGTTCTTGAGCTGCCTCACGTTGCCGGGCCAGACCATCGTCTGCATCAGGGCCGTGGCATCCGGAGAGAGCGCCCGCAGCGGCAGACCCTGATTTGTGTTGAATTCGGAGATGAAATACTCTGCAAGCAACGGAATGTCCTCGCGGCGTTCTTCCAGCGACGGGACAGCGACCGGCACGACATTGAGCCGGTGATACAACTCCTGCCGGAAGGTTTCCGCCTCGATCTCAGCCGTCAGATCCCGGTTGGTCGACGAGATCACGCGCAGATCGACGCGGACCTTGTCATTGCCGCCAACGCGGGTAAACTGCTGGTCAACAAGCACCCGCAGGATTTTGGATTGCGTGCCAAGCGGCATATCGGCGACTTCATCGAAATAGACGACGCCGCCATGCGCCTGCTCCAGCAATCCGGGCTCGATGCCCCGATCGGCGGTTTCGCGGCCAAAGAGGACTTCTTCCATCCGGTCAGGGGCGACACCCGCGCAGTTAACAGTAATGAACGGGGCTGACGCGCGCGCGGAATTGGCGTGGATATACCGCGCGGCGATTTCCTTGCCCGATCCCGCAGGGCCGGTCAGCATCACGCGCCCGTTGGACTTGGTCACCTTGTCGAGCTGTCCCAGCAATGCGCGGAAAGCGGCGGAATTGCCGATCATCTCCGAACTGGCCACGTCGCGCCGTCTGAGCGTCATGTTCTCGCGGCGCAGTCGCGAGGTTTCCATTGCGCGACGGATTACCACCAACAACTGGTCGATATTAAAGGGTTTTTCGATGAAATCATACGCCCCCTGCTTGATCGCAGCGACCGCGATCTCTACATTGCCGTGGCCCGAAATGATGACAACCGGCACGTCCGGGTTGTCACGCTTGGTCGCCTTGAGGATGTCGATCCCGTCCATCCGGCTATCCTTCAACCAGATGTCAAGAATCATGAGTGCCGGCGGTTCCGCGTTGATGGCCTGCATCGCCTCGTCGGAATTACCTGCCAACCTTGTGGCAAAGCCTTCGTCCTCCAGAATGTCGGAAATCAACTCGCGAATATCGCGTTCATCATCAACGATCAGAATGTCACTCATACCGGTTATCCTTTCTTTCAGATCTCAGGGGCAGTGGCGAGAGGCAGTGTAATGACTGCCATTGCCCCGAAATGGGTTTGCCCGTCGAAGGGGCTTGCGTCGATGAGGGCCAGGCTTCCGCCGTGTTCCTCGATGATTTTCTTGACGATCGGCAATCCAAGGCCCGTGCCTTCGCTGCGGGTCGTAACATAGGGTTCAAACAGCCGCGCGCGGTCCTCGGGAAGGCCGATGCCGTTATCTGCGATGGTCAGGCGCGCAGTGTTCTCAACCTGGGTCAACTGGATCGATATTTGCGGCACATGCCCTTCCGGTGCACCTTTTATATTAAGCGTTTCAATGGCTTCTCCGGCATTCTTGATCAAGTTTGTGAGCGCTTGGGAAATCATCGTCGCGTCGAGTTGTGCCATTACCGGCGCATCGGGAAGATCGGAGGTGATCCTGACATCAGGCTGTCCGGTCTGCTGTAACAGTACGGCGTCGCGCACCAGCCTCACAAGGTCTTGAACGCTTTTGTCCGGTTCCGGCATTCGGGCAAATTTGGAAAACTCATCGACAATGCGGCGCAGATCGCCGGTCTGGCGGATGATCACACCCGTCATCTGTTCCAACGCCTCCGCATCATCCCCAAGCTTGGGGGTGAATTTGCGCCTGATCCGCTCGGCCGACAGCTGGATCGGGGTCAGCGGATTCTTGATCTCATGCGCGATTCTGCGGGCGACATCGCCCCAGGCCGCCATCCGCTGGGCGCTCACCAGATCGGTCACATCATCAAAGGCCACCACATAGCCTTCCAGCCCGCCTTCTTCCGTCCGTCGCGTCGCCATGCGCACCAGCAGATTTTCCTGGCGGCGCTGACGCGAGACCTTCACTTCGCCTTGGGACGCCTCCATCTGCCCCGAGACGAGCGTCTCGAATAGTGGACCGAATTCCGGCACCGCAACGGAAAGCGGCAGTGACTGCTGCTGCTCTTCCCAATCCAGAAGGCGCATCGCAGAACGGTTAACGAAGGTTACCCGCCCTTCGGGATCAAGGCCCACAACCCCCGAGGTTACCGAACTCAGCACGGAATCGAACAACCTGCGGCGGCGTTCGATCTGCCGGGTGTTATCCAGCAGGGTGTTGCGCTGCCCTTTCAGCTGACGCGTCATCTGGTTGAAATACCGACCCAACATGGCGATTTCATCGTCGCCCTCCTCTTCGCGCACCTGAACGTCCAGATCCCCCGCACCGACCTGCTGCGCCGCCCCGGTGAGTCGGCCCACCGGCCCCGACAACCGTTCGGCAAACCACAAACCCAGCCACACAGCAGCCAGAATCAGGATCACGGCAAAGCCCAGATACAAAAGCCCGAATTCAAACAACAACCGCCCGCGTTCGCTTTCAAGCTGCTGGTAGAGCTGCGCGGTTTCCGTGGTCTCATCAAGCAGGCTGAGGATTTCGCCATCCACCTCGCGACTGACATACAAGAACCGGTCGGCAAAGGAATTAAGCCGCACCAACGCGCGGAATTCATTGTTAAGCCAGTCCTCGATCACAAAAACATCCGTAGCACTGGCAGCAGCGATCTGCGTAGCGTCCGGTTCTTCATAGTCGAAAAGGTAAGACCGCTCGCCACGGGCGCGCAGATCACCCGTCGCGTCGATCATATACGCCTCGCGCAGGCCGCGCTGGATCTGGCGTTGACCCTCGGCCAAAAGTTCGCTGTCGGACAGGTCGATCCCGGCTCGGCGCGCCTGGTCTATGCTGACAGCAAGGGCCAGCGCATCCTCGCGCAGGTCCTCACGCTGTTCCTGTTCATAGGCTTCAGCCGCCAGAAGCGAATTGCCGACCACATCACGCACGCGCTCTGAAAACCAGCCTTCCAGTCCCACGTTGACGGTCAGACCGGCAAATACCGCGACCGTGATCGTCGGGATCAGCGCCATCAGCGCAAACACCCCCGTCAGACGCAGGTGCAACCGCGATCCGGCAGATTTTGCCCGCCGGGCCGCAACAAGACGCGCCACCTGATTGAGCACCAGCGCGGCGACCAAAAGAACATAGACAAGGTCGGCCAACAGCACGAGACGCAGACTGAGCGTGTTGCCGCCCTGCCCCAACGGGCCGAATACCGCATAGGTCGCGGCAGCCAGCACGGGACCAAGAACGACCAACCCGAAGGTCGTCGCCTTGCGCAGCTTTCGCGCACGCCGCAAGCGCACGAGCCGAACGAACTGAGTTGTGCGTGACCGGGTTACCACCCGCTTCCCTCACCGATGATGTGGCGCATGCGCACCTGACCGCCATATTTTGTGGTCCTGAACAGGGCTGCGCCCCGTTGGCCACGGTTATGTGATCTAATTACATCATTTTTCTGCCACGTGTAACCTCTATCTCGAGATCGGTGATTTTCTTGCGCAACGTATTGCGGTTGATACCTAAAAGATCGGCGCATTTCGCCTGGTTCCCAAAGGTAGCGGCCAGCGCGATTTCGATCAGGGGTTGTTCAACCTCTTTGAGGATTCGCTGATAAAGCCCCGGAGGCGGCAATGCGCCGCCATGCAGATCAAAGTATCGTTGCAAATGCCGCTCCACCGCCCCCCCGAGCTTTTCCGTGCGGTCAAACGCCTCGCGGGGGCGCACTGCAGGTTGACCGCCAAGGATATTTTCGGCCTCCGACTGGGTAATCAGCGGGGCGCGACTGGTGAGGGCTAGCTGGCGCATCGCGTGCTCAAGCTGTCGTACATTGCCGGGCCAAGGGTAGTTTGTGAAAACATGACGTGCGCCGTCTGACAAGCCATTGCCGGCCGCCCCCGCGCGTTCGAGAAAATGTTGCGCCAGCAGGTCGATGTCGTCGACCCGTTCACGCAACGCCGGCACATGGAGCGTGGCACCGGACAACCGGTAATATAGATCAGCACGCAAGGCCTTACCGCCTGCATCTCCGGCGAGTTCGGATTGCGATGTCGCGAGGAACCTTGGCGCGTGTTCACCCGGGGCGTCAATCATCCGCGCGATGCGGGCCTGCTGCTCGGACGGGATATCCGCGATCTCGTCGATGAGGATGGTGCCGCCCCGTGCCCGTGCCAGTACACGCGACGGGCCCTCGATCCCTTCAAGATCAGCGGCTGTCACAGTCACGAACGGCAATGAGCGCCGGTCGGAAAAATCATGTATCGCCCGCCCGATCAGCGACTTCCCGGTGCCGGATTCGCCCCAGATGAGCACCGGCAGGTCCGTATTCATGACCCGCGCGACCAGCCGGTAAAGCTCTTGCATCACCGGCGTCTTGCCAATCAGCGGCAGGTCGTCGCGCTCTGACACGTCGGGCGGCGCAACGGGTCCGCGCGCCGCCCCGCGTCGATCGAGCGCACGGGCTGTACGTTTCATCAGATCGGGCAGATCAAAGGGTTTGGGCAGATAATCGAACGCCTCAGCCTCAGCGGCTTTGATCGCCGTCATGATCGTATTTTGAGCTGAAATGACGATGACCGGCAGGCCGGGGCGGTCCATTGCGATCTTTGGCAACATTTCCAGCCCATTGCCATCGGGCATTGCGACATCCGTGATGATCGCGTCGCCCTTGCCTTCGGCCACCCAGCGCATCAGCGTCGTCAGGCTTGAGGTCGCATGGACCTTGCAACCCGCGCGGGTCAGCGCCTGCGTCAGCACTGTGCGGATCGTGCGGTCATCATCGGCCACAAGTACGGTGCCATCCATCGCTCAGCTCTCCTCTTGATCGGTTGCGCGCGGCAGGGACATGCGGAAAACCGTGTGTCCGGGCGCTGACGTGACGGAAATCCAGCCGCCGTGGTCGGATATGATCTTGCTGACCAGTGCCAGACCAAGGCCGGTTCCGTTCTCGCGCCCGGATACGAACGGGTCAAAGACATCGCCCTTGATATGCTCGGGAAGGCCTGGGCCGTCGTCAATCACCTCGATCTGTAGCGGGAGGGCTTGCCCGCCACCATCTGCCCTGCGGAGGCGGAAGGAATGTTCATAATACGTATGCAGGCGAATCGTGCCGCCTTTGTCGCCCGCTGCCTCTGCCGCGTTGCGCAGCAGGTTCAGCACCACCTGCAACAACTGGTCCTTGTCACCGACCGCCAACGGCAGCGACGGATCGTAATCCTCGACGATAGTCATCTGCGCTCCGAACCCCAACAACGCAGAGCGGCGCGCACGGTCCAGAACATCATGCAGGTTGACCGCACCACGCTCGGGTTCGGTCAGATTGCCGAATTGCTCCACCTGCTCAAGAAGCTTTACGATACGCCGACTCTCGGCCACGATTAAATCTGTTAGTTCAAGGTCTTCTGCACTGAGGTTCATGCTGAGAAGTTGCGCCGCGCCGGTGATCCCCGCCAGCGGATTCTTGATCTCGTGCGCCAGCATTTCGGCCATGCCAATCGCAGAGCGCGCTGCGGATTTCACCGAATGGCTTTGCGTCATGCGTCCTGCCAGTTCCCGCGGCGAGATCATCAGGATCATGACACCGTCCGACCCTGCAAGCGGTGCAATCTGAAGCGCCGATTGCAGCGGCGCACGGTTGCCGGTGCCGACATCGACATCATTGACAAAAAGCGGCGTGCCATTGGTACGGGCCCGCGCCAATGCGTCTTCAAGCGGCGCATCGACCGCAAGCATATCCCAGATCGGTTGACCGATAACCGCCTTGGCGGACGCATTCAGGAAACCTTCAGCAGCGGCATTGATGTCTGCCACCCTGTCTTCGCGCGTAATGAGTATTGCAGGCACCGGCAAGGATGCCCAAAGGGTACGTTCGCTGATCACGCTGCAGCCTCGCTGGGGCCGGGTGCCATGGCGTCAGGCAATAACGCCATCACGATCTCCGGCGTCTTCGCCGTCAGGACACGCCGGCGCAGTTTCGGGGGTGTTTTGCCGGTATCCATGAACCACCCAAGATGCTTGCGCGCCACGCGCAACCCCAGATCGGCACCATAAAACCCGAGTATTGCCTCATAATGCTCCGCGACCAGATCGCTTAACGCGTACCCCGTGGGAATATGCGGTGTTGCTGTGCCAAAAAGATCATGTGCGATCTGCGCCAACAGCCACGGCCGCCCACGCACGCCACGTCCGACCATGACACCGTCCCCGCGTGATTGCGCCAACGCCTGCCGCGCTGTCGTCACGTCCACGATATCTCCGTTGGCGATGACCGGCACCAGCAACGCGTCGCTGACCGCTGCAATCGCGGCCCAGTCGGCGGATCCTTTGTAAAACTGGCAGCGTGTGCGCCCGTGGATCGTGACCATCGCGATTCCAGCGCCCTCCGCCGCCTTTGCGATCGGGACGGCGTTCCGCAATTCATCATCCCATCCCAGTCTGGTCTTGAGCGTTACCGGCACATCGACCGCGTCGACCACCGCCTCAATGAGGCGCAGCGCGTGGTCCGGCGTCTTCATCAAAGCAGACCCCGACGCGCCGTTGGTCACCTTTTTCGCCGGGCACCCCATGTTGATATCAATCAGCCGCGCACCCATCCCCGCGATCCTGCGCGCGGCTTCGGCCATAGGTTCCGCTTCGCGTCCCGCGATCTGCACCGCAGTCCCTTCGACGCCCAGGCCCAGCTCGGCCTTTTCACGTGTTCCGGGCCGTGCGGCCAACAACTCTTGCGAAGCGATCATCTCGGACACCACCAATCCCGCACCGAAACGCGCAACGAGGTTTCGGAACGGCAAATCCGTGATACCGGCCATCGGAGCCAGCAAAACGGGGGGCGCAAGGCCAAGAGGAAGGGGACGGGGCGGCAATGCTTAATCCTTGTGCAGTCTCGCACCGTCTATCGGCTTGGTGCGCGCGCTGCAATAAAACAGGCACAGCAACAGTCGTTACCAAACCGCATGTGCCTAAAAAACAGGCAAGGCGGCGGCGATTGCGCGCGTGCGGTGAATTGCCTAGACCTGTCCATATGAACGATGGGACTTATTCATGAACATTACCGCCATCATCGTTGCTGCAGGTCGCGGGACGCGCGCCGGACGCGGCACGCCAAAGCAGTGGCAACCGCTGGGCGACCGGCGGGTCATCGACCACACGATCCGGGCCTTTGCGACACATCCTGACGTTGGCCACATCGTCGTCGTGGTGAATGGTGATGATCTCGACCATGCCGCAGGATTGGCGTCGGACCGCATTACCGTCACGTCCGGGGGCGACACGCGGACCCAGTCGGTTCGCAACGGATTGAACTGCGCAAAAGGAGCAAGCCATGTGCTGATACACGATGCCGCACGGCCTTGCGTGTCGGCGAACGTGATCTCGGGCGTGATTGAGGCTTTGCGCACGTGCCTTGCCGCCGCTCCGGGATTGCCCGTTTCGGATGCGCTTTGGCGGGGGTCGGACGGGTTGGTGTCAAGCACGCTGGAGCGCGATGGATTATTCGCCGCACAGACGCCACAGGGTTTCGCGCTAGAGGCGATTACTACCGCGCACGCTTCCTATGACGGGATTGCGGCGGATGATGTCACAGTCGCACAGGCGAGCGGGATCGCTGTTGCGATCACTCAAGGCTGCGCAGATAATCTCAAGATCACGACTGCGGATGATTTCGCCCGCGCGGCACGAATACTGGGGAGCAGGATGGATATCAGATGCGGCAACGGCTTTGACGTGCATGCGTTCGGACCGGGGGACCATGTCATGCTCTGCGGTGTGAAAGTTCCACACGATCAGGGGCTTATCGGCCATTCGGATGCGGATGTCGGGCTGCATACGCTTGCCGATGCGATCTATGGCGCGCTCGCCATGGGCGATATCGGCCAGCATTTTCCACCTTCCGACCCGCAGTGGAAAGGTGTGTCGAGCGATGTATTCCTGCACCATGCGGCGGAATTGGCCCGGGCCAGCGGATTCGCCTTGTCTAACCTTGATGCGACACTGATCTGCGAGATGCCCAAGATCGGACCACATGCCGCAGCGATGCGCGCGCGCGTGGCAGAGATTACCGGCCTCGACATTAACCGCATCTCGGTAAAGGCTACCACGACCGAGCGTCTCGGCTTTGCCGGGCGCAAAGAAGGGATCGCCTGCATGGCCACAGCCACAGTGGTGAAACCATGACGCTCTCGCGCCTGATCGGAACGGTGTTGGGGATTGGATATATTCGTCCCGCGCCCGGGACCTGGGGGTCTCTTGTGGCGCTGCCATGGGCTTGGTTGTTGCACGTGGTCGGGGGTTTCCCTTTGCTTTTGCTGGGCATCCTCGGGGCCTTTGCGTCAGGTTGGTGGGCCACAGGCCGAATGACCGCAGGGTTGGACGATCACGATCCTTCCGAGATTGTCATTGACGAGGTGGCCGGCCAGTGGATCGCCTTGATGCCCCTGTCCTACGCGGCTTGGTCCATGGGCTTGAACATTCTGGCGTTGTGGCCCGGTTGGATCGCGGCCTTCGTGCTGTTCCGGCTTTTCGATATCTGGAAGGTCGGTCCGGTAGGCTGGGCCGACCGACGCGGGGACGCGCTGGGGGTCATGCTGGACGACGTGATCGCGGGCGTCTTTGCGGGGATTGGCGTGATGGCGCTGGCCGGGATCTCACATGGGTTGTTGATGGGATGAACCTTGCCGCAGAAATCCTTGATATTGCGCGCAGAAAGTCCGTCTTGATCTGTTGCGCCGAAAGCTGCACCGGCGGTTTGGTCGCGGCTGCGTTAACGAACCTTCCGGGATCTTCGGAGATGTTTGACCGAGGGTTCGTCACCTATACAAATGCCGCGAAAATCGCCATGCTCGGTGTCTCCGAGGCCACGCTGACACGACACGGCGCAGTCTCAGAAGAGGCCGCCGCGCAAATGGCACAGGGCGCGCTTTCCCGCAGCGATTCGGCGCTCGCGGTTGCCATCACCGGAATCGCCGGGCCTGGCGGGTCGGACCACAAACCCGAAGGACGGGTATGTTTCGGACTGGCGTGGGCGGGCCATAGCCATACCGAAACGGTCGAGTTCGGCGCGATTGGCCGTGCCAATGTCCGGTCCCGATCCGTCGATCACGCGCTGGCGCTTCTGCACGGAGCCCTTCGGGAATTGCCGGGCGATTAGTCAAAGGCGATAACAAACCGCCATTTCGACGCTGCCGAATGCATTTTTACGCATGGCGAGTGCGCTTACGCTCCGACCAGCTGATCTGTGAAACTGCGCAGGCTGCTGCCTTGGGTCGCCTGCCACAGCGCATCGGCGCGGTCCTGCCCCAACAGCGCCGCCGCTTTTGTCCGCAGTTTGCGGGCGCGGGTTTCTGATGTCATGGGTTCCATCAGATCATGGCGCAAGCGCATTACCTCGCCTGACACCAGCGTGATCGCCACCTCGCTCTGCGTTTCCGTCAGGCGTTCATCTTCGTTAACCCGGACTAGGTCGCGCAATGACCCGACCTCGCGGTCGCGGGTGATCGCGTCCGTAAAGCTGCTGATGGTGCC
>JAGXFI010000023.1 GCA_024637305.1 Sulfitobacter sp.
CGCGCCCTTGAACAACGCGGGGATCCCGTTCAGGAAAAAGTCCCGACCCGGACCCACCAGCACAAGCGTCGTCAAGAGAAACTGTAAAATCCAGGAGGTCTGCATTCCGATGCTGTCATGGATCAGCGCATGAAACCCCGGAATCATATGTGCGCCCATCTCCAGCACAAACACCGGCAGGGCGAGCGCTGCGGCAAGGAGCGTGCGTTGCCCCAAATCCCGTGTCTCTGCCGCCTTGCGTCCGGTATCGTCATGCCTTGTCGCATCGGCGAGCACTTGCGCAGGATAGCCGGCTGTCGTCGCGGCGGCGGCGATCTGTTCCGCTGTGACCTTGTCCGGCGCATAGGCGACCGTCGCTTTTTCCGTCGCAAGGTTGACCGAGACAGAACTGACACCGGGCAAAGCTGCCAACGCCTTGTCCACGCGCCCGACGCAGGACGCGCAGGACATCTGTCGGATGGTGAGGGTGACTTGCTGCGGATTGGACATCGGACGCTCCTGTGTGCCTGTTGTCTGACATATAGGGGTTCCAGTCACTGGAGGCTCAAGAGCCATCGGGAAGAATTCTGGAAATGCTGCGAAACAGCTGAAAATAAGAGGTAAATCAGTCCGGTTTGTCACCTGTGAAACGCACCAATGCCACGGCCCTGCCCGATTTACACAACAAGCTGTGGCGCGCGGCACCAGTAAAGGGCGGAATCATGTTCAATGAAACGGAGTCAAACGTGCGGCACGCGCGGATGTTCGAGATTTTGCGCGCTGGCACTCAGGCCGATATGATTGCACGGCGCAAGGCAGCCTTCCGAGGGAATGAGGCCGCTGTTCTTGCGTTCCAGACCCTCGCGCTGGATTCGTTCAACCGGCCGGAGGTCTAGTCCTCGTCTTCTGCGCGGAACCCTCGTGCGACGACGAATTTTTCCGAACTGTCCGCACGGCTGGAGGGCGGCTTGAAATTCGCCACCGTCCTGAAACGCTGCTTGAGCAGCTTTTGCAGCTCCCCTTCGGCACCCCCCGCTAGCACCTTTGCGACGAAGGTGCCGCCCTCATCGAGAACGTCAAAGGCGAAATAGGCCGCCGCCTCGCACAATGCGATGATCCGCATGTGATCCGTTTGCTTATGCCCCGATGATGATGCAGCCATGTCCGACATTACCACATCGGCGCGACCGCCCAGCCATTCCTTGACCTTCTCGTCGGCACCATCTTCCAGAAAATCGAGTTGATGCAATTCGCAGCCCGCGATTGGCTCCATCTCTTGCAAATCGATACCGAGAATCGTGCCGACCGATTTCCCTGACCGCTCTGCCAGCGCATTGACGCGTTTGACCGCCACCTGACACCAGCCCCCCGGTGCGGCACCAAGGTCAACGATCCGCGCGCCAGGCACCAGAAAACGGAACTTGTCATCCAGCTCCATGATCTTGAACGCCGCGCGCCCGCGATAGCCTTCGGCCTTGGCGCGTTTGACGTAAGGATCGTTCAGCTGCCGTTGTAGCCAGCGGGTAGAACTCAGCTTGCGGCCGCGGGCGGATTTCACCTTGACCTTGAGGTCGCGCTGTCCGCGTCCGGAAGTGTTTTTGCCGTCGGGTGTCTTGCCCATCAGAATATTCCTTCTTCAAGCACGCCGTCCGCGCTCATCTGTGCGTATAGCAACCCTTCCCGCAGGCCGCGGTCCGCAACCGACAGCCGGTCGGTCGGCCAGCAGCGCATCAACGCTTGCAGGATCGCCGCCCCCGACATGATCAGCGCGGAACGGTCCTGCCCGATGCGCGGGTCGGCCCGTCTTCCGCCGGGGCCCATCGCAAGATAGCTGTGGATGACCTTGTCGATCTGCTGGCTGGTCATGCGCAACCCGTCCACCTTGGTCCGGTCATAACGCTTCAATCCCAGATAGGATGCGGCCACAGTCGTCACGGTCCCGGAAGTGCCGACGATCTGGAACCGCTCTTGCGGTTGCGCCGATTGATAGGGCGTGAAATCTGCCAGGTTCTCCTCAAAGAACCAGCTCATCAGGGCAAAGCGGGCCGCGTCGTCCTCCACATCGGAGAACTGGTCGCGCAGGGTGGCCACGCCCAATGGCACACTGATCCAGTCCACCACCTTGGCCGCCGGAATGTCCGACTTGGCCTGCACGAAACCGCTGTGCAGGCGCATGATTGCCTGTGCGCGATCCTTTTTGGGCACGCCTGAAATGTCGATCCAGACCAATTCGGTCGATCCCCCGCCGATGTCTACCACCAGCAGGTTCTCCGTCTTCGGGCTGACCAGCGGCGCACAGGAGATCACGGCAAGCTGCGCCTCTTCCTCGGGCCTGATGATGTCGAGCTTCAAACCGGTCTCGTGTTGGATCCGCGCCATGAAGTCCGACCCGTTCAGCGCGCGCCGGCACGCCTCTGTGGCCACAAGGCGCATACGGCGCACCTTGTTGCGGCGCAATTTCTGCTGACAGATGCGAAGTGCCTGAATGGTGCGAGTCATTGATCCGCGCGACAAGCGCCCGGTCTTTTCCAGACCCGCGCCCAATTGGACGGATTTGGAAAAACTGTCCACCACATGAAAACCGCTGCCACGAGGCTGCGCGATCAACATGCGGCAACTATTAGTACCCAGATCAAGGGCCGCATAGAGGTCGTTTGATCCGGGCGGAACTGGCGCGGGGCTCAGATCAGCCGTTTTCCGTTCGAGCGCGCCCGCACCGTCAGAGCGCTTTGGCGCCATCGGTTGCGCCTTTCATAACGAGTTGAGTCAAAGGTAGTCGCTGCCGCCCCTGCACGCAAGCGCCGCGACTGCAGGCAGCGAACTTTATTTGTGTCGCGGAAAGCGGCTCTTTCGTCGAAAAACGGCGCAGAAGGCGGGGCCAGTTGGCCTATCAGGTGCGGAGATAGATCAAGGGAATCAACAAATGGCGGATGTCACCATCGTTTACTGGCGCGATATCCCCGCGCAGGTCATTGTCGGAAAGGGCCGGCGCGGAACCAAGCGCGCCCTGCCCGAACGTTTCGAGCAGGCAATCGACCGCGCCGCCATGAAGACCGGTGCCGCCGGGACGGACGAGTACCTTGCGGAATGGCGCAAGGCCGCCCCCGTGACTGTCGACGGCGAGGACGAAGCGGTCGCGGACGCCGAAGTCGCCCGTATTGACGCCGAATATGATAAAGAGCGCCTTAAAACGCTGATCGACAACGACGGCTGGGCCTGAACCCCCGCCTCTCAAAGGAATAAACCATGGCCCTGTTGAGTTTTCGTAAAAAAGAAGCCGCGCCCGATCAGGTAAGCCCCGAAATCGAGACTTTCCTCAAGGATTTCTCCATTGAGGTGATGCCGCGCACTGCCGAAAAAGTCGAGAATTTCCGCGAGATCCTGCCCGCCGGCACCCGCGTCTACATCGCCCATATCGACGGCACGCCGATAGAGGACATGGTCGCAACCGCTGCGCGGATCAATGCCGAAGGTTTCAACGTGATGCCGCATTTTCCTGCGCGCATCATCAAGGACCGCGCTACGCTTGCGGACTGGATCGCGCGGTATCAAGGCGAAGCGAACGTCAAACAGGGGTTGTTGCTGGCCGGGGGCGTGACCACGCCGCATGGTGATTTCAGCGACTCGATGCAGTTGATGGAAACCGGTCTGTTCGACGAAGCCGGATTCGAGCGTCTGCATGTCGCGGGCCACCCCGAGGGCAACCGAGATATCGACCTGGACGGTACGCGGCTGAAAGTTGACAGCGCGCTGAAGTGGAAGAACGATTTCCAGGCCCGCACCGATGCCAAGATGGCCATCGCCACGCAATTCGCCTTTGAAGCGCAGCCGATCATCGAATGGGCCGACAGCCTGAAACACGCAGGGATCACGCTCCCCATCCATATCGGCATTGCCGGCCCCGCCAAGCTGCAGACACTGATCAAGTTCGCCATCGCCTGCGGAGTCGGAGCATCGCTCAAGGTGCTGCAAAAACGCGCGATGGACGTGACCAAGCTGCTGTTGCCTTACGAGCCTTCGGATGTGATATCTGAACTGGCCGCGCACAAGGCCGCCAACCCTGACTTCAACATTACCCATGTGCATTTCTTCCCGCTAGGCGGGATCAAGACCAACGCGACATGGACCACTCAACACGGCGGCGCTTCTGCCGTTCCTGCAAACGCCTCCTGAGGACATGATTACATGACCAGAACGATCGTCGAATCCAAGACCAAGACCGCCATCATCGGCTTTGACCAGCCTTTCTGCGTCATCGGCGAGCGGATCAACCCGACGGGCCGCAAGATCCTTGCCGAAGAGCTGGAGCGCGGGGATTTCAGCCGTGTCGAGGCCGACGCGATCGCGCAGGTCGCAGCCGGGGCGACGATCCTTGACGTCAATTCCGGTGCCGTGTTCTCGAACAAGATGGCAGAAGATCCCCGTTACGCCGACAACAACTTTGTCGAGCCGATGCTGATGCCCGAGATGATCAAGCGTGTTCAGGCCGTCACGGACTGCCCTATCTGCATCGACAGCTCCGTTCCCGGTGCGCTGGAGAACGGGCTGATGGCGTGTGAAGGACGTCCGCTGTTGAATTCCGTCACAGGCGAAGAAGAGCGGCTGGAACTCGTGCTTCCGCTGGTCAAGAAGTACAACGTACCTGTGGTGGCAATATCGAACGACGATACCGGGATCAGTGAAGATCCCGATGTGCGCTTTGCCGTGGCCAAAAAGATTGTGGAACGCGCCGCCGATTTCGGCATTCCCGCGCATGATATCGTCGTTGATCCGCTGGTCATGCCGATCGGGGCCATGGCGACGGCGGGGCATCAGGTTTTCACCCTGGTGCGGCGGCTTCGTGAAGAACTGGGTGTGAACACCACCTGCGGTGCCTCCAACATCAGCTTTGGTCTGCCCAACCGGCATGGGATCAACAACGCGTTCCTGCCGATGGCCATGGGTGCTGGCATGACGAGCGCAATCATGAACCCTGTGGCGCTGCCCGTGAACGCCAAGAGGATCGCCGAGAAGAAGGCCGAAATCGAGGCCGCCGGCATCATTCTGCCCGAAGAAATCGACGACGAGGTGTTCGTTACCCTGTTCGGCCTGGGGTCGACCAAGTCACGCCCCGGCAAGGAGATGGAAGCGATCCGCGCCGCAAATTTCCTGTTTGACCGCGATCCCCACGGAACAGAATGGATCAAATTCAACAAGGTTACGCCGAAGGCAGGCCACGAAGGCCGAGGCCGTGCGGGCCGCACAGGCGGCCGTCGCCGCGCCTGACAAGCCACTGAAGACAGGTTGTTTTATCGCCCTCCGCAGTCCCGCTGCGGAGGGTTTTTTCGTCATAGGGACCAGCAGAAATATATCAAACAATTGAAAAAGGGTAACCTCGTATTAAGAGGCCGCGCTCTACAAACCGAAGCAATGATTTTTGCTGACTATTGGAGCGCGCAATGAGAATTCATCCAAGATCGAAGAACGGAGGGGCCATGGCTGAAACCCTCTCTCTTGATGCGAAACTGGATCTTTCCGCGGCCCCTGCCCTCCATGCGAGCCTGCTTCCGCTGACGAATGACGACCTTGTTGTCGACGCGACGCAGGTCACCCATTTAGGTGCTCTATGCACGCAAATCCTCATTGCGACGGCCAATACCGCCCGCACAGCCGGTCGGGGTTTCCATCTGATCAACGTGAATGACCGTGTTCTGGGGCAACTCGGCGCGATGGGCCTGACCCCCGAAGCAATTTCGGAAGGCACGCCATGAGCCTGAATATCCTTGCCGTGGACGACAGCAGAACGATGCGCGACATGATCCGCCTGGCGCTTTTGCCCGCTGGCTTCACCGTTCATACCGCTGATGACGGCGTACACGGAGTCGAGGTTCTTGAGGGGATCGAGCCCGATGCAATCATCACCGATATCAACATGCCCCGAATGGATGGTTTCGGCTTTATCGACGCGGTGCGGGGGCAGGAAAAACACCGTGCCACCCCGATTCTGGTGCTGACCACCGAAGCGGCACCGGAGCTGAAAATGCGTGCGCGCAAAGCCGGGGCGACGGGCTGGATCGTAAAGCCGTTCGATCCTGAAAAACTGGTCAAAGCTCTCAGAATGGTTGCAGGATAGGAGTAGTTCGATGGCTGAAGCCAACGATCCGATGGCAGAAATCCGCGCCTCTTTCTTTATTGAGTGCGAAGAGCTGCTCGAAGCGTTGCAGGACGGC
>JAGXFI010000163.1 GCA_024637305.1 Sulfitobacter sp.
GCCTGAAGATCGGTCCTGGCCAGAACCGGCCGAAAGAAACGCATAACCCCGCCGTCGCGCCCCAACGCGCCAAGCATCACGTTTTGCAGAACCGAATACTCCATCGCCAGAGATGAGATCTGGAACGTCCTGCCCAGCCCCTCCCGGGCGCGTGCAGGGGTGGACATATGCGTCACATCCCGGCCTTCGAAATAAACCTGTCCGCCGTCGGGTTTCAGCCCCCCCGCGATCTGCTTGATGAGCGTCGATTTGCCCGCACCGTTAGGGCCGATCAGGGCATGGATTTCACCGGGCATCAACGTCAGCGACACGTCATCTGTCGCCTTGAGCGCGCCGAACGCCTTGCTGAGATTGCGCAGGTCGAGGATGGGATCAGTCATGCGCCTTCTCCCGTCCGGCAAGCATCCCGATGATCCCGCCACGCGCGAAAAGCACGACCAGCAACAGCAACAGCCCCAGATAAATGTGCCAGAACTCGGACAGCCCCCCCAGAACATGTTCCAGAAGGATGAAAAGCGCGGCCCCTGCGACCGGCCCCCACAGGCGGCCAACGCCGCCGAGGATGACGAAAATCATGATCTCGCCCGACATGTGCCAACTGAACATCGTGGGGCTGACAAAGCGGTTGAGATCCGCAAAGAGCGCGCCCGCCAGCCCTGTCACCGCGCCCGATATGACAAAGGCGGTGAGACGGATGCGGTAGGGCCTTATACCTACTGTCTCGACCCTTTCGGCATTCTGACGCGCCGCGGAAAGCGCAAGACCAAAAGGCGACCGCGCGAGCCTTCCGACGAACGCGACGACTACGGCCAGCACCACGAAAGCAATGCCGAAGAACTGGATCGGATCCAACGTATTGAGGCCCGGAAAACCGTTGCGCACATAGATAGAAAGCCCGTCCTCGCCGCCGTAGGCAGGCCATGAGATCGCAAAGTAATAGAACATTTGACCAAACGCGAGCGTGATCATGATGAAATAGACGCCCGAGGTACGCAGGCTGAGCGCGCCGATAGCCAGCGCCGCGATGCCTGATGTCAGGACCGCCACCAGCCAGATGACCGGCATGGATTTCGTCCCCTCGATCAGCAACGGATATTCCATGATCGGCGCGTAGGTCTGGGCGTGATGGGCGAGAATACCCATGGCATAGCCGCCCAGCCCAAAGAACGCCGCATGACCGAAGCTGACCAATCCACCCAGCCCCAACGCGATATTGAGGCCGACACCGGCAAGCGCGAGGATCGCGGCCTTGGTCGCCAGTGTGATGATGAAGGGTTCATCCAGCATATACGCCACCAGCGCCGTCAGCGGAAGAAGCGCAAAGAGGATCGCGTTAATGAAGGATTCGCGCGCCATGTCAGGCCTCTCCAAAAAGGCCGGTGGGCCGGAACAACAGCACGATGGCCATCAAGATGTAGATGGACATTGACGCCAGTGACGACCCGACGGACGTCGCAGCGGACGCGTCCATGAATGTCGCGAACAGCGGCGGCAACAGCACACCGCCCAACGTATCGGTCAGCCCCACCAGCAACGCGCCGACCAGCGCGCCCTTTATGGACCCGATCCCGCCAATCACGATCACGACGAAGGCGAGGATCAGCACAGGTTCACCCATGCCGACCTGCACGGACTGGATTGCGCCGACCATGGCTCCTGCAAGCCCGGCAAGAGCCGCGCCAAGCGCGAAAACGAGTGTATAGAGCTTCGAAATGTCGATGCCGAGTGCCGCGATCATCTCGCGGTCGGCTTCTCCGGCGCGGATCTGTATGCCGATGCGGGTGCGCGCAATCAGCGCGAACAGCCCGACTGCGATAATCAGACCCACACCGATGATGACCAGCCGGTAGAGCGGATACTGGATGCCGCCGGGCAGCGTGATTGGCCCCTGAAGCGCGGAGGGAATATCAAGAAACAGCGGGAAAGACCCGAAAAGATACCGCGTGCCTTCGGAGAAAATCAGAATCAGCGCGAAAGTCGCCAGCACCTGATCAAGATGGTCGCGATCATAGAGCCTGCGGATCACGGTGTATTCCACAATCGCCCCCGCCGCCGCCGCAGCGGCCAGCGCGGCGATCAGGCCGATCACAAAAGACCCCGTCGCCGCCGACACGGCAGCAGCCGCAAAGGCACCAACCATATAAAGCGAACCATGGGCGAGGTTGATCAACCCCATGACACCGAAAATCAGCGTCAGGCCGGCTGCCATGAGGAACAGCATGATGCCGGACTGGATACCGTTCAGCACCTGCTCAATCAAAAGGATGGTGGTCATGCGAGTCCCCTGCCCGCCGGCGTGCGGCGGATGAATTCAGACGCTCGCGCCCCGACAGATGCCGGGGCGCGGACGGGCTTACATCTTGCAATCAGCGCCGTAGACGTCCGAGTGGTCCGCAGCCGCGACACCAATGACCTTGTTGGTCACCACATCGCCCTCCTTGACCACCTCACGCATGTAGATGTCCTGGATGGGATGCTGGTTCGGCGCGAATTTGAAATCCCCGCGCACCGATGCGAAATCGGCCTCGTTCAGTGCCGCGCGGAAGGCTTCGGTATCCTTGACGTCCGCTTTGGCCGCCGCCGACATCAGCAGCAGCGCGGTGTCATAGCCTTGCGCAGCATAAAGCGATGGCAGACGGCCGAATTCTGCCTGAAAATCCGCCACGAATTTCTTGTTCGCTTCATTGTCCAGATCCTTGGACCAATGCGAGGTGTTCTTGACCCCCAAAGCTGCTTCTCCGATGGCCCCGAGAATCCCCTGGTCAAAGCTGAAGGCCGGACCCATCGCCGCCTTGTCTACGCCCGATCCCGCGTATTGCTTCATGAAGGAAATCCCCATGCCGCCGGGCAGAAAGAAATAGACCGTATCGGCAGCGGACGCGCGCATCTGGCTGATCTCGGCGGCATAATCGGTCTGGCCTAGCTTGGTATAGATCTCGTCCGTGACCTCGCCCTTGTAGGTCCGCTTGAACCCCGCGATCATGTCCTGACCTGCGGGATAGTTGGGGGCCATCAGGAACACCTTGTTGATCCCGTTGTCATTGGCCCAGGACCCTGCCGCTTCGTTGAAGGCGTCGTTCTGCCAGGAAACGTTGAAATAAAGCGGGCTGCATCCCTTACCGGCCAGTTGTGAAGGACCGGCATTGGGGCTGAGGTAGAACTTGCCCTGCGCCGTCGCCGCGGGCACTACGGCCATCGCGAGATTGGACCAGATGATGCCGGTCATCACATCTACATTCTCGGACTGGATCATTTTGTCAGCCAGCTGCACCGCGATCTCGGGCTTGCGCTGGTCGTCTTCGATGACCAGTTCGATGTTCTCGTTCCCTTTGGCGGCCAGCATGAAGCCGTCGCGCACGTCGATACCAAGGCCTGCTCCGCCGCCGGACAGCGTAGTGATCATACCGACCTTGACCTTGCCGCCATGTGCCTCTGCAAGAGCGCCCGTCGCGGAGGCACCTGCAAGGCCCGCCACCAGAATGATTGATCTAAATTTCATGGTTCTCTCCCTAGTGTTTGCGGGCCTTATGCGGCCCTTGGTCGTATGAAGCCCGCCGAAGGCGGGGTCGTCAACCGCGTGTCACGTCACGCGGGCGCGAGTCTTGTATTCTTCGCGGTCCCACAGATCATTATGCATCACATCCGCGATCACCTTCACCGCGCGGCTTACATCATTTCTGTCGAGGTAAAGCGGCGTGAACCCGAAGCGCATGATATCGGGGGCGCGAAAATCACCGATCACATCGCGCGCGATAAGGGCTTGCATGGCAGCATAGCCATGTTCGAAACGCCACGAGACCTGACTGCCGCGGTTCTTGCTGTCGCGCGGGCTGGCCAGCGTCAGCTGCGGCACGTCCCGTTCGATTTCCTCAATGAACTGTTCCTGAAGCGCTATTGAAGCGGCACGCAGATCGTGCATGTCCACATCCGCGTATATTTCCATTGCAGCCTCAAGAGCGGCCATTTGAAGGATCGGCGGTGTTCCGACCCGCATCCGCTCAATGCCGTTTCCGGGCGTATAATTGAGATCGAAATCAAAGGGTTGCCGATGTCCCAGCCAGCCACTGAGGGCTGGCTCGACCGCATCCGCGAGGTCAGGTCGAACATAGATGAAAGCAGGCGCGCCGGGGCCGCCATTGAAATACTTGTAGGTGCAGCCCACGGCAAATTCGGCATTGGATCCGAGGATGTCCACCGGAATGGCACCCGCAGAATGCGCCAGATCCCAGATCATGACCGAACCGTTATCTTGTGCGGCCTTGGTAATCGCCTGCATGTCGTGCATGCGTCCGGTACGGTAATCCACCTCGGTCAGCATCACGACAGCCACATCATCCGTCATCGCGCCCGCGACATCCTCGGGGGCCACGGTGCGCAGCGCATACCCCTGGCCCAGCAAGCCGACCAACCCTTCGGCCATGTAAAGGTCGCTTGGGAAGTTGCCGGTATCCGACAGGATCACCCGCCGGTCCGGACGCATCTTCACCGCAGAGGCCAGCGCCTGAAACACCTTGATCGACAAAGTGTCGCCCATCACGACCGATCCCTCAGGGGCACCGATGGTACGACCGACCATCGCGCCCACCTCTTCGGGCAGGGCCATCCAGCCAGCCTTGTTCCATCCCTTGATAAGCATCTGTGCCCATTCATCCGTCATGGTTCGGGCAACCCGGTCTGGCACGGAACGCGGCATCGGCCCCAGCGAATTGCCGTCCAGATAGACCATGCCTTCCGGAATGATGAACGCTTCTTTTCTCAAGACTTCAGCCACTTACAGGGCTCCTCTAACATGCCATAATTCCGGGAAAAGCTCCACCTCGAGCATTTTGCGAAGATACGCCACACCAGACGTACCGCCGGTGCCGCGCTTGAATCCGATGATCCGCTCCACGGTGGTAACGTGGTTGAACCGCCAGCGGCGAAAGTAATCCTCAAGGTCCACCAGCTTTTCCGCCAATTCGTAAAGTTCCCAGTGGGTTGCAGGATCTTCATAAACCTTTTGCCACAGGTCCTGCACTTGCGGCAGCGCCTGCCATGCAGTCTGGCCCGGATCGCCCGACAACCGTGCCGCGCCCAGCCGGTCGGCCAACAGGTCAATTGCCACCTGATACAAGCTGGGTTGCGCCATTTCGTTTCTCAGCGCCTCGTGCGGCGCCGGCGTATGTTCGTGCAGCTTGGTCAGAGACCCATTGCGGTTGCCCAGCAGATACTCGATCAACCGGTACTGATAGGACTGAAACCCAGACGACGCGCCCAGGTGCGGGCGAAAGGCGGTGTATTCGCTTGGCGTCATGGTGCGCAGCACGTCCCACGCGCTGTTGAGCTGTTCGAAAATGCGCGCGACCCTGCTCAGCATCTTGAAGGCCGGTTGCAGATCGCCAGCGACGATCGCGCGCCGCGCAGCAGTCAATTCGTGGATGACCAACTTCATCCAAAGCTCCGACGTCTGATGCTGGATAATGAACAGCAACCCGTCATGCGCCATATCAAGCGGGTTCTCAACGGTCAGAATCTTGTCCAAGCCCAGATAGTCGCCATAGGATTTGTCGCGCGCGAAATCCATCTTGGCCCCTTTGGACGCTTCTCCGAAATCGCTCATGTCTTGTCTCTCAGTGCAAAGCGCTGGATCTTCCCAGTCGCGGTCTTTGGCAAAGCATCGACGAAGCGCACGTCGCGCGGGTATTTGAACGGTGCGATCGTTGCCTTAACATGATCCTGCAACTCCTTGATAAGATGGTCACTTCGCGTCACCCCATCGGCGAGAACCACATGTGCCTGCACGATTGCCCCGCGCGCATCGTCCGGGGCGGAAACCACGGCACATTCGCTTACCGCCGGATGCGAAAGCAAGGCCGCTTCAACCTCCGGCCCTGCGATATTGTAACCGGACGAGATAATCATATCGTCATTACGCGCCGCGAAATGCAGATACCCATCCTCGTCCATCGAAAAACTGTCGCCAGTGATGTTCCAGCCGCCCTCGACATAAACGCCCTGCCGGTCATCCGCGAGATATCGGCACCCTGTCGGCCCGCGTACCGCCAGCCTGCCGACCTCGCCGCGCGGCAGCTCCTGCCCATCCTCCCCGATTACTTTCGCTTCGTAGCCGGTCACGGGCCGGCCCGTGCAGGCCGCGCGGTGGTCATCGAACCGGTTGGTAATGAAGATATGCAACAATTCGGTCGATCCGATACCGTCGAGCATCGGCTTGCCGGTCTTTTCCTTCCACGCGTGGTACACTGGCGCAGGCAATGTTTCGCCCGCACTCACGGCGGCACGCAGGGATGACAAATCCGCGCCCTCATCCATCGCCTGCAACATCGCGCGATATGCCGTCGGGGCGGTGAAACAGACCGTCGCCTTGTAGGTATCGATGATTTCTATCATGTTCGGCGGGCTTGCCGTTTCCAGCAGGGTTGCTGCAGCCCCGAAGCGCAGGGGGAACACCGCCAGACCGCCAAGGCCGAACGTGAACGCCAGCGGGGGCGACCCGATGAACACATCCTCGGGCGTGACCTGCAGCACCTCGCGGGCATATCCGTCGGCGATGATCAGCAAATCACGGTGAAAATGCATCGTCGCCTTCGGATCTCCGGTGGTACCGGACGTGAATCCCAACAGCGCCACATCGTCCTGTGACGTCTCGACCGCGTTGAAGTGCACGGGTTTTTGCAACGCCAGCCGGTCAAGCTCCGCATCGTGATTGGAGGTGCCATCGAACCCCACCACGATCTTGAGGTAACGGGAGGTTTTGGCGCATTTCGCCATCTCGTCCATCAGCCGCGTGTCGCACAAGGCGTGGGTGATCTGTGCCTTGTCCACGATGGCACCCAACTCTCCTGCGCGCAGCATCGGCATGGTATTGACGACGATCGCGCCCGCCTTGGTGGCGGCAAGCCAGCAGGCGACCATCGCCGGATTGTTGGCAGATCGGATCAACACGCGGTTGCCGGGTTTGACGCCCAGATCGTTCACCAGCGCGGCCGCCAGACGGTTCGTCCAGTCGGTCAGCTCCTTATAGGTACGCCTGCGTCCGTTGCCGATCAGCGCGGTATGGTCACCAAATCCTTTTTCGACCATCTTGTCAGTAAGTTCCACACCGACGTTCACCCAGTCGGGATAGTCAAATCCGTCCAGCAACAAATCGGGCCACTGCTCTTGCGGCGGAAGATTGTCGCGCCCGAATGTATCGACATGGGCCGAAGGTTTCAGCATCATGTACCTCCCAACGTCTGGCGCGCGATGACGACCCGCTGCACGTCTGACGCGCCTTCGTAAATGCGCAAGGCACGGATTTCCCGGTAGAGGCTCTCGACCACCTGCCCGCTGCGCACGCCGTCGCCACCGTGCAGTTGAACCGCCTTGTCGATGACGACCTGCGCGCGATCCGTGGCGAACAGTTTCGCCATCGCCGCTTCACGCGTGACACGCGGCGCGCCGGAATCCTTGGCCCAGGCCGCGCGGTAGACCAGCAATGCGGCGGCGTCCACATCCAGCGCCATATCCGCGATATGCCCCTGCACCATCTGCAGATCAGCCAAAGGCCTGCCCTGGACCTGGCGTGTCTGCACCCGCGCAATCGCCTCGTCCAACGCGCGCCTGGCAAAACCCAACGCCGCCGCTGCAACCGTGGACCGGAACACATCCAGCACGGACATCGCGATCCCGAATCCGCGCCCCGCCTCACCAATCAGCGCTGCCCCCGACACGCGCACACCGTCGAAATGCAATGTCGCCAGCGGATGCGGGGCGATGACCTCCAACCGCTCCTCGACGATCAGACCGGGCGTGTCGGCCGGCACGATGAACGCCGACAATCCCCTGGCCCCGGGGCCCTCTCCGGTACGGGCAAACACCGTATAGACATCCGCGATCCCGCCGTTGGAAATCCAAGTCTTTCGCCCGTTCAGCTCATAGCCATTGCCGTCCTTTTCCGCTGTCATGGTCGAGGCCGCAACATCCGATCCCGACTGCGGCTCCGTCAGCGCAAAGGCCGAGATCGCTTCGCCGGACCGCGTTCTCGGCAACCACTCCGCCTGCTGCTCTGGCGTACCGAAAAGCGAAATCGCCCCTGTCCCCAACCCCTGCATCGCAAAGGCAAAATCCGCCAGCCCGTCATGCCGCGCCAACGTCTCGCGGATCAGACAAAGCGTGCGGACGTCAAGGCTCGTGCCATGCTGCGCACCGGTATATTGCAACCAGCCATCTTCCCCCATCGCGGCGACGAGCGCGCGACAGGCCGCATCGGTGTCGGCATGATCTATCGCGCTCAGGTTCTTTGTGGCCCACAGATCAAGCGCCTCGGCAAGCTCGCGGTGCCGCGGCTCGAAAAAAGGCCAATCCAGAAAACTTCGGTCTGCCATCAGGCACCCCCCAGGCATTTCATTGTTCCACAAATATCCCGATCCGACCTCGCCACGCTCAATCCCCTTCGAAAACCGGGCGCTCCTTGGCGACGAACGCCTTGTAGGCCCGCTCGAAATCTCCCGTCTGCATACAGATCGCCTGCGCCTGGGCCTCCGCCTCAATGGCCTGCTCGATGGACATCGCCCATTCCTGCGCCAGCATCGTCTTCGTCATCATATGCGCAAAATTCGGACCGGCCTGAATACGCCGTGCCAGTTCCTGCGCTTCCGCGTCCAGATCGGCGGCGGGCACCAAGCGGTTGAAAAATCCCCAGCGCTCGCCCTCGTCCGCAGACATCGACCGGCCTGTGTACAAAAGCTCCGCCGCGCGGCCCTGACCGATCAGGCGCGGCAGGATCGCGCAGGCCCCCATGTCACAGCCCGCCAGACCGACGCGCGTGAACAGAAACGCGGTTTTGGCTTCGGGCGTCGCGATACGCAGATCGGACGCCATCGCGATGATCGCCCCCGCACCGACACAGATACCATCAATCGCCGCGATGATCGGCTTGCCGCAGTTGACCATTGCCTTGACAAGATCGCCCGTCATGCGCGTGAAGCGCAGCAGTTCCTTCATGTTCATGCGTGTCAGCGGGCCGATGATGTCATGCACGTCCCCGCCCGAGCTGAAGTTGCCACCATTGGCCGCGAAGACCACAATATTCACATCGTCGGCATAGACCAGATCGCGGAACCAGTCGCGCAGCTCCGCGTAGCTGTCAAAAGTCAGCGGGTTCTTGCGGTCGGGCCGGTTCAGTCGCAAGGTGGCGATGCCGTTCTCGATCTCGCAAATGAAATGTTGCACGTCACTGCGCATGGGTTTTCTCCAGATTTTCCTGTTTGTCTGCCAATTTTTGCAGCGGCCCTGCAAGCGCCCGAGCCTCGTCGCCGCTGATGCTGCCGAGCATTTCGTCGATCCACCGCTCATGGGCCGCGGCCTGCCGTGCGAATTCGCGGTGGCCAGCCGCCGTCAGGCGCAGCAGCATCGCGCGGCGGTCGCCGGGCATCGGCACCCGCTCGACGAGCCCTTCTTCGGCAAGCCGGTCTGCGATGCCGGTCACGTTGCCGTTGGAGACGCGCAGCACATCCGACAGTCGGCTCATCTTTAGCCCCGCCTCATGCCGCGACAACGCAGCCAGCATGTCGAATCGCGGCAGCGTCGTATCGAACTCCCGCCGCAGGCGGTCCCGCAGGCTGCCGTCGACAGCGCGGGTGAGTTTCAGCAGCCGCAGCCACAGTCGCAACCGGTCCTTGGAGGCAGCGGCCGTCATATCTCGCCGCCCGCCACCACCAGATCGTGGCCGTTGACCATAGACGCCTCTTTGGATGCCAGAAAACGGACGGCCGCGACCACTTCGTCGCAGGTGATCATCCGCCGCATCGGGTTATTTGCGACCAGCATCTTTTCGGCCTTCGCGTGGTCTACATCCATCATCTGCATGACGTTGCGAATGGCCCCTTCCGCCATGGCGGTGTCAACGAACCCCGGACAGACCGCGTTGCAGGTGATCCCGGACCGTGCCACCTCGATGGCCAGCGAGCGTACCAGCCCCAGCACCCCGTGCTTTGCCGCGGCGTAGGCCGCCAGGTTGCCGCCGCCCTTCAGGCTTGCCACCGACGCCATGGCGATGAGCCGTCCGCCCGACGGCATGTCCGTCAAGGCCGCGCGAAATGTCAGGAACACGCCCGTCAGGTTCACCGCCAGCGTATCGTTCCACACGTCCAGCGGCATATCCGCCACCCGCATCGCGGAACCGGTCCCGGCATTCGCCACAACCACCTCATAGGGCCGGTCGAACATCGCCTTGACCGAAGCCTCGTCGGTCACGTCCACCTGCACCACGCGCATCTTGCCATCGGCGTTCGTTTCCGCCAGCGCCTCCATGCCACGACCGGCAATGGTGACCTGGTCACCGTAGGCCGCAAAGTCCTGCGCTACTGAGCGTCCGATGCCTGATCCGCCGCCCGTGACCAATACCTGTCTCATACCTGCTCCATTTCGGCGGCACGATCGGCAAGACGCCACATCTGGTCGCGACCCGCATCATAGGGCTTGGGCCACAGCGCATGGCGGTCGCCAATGGCGGCACCCTGCCGCAGCGTCCAATACGGGTCCGCCAGATGGGGCCGCGCAAGGCACACAAGATCGGCCCGGCCCGCCATCAGGATGGAGTTGACGTGATCCGCCTCATAGATATTGCCCACCGCCATCGTCTTGATCCCGCCATCATTGCGGATCCTGTCGCTGAACGGCGTCTGGAACATCCGCCCATAGACCGGCTTTGCCTCCCTTGAGGTTTGACCGGCGGACACGTCGATGATGTCCGCCCCCGCAGCATCGAAAAGCCGCGCAATCTCCACCGCCTCTTCGGGGGTCACACCATCGTCGCCAGCCCAGTCGCTGGCGCTGATGCGGACGGCCATCGGCTTGTCTTCGGGCCAGACGGCGCGCATGGCGCTGAAAACCTCAAGCGGATACCGCATGCGGTTCTCAAGATTGCCGCCGTAGTCATCGCGGCGCGTATTCGACAAGGGTGAAATGAACGAAGATATGAAATAGCCGTGCGCGGCGTGCAGTTCGATCATGTCAAATCCCGCGCGGTCGGCCATTTGGGCCGCCTCCACGAACTGGTCCTTGATCAGGACCATATCCTCGCGCGTGGCTTCGCGCGGCACCGCATTGCGATCGGACCACGGGATCGGGCTTGCGCTGATGACGGGCCAGTTGCCTTCCCTCAGCGGCGCATCCATTTCCTCCCACCCGACTTGCGTGGACCCTTTGCGTCCGGCATGGCCGATCTGGCAGCAGATCTTCGCCTCGGTTTCAGCATGGACGAAATCCACCAGCCGCTTCCATGCGGCCTCGTGCTCTGGCGCATAAAGGCCCGGACAGCCCGGCGTGATCCGGCCTTCGGGCGACACGCAGGTCATTTCAGTATACACCAGCGCCGCACCGCCCTTGGCGCGCTCGCCGTAGTGGATCAGATGCCAGTCGGTCGGGGTGCCGTCCACCGCCTTGTACTGCGCCATAGGCGACACGACGATACGGTTGACAAGATCCATTTCGCGCAGCTTGAACGGCGCAAACATTGGCGCACGCACCGGACCATTCGCGCCCCCGCCGGCCTGTTCCATGAACCATTTCTCGGCACCACCCAGCCAGGCGGCATCGCGGGTTCGCAGGTTTTCATGCGAGATGCGCTGACTGCGGGTCAACATCGAATAATTCAGCTGCACAGGATCAAGGTCGAGATACCGCTCCACATCCTCGAACCACTCGACGGAATTGCGCGCAGCCGATTGCAACCGAAGAACCTCGAGCCGTCGCGAGGCTTCGTATTTTTCGAAAGCGGTCGCCAGATCGGCATCATCCGTCACATGCTTCGCCAAAGAGATTGCCGATTCCAGCGCCAGCTTCGTCCCCGATCCGATCGAGAAATGCGCGGTCGCCGATGCATCACCCAGCAGAACGACGTTCTTGTGGCTCCAGTGCTCACACAGCACGCGCGGGAACTTGATCCAGGCAGAGCCGCGAATGTGGCCCGCGTTGGTCATCAGCTTGTGACCGCCCAGATGATCCTTGAAGATATCCTCGCAGATCGCGATCGTTTCTTCCTGCGATTTCTCGCCAAAACCGTAAGCATCAAAGGTCTTTTGCGAACATTCCACAATGAATGTCGCGGTGTCGTCATCGAACTGGTAGGCATGCACCCAGACCCAGCCCTTGTCTGTCTTCTCGAAGATGAAGGTGAAGGCATCGTCGAATTTCTGATGCGTTCCAAGCCAGACGAACGGGCAGCGACGCACGTCGATGTCGGGCTTGAACGCGTCCTCGAATTCCATCCGGGTCTTGGAATTCAGGCCGTCGCAGGCAACGACCAGATCGTAATCGTCCATGTAGGCTGAGGCGCTTTTGACTTCGGTTTCGAATTGCAGGTTCACACCCAGTTCGCGCGCGCGGTCCTGAAGGATCAGCAGCAGACGCTTGCGTCCGATTCCGCAAAAACCGTGCCCGCTCGACGTAATGGTCTGCCCCTTGAAGTGCAGGGCAATGTCATCCCAATAGGCGAAATGGCTGCGGATTTCCTGCGCCGATACCGGATCGTTGAGTTCGAGGTTATCCAACGTTTCGTCAGACAACACGACGCCCCAGCCGAAGGTGTCATCGGGCCTGTTACGCTCCAGCACCGTCACATCGGCCTCCGGTTGTCGCAGTTTGAGCGAGATCGCGAAGTAAAGCCCCGCTGGCCCGCCGCCCAGACAAATCGCACGCATCGACACCCCTCCCCAAAGCTGTTTGGACGAGCCTAGGCCAGGAATGTTTTTGCTTCAAGTAAAAATATTTTAAGCCTAAAGGAAAATCGCAAGCATCCTGACCAAGGTCAGGGAGCGATCAATGTCACACCGGGAATGCGCTGGATCGCGAGCATGTCGTCATCGTAGATTTCCGTCAGTTCATCCACCAGCGCTTCGGTCCAGCCGGGCATATCCAGCTCTTCCTCAATCTCGTCCTCGATCGCATATTTGTCCAGAAACGCAGCAATGACGCGGCGCTTTTGCATCTCCGTCATTACGGGGTGTTTCTTGAGGTAGGCGCGGAAACGCTTCATCCCTTCCGGACTCATGATGGAGGTGAGCAGATCAAAGCCACCGACAATCTTTTCACCATGCTCCAGCCCCGCCATTTCGCGGATGATCTGCGCCCAGATCAGCGGCGCGTCCTCGTTGCACCAGACCGTGACCGGTATTTCCGGCACGGCCTCGCGGAGCATGCCGATTGTCTCGGACCATTTGAGATCAGCAGGGTCCCGCGCGCCCCAAAAAATGTCGTCACTTTGATCATGTGCCCGCTCATAGAGAACCGGCAGCAAGGTGGCCGGATTGCGGATCGCCATGAAGATCTCGATGCTGTCGTCGCGGAACAAGTGCGCCATGCGCATCATCCGCACCGCCGACGCGGGATAAAGCAGTCCGTCCTGCACAGCGAAACCCGGTATGCGAAAGAAGTTGGCGTCCGAAAGGATCACCCGATCTGCCGTGTTGTCATCGAGAATCGCATCAATCAGCACATCGCGCGCATCCGTATCCGCAGGCGCATCGGTCATCGCGTTGAGCGTATCGCGCAGCAAGACGCGATATTTCCCCGGCCCCGGAACAGCGACACCCCGCTTTGCAAAATCCTCCGCATTGCGCAAAAGGCACTTCATCAGGCGTTCTTCTTCGGTAAAGTGGACGCCTGTATGTAGGATCAGATGCATATCGAACCTGTGCTTGCCTGTACGCTCTGTGGATAGCGGGTCACATGCGCCATGTAAAACCGCAAAAAGGCTGCGCAAACCCTCTTGCACGTGTCCGCGCAATTCCCTAAA
>JAGXFI010000164.1 GCA_024637305.1 Sulfitobacter sp.
ATGCCCATCAAATACCTGCACACCATGGTGCGCGTCAAAGATCTGGAAAAATCCATCGAATTCTATGAAATGCTGGGGCTGGTCGAACGCCGCCGGATCGAGAACGAGGGCGGACGGTTCACGCTGGTGTTCCTGTGCCCTCCCGGTCAGGCCGACGGCCATGCGGATGTGGAGCTGACGTATAACTGGGACGGCGATGACGCGCTGCCCTCGGACAGCCGCCATTTCGGGCATCTGGCCTACACGGTCGAGAATATCTACGACACCTGCCGCGATCTGCAATCCAAGGGCGTGACGATCAACCGGCCGCCGCGCGACGGTCGCATGGCGTTTGTGCGCAGCCCTGACAATATCTCGGTCGAGCTGTTGCAGGAAGGTGATGCGCTGGCACCCGCAGAGCCGTGGGCCAGCATGGAAAACACAGGCCACTGGTGAGGCTTCTCGCTGCCTTGCTCGCACTGCTTGCAGGGCCGGTAGCGGCGGCGGAATGCCGGTTGGCCCTGGTGCTTGCGCTGGATGTTTCCAGTTCGGTGGACCCCCAAGAAGACAGGTTGCAGCGCGGCGGGACGGTCGCCGCGCTCATCTCTCCAGAGGTGGAGGCCGCTTTCTTTGCCTCTGATCTGCCGGTTGCGTTGGCGGTTTACGAATGGTCCGGCCGTTATAACCAAGAGATCATTCTGGATTGGGTACTGATCCGCAACCGCGCGGATCTGGTCGCGGCGGCAGAGGTCGTGGCAGCATCCGAACGGTCTTATGCGGATTTTCCGACGGCGATGGGCTATGCGCTCGGGTTTGGCGCAGGGATGCTGGAACGTGCGCCCGACTGTGTCCGGCAGGTCATCGACATGGCAGGCGACGGGCAGAATAACGAAGGCTTCCCGCCCTCCGCCGCCTACCGCGAGTTTCCGTTTGACGGCGTCACGGTCAACGGATTGGTCGTGAACGCGGCGGATTTCGAAGGTGAAGTCGGGTTGATTGCGTTTTACAAATCACAGGTGCTGCACGGTCCGGGTGCATTTCTGGTGATCGCCGATGGCTTCGAGGATTACGAGCGCGCGATGCGCACGAAGCTGGAACGCGAATTGGCCCCGCCGGTCATTGGACGCGCTGGGGCAGCAGGGGGCGCCGGATGAAAACGGCACTGGCCCTCGTCATGATGCTGTGGGGCACGCTGGCGCAGGCGCAATGCCGCCAGGCGCTGGCGCTGGGGCTGGACGTGTCGGGATCGGTCGATGCGCGCGAGTACCGTCTGCAACTGGACGGGCTGGCGTCGGCGCTTGAGGACGCAGAAGTGCGTGCCGCGTTGCTGGCGGTTCCGGATGCGCCGGTTTATTTGCTGGTTTATGAATGGAGCGGACCGGAGGATCAGGTAACGCTGTTGCCGTGGACGGCAATTGATTCCGTTTCGCTGGAACAGACAGTGGCGTTGCTACGTGCAACAGAGCGGCGCGTGGCAAGCCCCGGCACAGCGCTGGGTGTGGCTATGATGCTCGGCGCACGTCATCTGGCGGTGCAGGGTGATTGCTGGCGGCGCACGCTGGATATTTCGGGGGACGGCAAATCGAACCTCGGGCCGCGTCCACGGGATGTAAAGGCAGCCATCGCCTCGAAAGGGATAACGATCAACGCGCTCGCGATCGGGGTCGACGATGCGGGGACCGGAGACATCAGGCAGGCCGAAATTTCTGAGCTGTCATCGTATTTTCGCGCCGAAGTGATCGTCGGACCGGATGCTTTCGTTGTAACCTCGCTGGGGTTCGACGGTTATGCCGAGGCGATGCGGATCAAATTGCTGCGTGAACTGGACGGGATGGTGATAGGATCACGGTGAAGGCTGGGGAGCAGAGGGTCAGTAGATGTAGCGGATCTGGTCGGTCCAGTAGCGTTCCATCCGCTTGAGAGAATTGGTGATGTCGGCAACGCCTTGCGGACCCAGCACGCCCTTGTGTTCGAGCCCCTCGGCGTGACGCGCGAACAGGTCGGAGACGACGTCGCGAATGCCCCGGCCTTTTTCGGTCAGGCGGACCCGCACCGACCGGCGGTCGATCTCGCAACGCTGGTGGTGCATATAGCCCATTTCCACAAGCTTCTTGAGATTGTAGCTGACGTTGCTGCCTTGGTAGTAGCCGCGCGATTTCAACTCGCCCGCTGTTACCTCGTTGTCACCGATATTGAAAAGCAGCAGCGCCTGAACCGCATTGATCTCGAGCACGCCGACACGCTCGAACTCATCCTTGATCACGTCCAGCAGAAGCCGGTGCAGGCGTTCGACCAGCGATAGCGCCTCCAGATATCCGACCATGAAGCCCTTTTCCGTCGGGCCCAGGGCAATGGGGTCTTGAATGCTCATCAATTTCTCTCCAACTCGTTTTGCTGGATAGGAAAATGGCGAAAAAAGCAGAATATTTCGTTAAACGCGGCGGAGATTTTCGGCGCTTTGCAAACACCAATGAAGACGCGGCTATAAGGTTTTGAAATCAACCGCTTGGCGGATGTCGTCGATCACCTGCGCGAACTCTTCTTGCGGTTCTGACTGGCACGACACCCACTGATACAGGTCATGGTCGTTTTCATCCAGCAGCCTGTCATAGGTCGCAAGCTGTACCTCCGACAGGTCCGCCAGACGCAGATCGGCGTAGCGCGAAAGGATCAGGTCCATTTCCTTGATCCCGCGCCGCATGGAGCGCATCCGCAACCGTTTGATCCGATGTCCATGCAGTTCAGGCACTGCGCTGGTCCCTTACCGTGTTGCGCAAACGCTTTTCCAGACGCGCAAGCTTTTCAGCCTTGGCGTGCAGATCGGTACGCAAGGCGCGGATTTCCGAAAGGATATCGCCCAGGTCGTCCACCTGCGGCACATCCTCGACCGGCGCATCAAGGCCCTCGCCTTCGCCGTTGATGAGCCACATCATCGATACGTTGAGAATACCCGCCAGCATCGACAGACGGTTCGCCCGCGGCTCGGAGACGTCGTTTTCCCATTTGCGCAGCGTAGGCCCGCGGATACCAAGCCGTTTGGCAAGCACTTCCTGCGTCATGCCCGCCTGTTCGCGCGCCGCCGCCACGCGGTCGCCAAAGGTTGCAACGTCGGGGCCATACCAATCTGTCATGGTTTCAAATCCTTTTGTTCCGGGCGGCTCTCCCTGCTTTCGCTTGATCGCGTGGGGGGCTCTGCCTATGAGTATGACGCACACATATCAAATCGAGGCCGAAATGGAACTGTTGTCTGAAACTTTAGCCCGCGTCAAACCGTCCCCCACCATTGCGGTGACAACGAAAGCGGCGGAATTGAAGGCGGCGGGACGCGACATTATCGGTCTTGGCGCGGGCGAGCCGGATTTCGACACGCCCCAGAACATCAAGGACGCCGCCGTGCGCGCCATCGCGGAAGGGAAGACGAAATACACCGCCGTCGACGGCATCGCGGAACTGAAACAGGCGGTCTGCGCCAAATTCAAGCGCGACAACGGGCTGGATTACAAGCCGTCACAGGTATCGGTCTCTTCAGGCGGCAAACAGGTGCTGTATAACGCGCTGATGGCCACGATGAACCCCGGCGAAGAGGTCGTGATCCCTGCCCCGTATTGGGTAAGCTATCCAGACATGGTGCTGCTGGCCGGTGGAACCCCGGTCATAGCAGAGGCCACGCTGGAGCAGGATTTCAAGCTGACGCCAGAACAGCTGGAGGCCGCGATAAGCCCGAAGACGAAATGGTTCATCTTCAATTCACCGTCCAATCCGACCGGCGCGGGCTATAGCCGCGACGAGTTGAAGGCGCTCACGGATGTTTTGATGCGCCACCCGCATGTCTGGGTGATGAGCGACGACATGTACGAACACCTTGCCTATGACGGTTTCGAATTCTGCACGCCAGCCGAGGTGGAGCCGCGGCTTTATGACCGCACGTTGACGGTCAACGGTGTCAGCAAGGCCTATGCGATGACGGGCTGGCGCATCGGCTATGCGGCGGGTCCGGAAAAACTGATTGCGGCGATGCGCAAGGTACAGTCGCAATCCACGTCCAACCCCTGCACCATCAGCCAATGGGCAGCAGTCGAAGCGCTGAACGGGACGCAGGACTATATCGCGCCCAACAACGAGATGTTCGTGCGGCGGCGCAATCTGGTGGTCGAGGCGTTGAACGCGATCGACGGGATCACCTGCCCAACGCCCGAGGGCGCGTTTTACGTCTATCCGTCAATCGCGGGGCTGATTGGCAAGACTTCCAAGGGTGGCATCAAGATCACGGATGACGAAGCGTTCGCAACGGCCTTGCTGGAAGAGACCGGCGTCGCCGTCGTGTTCGGCGCGGCCTTTGGCCTCAGCCCGAATTTCCGCGTGAGCTATGCGACCTCGGACGAAGCACTTGCGCAAGCCTGTACGCGCATCGCCGAGTTCTGCGACGGGCTGACCTGAAGATGGCAGGAGACCTTCCGGACTATTATTTTCGTGTCCGAGAAAACGGCGCATTCGTTTTCCGCATGGACACCGGGAACCGCCAGCGCCGCATCGAAATGGACCAGATCGCCGTCGTGAATATTCGCAACGGCGAAATCAAGCCGCATGGCGGGCGCGATCTGTCGCAGGAGGATCTGCGGGTCATCAACGAATGGATGGAAAAGCGCGCCCGCGTTCTGGCGGCGCGCGATCTGGACGATATCCACCGTGCCGTTGATTATCTGAATCTTACGACCCATTGGGCGCAGTCGCGCGCAAGTGACGACGATCTGGAAAACGTTACTGACGCGTTGTTGCTGGCGATGCACGATCTGCGCACCGTGCTGGTGCGCAAGAAATCGGACCGTTTGACCCGCAACGACTAACCCCAAAAGTTGCTCTGCCTCGATCCAGGCGGATCATGACCGGGCGAGTTCTGGCATGGTAACGGACCAGAACCGGAAGTTCAGCAACACCGCCGCGACGCCCAGACCGATCACCAGACCGCCCCACACGCCGATACCGCCAAAACCGAAGGTAAAGCCCAGAAGATAGGAACAGGGGACGCCGATCACCCAATAGCTGATTGCCGCAAAAATCATCGGAATCTGGGTATCTTGGACCCCGCGCAGCACGCCCAGCGCAATGACCTGTGCGCCGTCGACCAACTGAAACAGGGCCGCCATGACCAACAGGCCGGTGCCGATCGCGAGGATCTGCGCGCGCGCGGGGTCGTCTTGTTGAATGAACGCAGAGATGAGCAGTTCAGGTGCCAGCATGAACAGCGCAATCGTGAGGCTGGCAAAGAAAATGGACAAGGCGGTGGACACCTTGGCCCCCCGCGCCAGATGCGCGACATCGCGGCGACCGTAGGCGTTGCCGGCGCGGATCGTGGCCACGTTGCTGAGCCCCAGATGGACCATGAAGGTAATCGACGCCAGCTGCACTGCAATGCCATGCGCGGCCAACGGCACGGTGCCCAGCCAGCCCATCATCATGGCGGAGGCAGCAAAAAGCCCGACTTCGCTCAGCGACGTCAGCCCGATTGGCCAGCCCAGCGCAAACACGCGGCGCAGCATTTCGGTATCTGCGCGCCACAACCGCACAAAGATCTGGTGCTGCGGCAAAACGAAAAGCACATAGGCGACCACCCCAACAAGCGACACGACCTGGGTGGTGACGGAAGCGACGGCGGCACCGACCACCCCCAGTTCCGGCGCGCCCCAGTTGCCAAAGATAAGCGCGTAATTCGCAAGGGCATTTGTTATCGCCGCGACGACAGTGATCCACAGCACAACCTGCGTACGCTCCAGCGCGGCAAGATAGGATTTCAGCACCATCACGAAAAGCGCAGGCACGATGCCCCAGCCTACGACGGCCAGATAGGCACCCGCGTCGGTCGCGATCTGTTCGCTCTGGCCCAGAAGGTCCAGAACGGGCCGCGCCCAGATCATCAGCGGCAGCGCACAGGCGGCAAAGCCGAGCGACAACCATAACCCCATCCGTGTCGCGCGGCGCACCGAGATTTCATCGTCTTCGGCCGCAAAGCTGGCGACCATCGGCATGACCGCCCAGGCAAATCCCGAACCGAAGATGAACAACACAAAGAAATAGGTGGAAGCCAGCGTGACCGCCGCCAGTCCCTCGACCGAATACCAGCCCATCATCACGGTATCCGTGACCCCGATCGCCATCTGCGCGAGGTGCCCGCCGATCAACGGCAAGCCCAGCGCCGAAATGGCGCGGATATGGGCGGGATAGGACATACGTTTGGACATACCCTCCCCTTAGCCGTGGACCGCGTTCGTGAAAAGGGTCAGCGGCGGGCCAAATGAGCGGATTTGAACCTCTCGCCGTATTTCAGGCCATAGCCAATCGCGCGGTCGATGGCGATATGGGCAATCCAGATCAGCGCGACAGGCAGACTGGTCAGCAAGGCGAGCGCGGCCGTAAGGTACCTGTGCGCGATGTTGTAGCGGAGGGCAACCGCCCGGGGCCGGCAAGGGAGCCTGCCATTGCGATATCCGGTGCCAGGATAAGCGCAGGTTGCAACGCTGACCGCGCGGCGTCAGGCTGTAAGAACAACAAGGGAGAACGGCAATGAGGCAAGGATTCGAGACGCTGAACGGGCAGCCGTTCCACGTGCGCCGATGGGGTGACGCTGGCCTGCCAAGGCTGCTGATGCTGCACGGGTTTCCGGAATATGGCGGCGCTTGGGCAGAGCTCGCGGAAAAATTGTCAGCGCAGTATCACTGCATCGCACCCGACCAGCGGGGCTATGGGCAAAGCTGGGCACCCGAAGGGACGGAGAATTACCGCATATCGGCATTGGTGTCGGATATGGCGGCGCTGATCGGCGATGAACCCGTGATCGTGCTGGGGCATGATTGGGGGGCATCGGTGGCCTATGCGCTGGCAATATCACGGCCCGATCTCGTGGAACGGCTGATTATTATGAACGGCGTGCATCCGGTGCCTTTCCAGACGGCGATGGCGGCTGGCGGCGCACAGACGGAGGCATCGCAATATATCCACTTTCTGCGCCGCGAAGGGTCCGAAGACATTCTGGCGGCGGACGGATTTGCCCGATTGCAGGCGCTTTTCTCGGCCAAAATGGATATGGGCTGGATGCAGGGCGACGTGTTGGAAGGCTACATACGTGCCTGGGGCGATACGGCCCGACTGGGGGCGATGATCAACTGGTATCGCGCGTCGACATTGCAAGTGGGCGAAGTGGGCAAACCTCTGGAGGGACTGCCGGAATTCCCTGTCGACAAGCTTTGTATAGGGTGCCCGCACTTGCTGATCTGGGGTGTGGATGACACGGCCTTGTTGCCGGAAGCCACAAAAGGCCTGGAGAATTTCGCACCCGATCTCACGCGCGTTGAAATCGCAGGCGCGGATCATTGGCTGCATCACCAGAAACCCGATGAAGTGGCCCGGGTCATCCTCGATTGGTTGCCTTCGGCATAACCCGTTGCGATCTGGCGACTGCTCCGTCGAGCACGGGGGCATCCCGGTCACCTGCGCTCGTGGCGCGGGCAAGACCCTTTGGCCCCTTTCCCTGCCCTTACCCCTCTGGCATAGTGCCCGCTAATCAAAAGCGAGCCAGAGCAGCCCATGACCGACCTCCTTTCCGGCCAGAAATCCAGCGATTACGATGCTTCCTCCATCCAGGTGCTGGAGGATATGGAGCATGTCCGCCTGCGCCCCGGCATGTATATCGGCGGCAAGGACGACCGCGCGCTGCATCACATGGTGGCCGAAATCGTCGACAACTCGATGGACGAGGCTGTCGCGGGTCATGCCACGTGGATCGAACTGGAATTGCACGACAATGGTCATGTCACCGTGCGCGACAACGGGCGCGGCATCCCCATCGATCCGCACCCCAAGGATCCGGCCAAGTCGGCCCTTGAGATCATCTTTTGTACGCTCAACGCGGGCGGCAAGTTTTCGGGTGATTCCTATGAGACGTCCGGGGGCCTGCACGGGGTCGGATCATCGGTCGTCAACGCGCTGTCCGATCATCTGCGGGTCGAGGTCGCGCGCAACCGCGAGCTTTTTGCGATGGAGTTTTCGCGCGGGTTGCCACAGGGCAAGCTGGAAAAGATCGGCGCGGCACCGAACCGTCGCGGCACGGCCGTTACATTCCACCCCGATCCGGAAATCTTCGGATCGCTCAAATTGCGCCCGGCGCGGCTGTTTGCGATGGCGCGGTCCAAGGCCTATCTGTTTTCCGGCGTTGAAATCCGATGGAAATCGGCACTGGAGGATGGCGACACACCGATGGAGGCGTCCTTCCATTTCCCCGGTGGCTTGTCGGATTACCTGAACGAAACGCTTGGCGGATCGACGACCTATGCGGACGCACCCTTCGGCGGTTTGGTGGATTTCAAGGACAAGTTCAACGTCCCCGGAAAGGTCGAATGGGCAATCAACTGGACGCCGTCGCGCGACGGATTCATCCAGTCTTATTGCAACACGATCCCCACACCTGAAGGCGGCACGCACGAGGCCGGTTTTTGGGCTGCAATCCTGAAAGGGATCAAGGCCTACGGAGAACTCGTCGGCAACCGCAAGGCCGCCACGATCACACGCGAAGACCTGATAACCGGCGGCTGCGCGCTGGTGTCGTGCTTTATCCGCGAGCCGGAATTCGTCGGCCAGACCAAGGACCGGCTAGCCACAACCGAGGCACAGCGCATGGTCGAGAACGCGGTGCGTGACCATTTCGACAACTGGCTGGCAGCGGATACGAAATCCGCGGGGGCGATTCTCGATTTTCTGGTGCTGCGTGCCGAAGAACGCCTGCGCCGCCGGCAGGAAAAAGAGACAGCGCGTAAGACGGCGACGAAAAAGCTGCGGTTGCCGGGTAAATTGACCGATTGTACGTCAAAGACCCGTGAGGGTACCGAATTGTTCATCGTGGAGGGTGATTCAGCGGGCGGGTCCGGCAAGGGCGCGCGCAACCGGAACAATCAGGCGCTACTGCCGCTCAAGGGCAAGATATTGAACGTGCTGGGCGCGGCCTCCGGCAAGCTCAACACCAATGCCGAGATTTCCGACCTCTGCGAGGCGCTTGGTGTCGGGATGGGGACGAAATTCAAGCTAGACGATCTGCGCTATGACAAGATCATCATCATGACGGACGCGGATGTTGACGGCGCGCATATCGCGGCGTTGCTGATGACGTTCTTCTTCACCCAGATGCGCCCGATGATCGACGCGGGGCACCTGTATCTGGCCTGCCCGCCGCTCTACCGCCTGACGCAGGGCCCGCGGCGGGTCTATGTGGCGGATGACGCGGAAAAGAATCGCCTGCTAGAGGTGGGACTCGGCGGCAAGGGCAAGATCGACGTGCAACGATTCAAGGGTCTGGGCGAGATGGACGCGAAGGACCTCAAGGAGACGACGATGGACCCCGCCACCCGCAAGCTGATCCGCGTGACGGTGGACGAAGACCTGCCCGGAGAGACCGGCGATCTGGTGGAACGGCTGATGGGCAAGAAGCCGGAACTGCGGTTCCAGTATATTCAGGAAAACGCGCGGTTCGTAGAGGAGCTGGATGTCTGAGGCGGGTCGAGGTTTACGGTAAGCTTTCCGCAGCTTCTTCATCTGAACAGTCAAAAGAAACATATATTTGGCGCGGCAGGGATGACCTTATGTTGCGCCCTGCGAACGGGCGTACTGGGTTTGCTGGACCAGTCCGCAGCCCCGTACCGGAC
Organism: Sulfitobacter sp.; assembly: GCA_024637305.1. Classification (GTDB taxonomy): domain Bacteria; phylum Pseudomonadota; class Alphaproteobacteria; order Rhodobacterales; family Rhodobacteraceae; genus Sulfitobacter. The sequence goes on from JAGXFI010000164.1 coordinate 9,666, forward strand.
GAAGCCGGTCATAAACGATGTGAAAAACGTAGGTGTATGCCGTATAGGTCAACGTCAGCCCGAGGTTGAAGGACAGCGCACCCCAAAGCGTATGGCCGCCGACCCAGATGAGGATCGGACATGTCATCGACACGGCTGAGACTTCGTGCAGCGTCGCGTGAAGTATCCGCAGATTGTGCGGCCGGTCGCTTGCCAGTCTGCCGGTGCAGGCATGCTCGATGAAATCGAACAATGTGTTGTAGATCGGGGCCCAGACCAGAATGACCATCGACAGCAAAGCTATCAGCGCAAACCCCTTGCCGATGGAACTGCCGGCGAAATAGGCGTAGGACGGTGCCACGAGCGTGATACCGACCGCTTCGAAAGTTAACGTCTGAATGATACGTTCCTTCACGGACCTCAGCTTCATGGCTTCCCTCCTCATTGCGTCATTGACGAAGGAGGGCGGACGGATCAGAGAATTGGCGTCAAAAAGCCGCCGGGTCCGCTTCGATCACGATCATTCCTCCAATGACCTTCGCATATAGGAGGATCAGCACGGGTCTGGCTGTGAAGTGGGTCACATTGAGCTAGGCTTTCTCCGATGAACAGGAGCACGCGCGCCTTCATGGAAGGAAGGCACGCCGCCTCTTTGGCAAGCTGCTACTGCTGTATCTGCCGCAAAAACGCCACCAGATCGACGATGGGACGGCTGGTCATGATCGGCTGGCCGGTTTCGGCCTTCAGAGGCGTATCGTTGCCTTCAAAGAACGGACCATAGATGGGCATGGGCGATCCGTGACTGACAAGCGGATCGCGACCATCGGTGCGCATCACGACGCGAACCACCGGAAAGACGCCATCATTGCGGGCGGACAGGGTGTTCAGCGCGGGCGGTTGCAGCACCAGCGCAGGGGCCATCGGTCCGTTGCCTTGTGCATCCGCGCCATGGCATGTGGCGCAATGGCGCGCGTAGAGATCAGCACCGGCACCGGCGTCTTGTGCCGTCGCGGGGGCCGCCCAGATCAGCACAGTCGCGCAGATTGTAAAAAAGCGTTTCATCTCGTTGCTCCATTCGTGTCCTCATTGCATAGTGGCGCGGTTCGGGGTGAACTGCCCTGACCTAGATCAATCGGCACTCTTGCAGGATACCATCATGACCCCCGCCTTTGCCCAGACTTTTTTGACCGATAACTTCGCCCCCTGGGTGCGGGCGCTGGATCTGACCGTGGCCGAAATCGGGGTCGCGCAGACGGTACTGAGCATGCCCATCACCCCCGATCTGAACCGCACCGGCGGGATCGTTTCGGGGCAGGCGCTGACGGCGCTTGGCGATACGGCGATGGTGCTGGCGTGTTGCGGGCATTTGGGAGAGTTCGTGCCGGTGGGCACCGTGACGCTCGACACGCAATTCCTGCGACCAGCCTCCGGCAGCCAGATCCGGGCCGAAGCGGAGGTGACGCGCGCGGGGCGCACGATGCTGTTTGCGCGCTGCACCCTGATTGCGGAGCCTTCGGGCAAACCGGTGGCGATGGTGACGGCGACCTTTGCGCGTTAGGGGCTTGAAGGTACGTGACAAAGCGGGGCTAATGCGCGCATGATCCGTGTGCTGATGATCCTGTTCTTGCTGGCCTCCTGCGGGCGACCCTTGACGCCGAACGAGCAGGCTTTTGCAGCGACAATTTTCGGAGATACACTCGAAGCGCGGGCCGCCCGGCTACATGACGGGGCTCCGACACGGGCCGTGACGTTCAGGCGCAAGCCAAGGCCGCGAACGACCTGCCGCGAGCTGATCCTGCCACCACCAGTGGGCGATACCGTGACCAGCAAACCCGCTGCGGTGGCGCTGTTCAATCGGGTGCTGTTCGACAAGGACTGGTATCTCGATGACTACCTGCCGGACTATCCCGACCGGATCGGCCTGATCGCCGCGATGTTGCTGGGTCACGAGCTGACGCATGTGTGGCAGTGGCAAAATCGTGCGACCACGGGATATTCGCCCCTGCGTGCCGCGTCGGAACATAACCCGGGGGTCGATCCCTATCTTTTCGATATCGATAACACCCCCGAGTTCGCCGCCTTCGGGTACGAACAACAGGGGTCGATCGTGGAAGAGTTCGTCTGTTGCCGCGCGCTGGCACCGCAAGGGGCGCGGACCGAACGCTTGCACGCTCTCATCAGTCAGGCAATGCCGGTGGCGGCGCTGCCTGCGCAGTCCTTGCACGAAGTCGGATTGCCTTGGGACGGTGTCGACCTCGAGACGATCTGCCGCTGACAGGACCCTTCCCGCAGGTGCGACCATGGCCCACAGTTTGCGCTTCAGGGTTGTTGAATGCTTTCGAGGTATTCCAGCAGCGCCGCCAGCGGGCGCGGCGTGGGGGTCAGGATGCCGTTCACATCAACAGGAACAGTGTCGGAGCCAAGCACCGCCCCGAATTCCGGCATGACGCGGCCATCATGGGCACCGCGGGCATAGCCGTCGATCATGGACAGTGTTTTGGCGATCGGAAAAGTGCCTCCATTGCGGGCCGCGATGCGGGTAAGATCGACGGGCGCGCTTGGCAGGTCGCCGGCAAGCGCACCGTCGCCCTTTCCCGAGGCTCCGTGACAGACAGAGCAATTGGCATCATAAACCTGCGCGCCCTCGTCCGGGCCGGGCATTTCGCGCGCAGTACACGCGGCGAGGATCACGGTGCCAAGAACTGCGACGACGAGGCTGGCGGCTGGCAGATTAGGGCGCATTTGGCTATACTCCGATGCTGGTTCAACCCTGTTTAACCCGCACCGCCCTGACGCACAAACGCAACTTGCGGACGGTTTGCTCTGCGCGCATGATCGCGCCGGAAAAGCAAGGAGAGCGGCGGATGGCGCAGTACGCATTTATCATGTTGATTGCCGGAATCGGCATACCGGTACTGGCAGCGCTGAATGCCGGGTTGGGCGCGCGGGTCGGATCGCCAGCTGCCGCGGCGGCGGTCCTGTTCGTGATTGCTTTCGTCATCAGCGTGACCGTGGCGGTGATCACCGGTCCGCAGGCTTTCGGACGGTTTACCGGCGTCCCGAAACATCTGTTTCTGGCGGGCGTGTTCGTCGCGTTCTACATCCTGTCGATTACCTATATCGCACCGCATTTCGGGATCGGGAACGCAGTTTTCTTCGTGTTGCTGGGGCAGTTGATATCGGCGGCGGCGATTGACCACTGGGGTCTGTTTGGCGCGCAGGTATCGCCGCTGGGTCTGGCGCGTGCGGGGGGCATTGCGTTGATGGCGGCCGGAGTTTGGCTGACGCAACAGGTCTAACCGGCGAGCGCCTCTATTTGGGACCAAAGTGAATCTGCCACTTCAACGGGATCATCGTGGCGCTGCAACTGGCCCGGCATCCGCGCGCCATCATCGGCAGCCGCGGCTTCGGCAAGTGCCTGCATCTGGCCGTGGAAATCCCGCGCCGTCGACGGGTCGATCAGCAAGTAGTACTGGCCCAGATCATGGGGAGCGCCGTCGGGAGCCTTGAGCGGTTTGACATCGCGCGATGGCATGGAGCCGGTCAGCGCTGAGGCCAGTATTTCGGCCATCAGGCCAAAGCCCCACCCCTTGTAACCGCCCATCGACACCAACGATCCACGCAATGCCTCGTCAGGATCGGTCGTGGCCCGGCCTTGCGCGTCCACGGCCCAGCCTTCGGGAATGGAGTCACCCGCTGCCTTCGCCATCGTGATCTTGCCAAGCGCCACGGTAGTGGTGGATTGGTCGAACTGCATGGCCAGCCCGCCCTGCCCGTCCGGCACCGAAAACGCGATCGGGTTGGTCCCGATGACGCGGGTCTTGCCGCCCGGTGCCGCCACTATCGGCGACGCATTGGCAAAGCCGATGCCGATCATGCCCGCGCGAGCAATCTGACCGGTAAAATACCCCAACGAGGTACAGGTGTGCGCGTGCGCCACGGCAAGCGAGGCAACGCCACCCTGACGCGCGGCGTCGAGTGCTACCGGCAACCCGTAAGCAAAGGCAGGCTGGGCAAAGCCAAAGCCCGCGTCGACTTCGACCGCGCTGCGGCGGATCGCCGTCACCGTCGGAATCACCGTGCCGTTCACCCGGCCCGAGCGCAATTGCGCGCAATAGCTTTCGACGTAGTAAAGGCCGCATATCCGGTTGCCTGTCGCTTCGGCCTCGCGCACCGCGCGCGCGACTTCGGCAGCCTGAAAGGCGTCAGCACCGGCGGCCTGCAGGGCGCGGGCCGTCGTCGCTTCTATGTCGGTCAGGGATATGATCGCCATGCGCGGCTCCGGCTGTTGAACCGCCGGGATATGGCGGGACTTCAGTCTGAGCAAAGCGCGAGCCATCCGTCAAGCGGAAGCAAGCGGCTCCACGGTGATGAAATTGACATCCATGGCGTCAAGTTCGGTGTCCAACCCCTCAAGCATGATGGTCAGCCCGGTGCTGAGCGTCAGCGTCAGCCCCGCCGTTCCAACCGTCTGTTGCGCGATGGTGACGCTGCCTGCGTCTGCGGTTTCGATGACCAGCGCATCCTCTGCGGGGTCGAAGTCGGTAATAGTTATGGTGCCCACCGCGTCCTGAACCGTGGCAAAAATATCCGCGCCGTACCCCCCTGTCCCGATATCACCTGCGCCCAGAAAAAGCGTATCATCGCCTGAGCCGCCATCAAGGCTGTCTGCATCCATATCGTCAGGCCGGGTTTCGCGCACAAACCCGCCGAAAAGGACATCATCGCCTGCGCCCCCCATTATGGTGTCGCTGCCTTCGCCACCGGCAAGCGTATCGTTCTGCATGGCCCCTGTCACCGTATCAGCCCCACCCGAGGCATCGAAGAAGTTACTGGCGCTGTCGATGCCGGTCATTGTCTCGTCCGCATCCGTGCCGCGCAGTGCGTTCACAGGACCGCTATCGCCTGACTGCGACCGCGCATCGTCGAGACGCGCTACCAGATCGGTGTCGACCGGTTCAGGTGCGGTGGTTTCGTCCGCCGCTTCCGCATTATCTTCCAGAAGATCGGTAAATCCCAACAGGATTGGCCCTGCTGTCATCAGCAAGAGTATTGTGAGTGGAGTCATTTGCGACTTTCCTATTCTGCTCGCGCATAGACTACGCTCCGAATAAGGTTAATTTGCGATTAAGTCGCGGAGTTTAGAGGGCGCAATGTACCTTTATCGAGACGCAGCTGGCGATCCATCCGCGCGGCAAGCTCAAGGTTGTGTGTCGCGATCAGCGCGGCCAGCCCGGTGTCGCGCACCAGCTGGAGAAGCGTGGCAAACACGGTGTCCGAGGTCGCGGGGTCAAGGTTGCCAGTCGGTTCATCGGCAAGCAGGAGGCGCGGCGCATTGGCGAGCGCACGGCAGAAGGCAACGCGCTGCTGTTCACCCCCCGAAAGCGCAGCAGGACGGTGATCGGCGCGCGCGGCAATCCCTGTGCGGGTCAGCAGATCGCGTGCGCGGGTCTCGGCCTCGGGGCGCGAAATACCGTTCGCGAGTTGTGGCAGGACAATATTTTCCAGCGCGGTGAATTCGGGCAGCAGGTGGTGGAACTGATAGATGAAACCGACATCGCGCCTGCGTGTGGCGGTGCGCTTTCGATCGTTTTGCCCGGTCATGTCGGCCCCACCGATGCGAACGCTGCCCGCATCCGGAGTGTCCAGCAGACCCGCGATATGCAGCAACGTCGACTTGCCCGCACCCGAAGGCGCGACGAGCGCCACAATCTCGCCCGCTTGCAACGTCAGATCGACACCGGACAGCACAGTGATTTCGCCCGGCGTTCCACGCTTGTACGCCTTGCTTATGCCGCTGAGCTGGAGGACCGCATCACTCATAACGCAGCGCCTCGACCGGGTTCATTCTGGCTGCACGGCGTGCCGGAAAGATCGTGACGACGAACGACAACCCCAAAGACAGCGCGACTGCCGACAGCACGTCGGACAAGCGCAGCTCGGCCGGCAGAAAATAGATGCCGCGCACGGAAGGATCCCACGCATTGCCGCCCGACATCCAGTTGACCAACCCGAATATCTGGTCCGCGTAAAGAGCGAACAGACACCCCAGGATCACGCCCAGCGCCGTTCCGATCAGGCCGGTGAACGCACCGCAGATGAAAAAGATGCGCAGGACGGACCCTTCGGTCAGGCCCATTGTGCGCAGAATCCCGATGTCGCGGCCCTTGTTCTTGACCAGCATGATCAGGCCGGAGACGATATTCATCGCAGCGATCAGGACGAGCACGGACATGATGACGAACATCACGTTATCCTCGATGTCGAGTGCTGACAGAAAGCCCGAAGACGCATCGCGCCATGTCCATATCAACGCGCTGTCGCCTGCCGCCTGCAGGATCGGACCGACGTAATCGTCCACCCTGTCAGGATTATCCACCATCACTTCAAGCTCGGTCACAGCCCCCTCGAAGTTGAAGAACACCTGCGCTTCTTCCAAGGGCAGATAGACGCGCGTGCGGTCGATGTCATAGCGGCCAGCGGTAAAGATATAGGTGACTTCATAGGCGTTGACGCGCGGGCTGGTGCCAAATGCCGTCTTGACGCCGTTGGGCGAGATCAGCTTGATCTGGTCGCCAAGTGAAACGCCCAGTTCTCGGGCCACACCTGACCCGATTGCAATGCCGTCCGCAAACCGGTCCAGATCGCCCTGCGCGGTTTCCGGATCAGCGATGCGCGGAATCGTGGCGAGGTTTTCTGGGGCGATCCCGTAGACTTCGACGCCGGCGTTGGACTGGCGCATGTTGGCCATGACCTGCGCACGCACCAGCGGTGCGACACGGGTCACGCCGGGGACCGCCTCCAGTTTCGCGGCTTGTTCCTCGTAATCGCGGATGTTGCGATCCAGATAGCCGTTCGCGCGTACTTCACCCGTGGTGTAGACCGTTACATGGGCGTTAGCACCCAGAATGGTGTCGACGAATTCGGCACGAAATCCGGCCCGCACGGCAAGCGTGGCAATAAGCGCAAAGACTGCCAGCGTGATCCCGATCAGGCTGATCCAGGTCATGACACTGACCCCGCCTTCGGCGCGACGCGCCCGCAGATACCGCCACGCGATCATCCATTCAAAGCCCGCAAAAGGGGCGGTTCTGCCAGCCATATCCGGTCCTCATGAACTCGCGCGGACCTTGGGTGTTTGACCAGTGCGCGTCAAGCCGTCAAGCGCAGCCTGCCGCGCCGGAAACAAGGCTACTCCGGCGTCAGACGCAAAACCCTGCCGTTGCTGTCATCCAGCAGCAAGAGGGCACCGTCACGGTCCATCGCCACGTCGCGGACGCGGAATTCGCCGTCCAGGAAACGCTCTTCGCCTGTGACCTTGTCGCCTTCCAACCGCAGACGTACCAATCCGCCAGGATTGAGCGACCCGGTCAGCACGTCACCGCGCCAGTCAGAAAACATGTCTCCGTCATAGAAGATCATCCCCCCGGGCGCGATCACCGGATCCCAGTAATAGCGCGGCGCGGTCATGCCTTCCATGCGCGGCTCACCCGTGCCTATGGGGCTGCCACCATATGTCTGGCCGTAGCTGATCAGGGGCCAGCCGTAATTCGCGCCCTTCTCGATCAGGTTCAGCTCGTCACCCCCTGCGGGGCCGTGTTCTATCACCCACAAATCACCGCCGTCGGGACGGATGGCGGCACCCTGAATATTGCGATGGCCAAGGCTCCAGACCTGCGCAGCGATGGCACCTTGATCCGCGAAAGGGTTGTCTGGGGGCGCGACACCTTCGGGGCTCAGCCGCACGACCTTGCCGAAAGTCGACGGGATTTCCTGCGCCTTTTGCCGCTCGGTTTGAGTGAAATGCTCTCCGGTAGTGATATAGATCATACCGTCATGGGGGATCACGCGCGACCCGTAGTGCATCGGCGTGGGCGATGGTGGCGACTGGATGAAGATATCGCTGACCGCATCAAGTTCAGTCGCATCGTCGCTCAGGACGCCACGGGCGACGGCGGTCGCGGTCAATCCATCCTCGATGCGCTTTGCATAGCTCAGATAGATGACGCGGCTCTCATCGAAGTCTTGCGCCAACGCCACATCAAGCAACCCGCCCTGCCTGCGCGCATCCACGGATGGGACGCCCTGCACCGGATCGCCGAGCGTTCCGTCGCGCAACACGCGCAATTGTCCGGCGCGTTCGGTGACCAGATAGCCACCACCGGGCAGGACCGCGATACCCCACGGATGGTCAAGCCCCTCCGCCAGCACCTCGACCGACAGCTGAACGCCACTTTTCAGCGCGGGCGCGCGGGTCTGGTTGGGCCATTCCGGGGTAAATTCCGGCACGTTCTTGGGGCCTTGATCCACAGGTTGTGCCAGCGCCGGAGCGGCCAGCAATGACAGAGCAAACAGGAAAAATCGCATGCACAATACCTCCTTTCGAAGTTTCCCCTAGGGACATAGTGCCGCGCAAGCGTGGGTCAAAGGGGGCCGGTCACCTCGTAAATCTGGGCCAGCCGCGCGATGGCGTCTTCCGGTTTCATTTCCTCACTTTCGCCGGTGCGGCGCGAGGTCAACTCCACCACACCGTTCTTGAGGCCACGCGGACCGACCGTAATGCGCCAGGGCAAGCCGATGAGATCCATCGTGGCGAACTTGCCGCCTGCGCGCTCGTCGCGGTCGTCATAAAGCGGATCGAGCCCGAGAGCGACAAGACTGTCATAGAGCGACTGGCAGGCTGCATCAGCCTCTGCGTCGCCCTGTTTGAGGTTGACGATACCGGCATGAAACGGCGTCACCCCTTCGGGCCAGATGATGCCCTTGTCGTCATGGCTGGCCTCGATGATGGCCCCGACAAGACGGCTGACGCCAATGCCGTGGCTTCCCATGTGGACCGGGACGGTTTTGCCATCCGGCCCCTGAACCTTTGCCCCCATGGCGTCGGAATATTTTGTCCCGAAATAAAAGATCTGTCCGACTTCGATGCCGCGTGCGACGCGGCGGCGGTCCTCTGGCACCTCGTTAAACAGGCCTTCGTCATGGGTTTCATCGGTACGTGCGTATTTGGTAGTGAACTCTTCCAGCACGGCCTGACACTGCTCGACCGAGTCGTAGTCGATCTGCCGGTCTCCGAAGGTCAGGTCGGTCACGGCGCTGTCATAGAAAACCTCGGACTCGCCGGTCTCGGCCAGTACCAGAAATTCATGCGTGTAATCCCCGCCAATCGGCCCGCCGTCCGCGCGCATCGGAATCGCCTGCAAGCCCATGCGCTCGTAGGTGCGCAGATAGCTGACCAGATGGCGGTTGTAGGCGTGCAGCGCATCTTCTTTCGTCAGGTCGAAGTTGTACCCGTCTTTCATGAAGAATTCGCGCCCTCGCATAACACCGAAACGCGGGCGCATCTCGTCGCGGAATTTCCACTGGATATGATAAAGCGTCAGCGGCAAGTCCTTGTAGCTGCCGACATGGGAGCGGAAGATGTCGGTAATCATCTCCTCGTTGGTGGGGCCATACAGCATATCGCGCCCCTGACGGTCGGTGATGCGCAGCATTTCCTGGCCGTAATCGTCATAACGACCACTTTCGCGCCACAGATCGGCAGGTTGCAGCGTCGGCATCAGCATCGGGATATGCCCTGCGCGCTGCTGTTCCTCATGGACGATGTTTTCAAGCTTGCGCAGCACCTTGAAGCCCAGCGGCAACCACGAATAGATGCCCGCCGCATTCTGCTTGATCATGCCGGCACGCAGCATCAGACGGTGGCTGACGATCTGCGCCTCGGACGGCGTTTCTTTCAGCACGGGCAGGAAGTATCGGCTCAGGCGCATTGGGCAGGCTCCATCAGGAATAGCATTTTCGTGCCTGACTAAGCCATGTGCACAGATCCCGCAATCACCATGCGCAGCAGGTGGCGGAGAACGAGGGGATGATTCCGGGGGAGTTTGAGGGGGCACCGCCCCCTCATCAGCGAAATAAGGTCGAATGCGGCGAAAGCCGCACCTTCAGGTCACGGCACGGCGCGCCAGTGCTATCGCCAGTTGCGTGGCCTTGGCCATGTCCTGAACCGATATCCACTCCAACGGTCCGTGGATTTCTTGCATGCCGGTGAAAATGTTGGGGCATGGCAACCCCATCTCCGTCAGGCGTGACCCGTCGGTGCCGCCGCGGATCGGGACCGACACCGGGTCCATCCCCGCGTCACGGCACGCGGCATAGGCCAATTCCACTGGCGTCATGTCGGTTTCCAGCCAATACCGCATGTTTCGGTATTGCGACGTGATCTCGCATGTCACGACGCTGCGCGGTTCGCCCTCCTGGACTGCTTCGCACACCTTGCGCAGCAGCGCCCCTTTTGCCGCCAGGCCCTCCCTCTCGAAATCGCGCAGAATAAACCGGAGCGTTGCCTGCGCGGCACTTCCGTCCATGTCGGTGAGGTGGATGAACCCTTCGCGGCCATCGGTCGTCTCGGGCGTCATGGACTGCTGCGGCAGCGCGGCAATGATTTTGGACGCCAGGTGCAGCGCATTGACCAGCTTGCCCTTTGCCCTGCCGGGATGAATGCTTACCCCTTCGATCCGCACAGTGGCGCGATCTGCCGAAAAGCTCTCGAACTCGATTTCGCCCGGACCGGCCCCGTCGAACGTATAGGCGAAATCGCAGGCCATGTCCGCAGGCAGCCGCGGGTCGACGCCGCGTCCGATCTCTTCGTCAGGGGTGAACGCCATTCGTATCGCACCATGCGGAATGTCGGGATTGTCGATCAGATGCTGCGCCGCCGTCATGATGATCGCCACCCCGGCCTTGTCATCGCCCCCCAGCAGCGTTTTGCCACTGGCGGTGACGATATCGTGGCCTACGACCTTTTGCAGATGCGGGGAAATCTCGGGCGAGAGCCTCAGATCCGGTGCGTCCGCGAAAGTGATGTCGCCGCCATTGTATCCGCGATGCACCACCGGCTTGACCCCCGCCGCATGGTACTGGGGCGCGGTGTCCACATGCGCGCACCAGCCCATCACGGGTCCGTCCGCCGTGGCCGGAACGGTGGCCAGCACGACGCCATAATCCGTCAGCGTCACGTCATGCGCGCCCATAGCTTCCAGTTCTGCGACCAACACCCGGCTGAGATCCATCTGGCGCGCGGTGCTGGGCTGCGACGGGCTGGTCTCGTCGCTTTGTGTGTCTATGGCGGCGTATCGGCACAGCCGCGTTTCGAGATCGTCATCGAATTGTCCGCGCATTTGCCGGCTCCCCCTGTTTCTTGTCACCGCACAGATGCGCGCCGCCCCGTTGGTGTCAAGCCATCCCGGCAAAGCCGCACACTTGCAGGCGATGCGCATCCCGCTGCCGCGGAAATGACCGGAACCGGTCATGCTGTTGGCTTGGTTAACAGGCACAAGGCCCGTCACGGGTGGGGCCCAATAGGACTGTGACAATGAAAAAGCATGTGACTTCGTTCGGATATTTCTGCGGTGCTTACGTCCTCCTCAGCGGAATTCTGGCCATGGTATCTATTGTGGCGGAGAAGTTCTGGGACCACGCGTTTCCCCACGTCGGCATCATGGCGGCGGGCATTGCCGCAATCATGGCGGGGCAGGCTTATGCGGCACGCTTCAGCGCCCGGCCGACCGGTCTGGAATCGACCCTGTATGCGCTGGCGATGTGTGGTTTTGTCATTGGCATCACCCTGATACAGATGCGTATCAGCTACTTTGGACAGACCATTGCCGGTCTGCCGCTGGCGATGACCGAGGTGGTGATACCAATCCTGCTGATCCTGCATTTCGTGATCCTGCGACTTTGTTTCCCGCTTGGCGTGCGCAGTGGGTTGAGATCGCGGGCCGCGCCGGTGTGACCGCCAAAGGAACCCGCGCCCGGCACGGTTCAGGTGAAGGTGGATGCGCGGTTGCGACCAGCCTGTGCAAAAGTCTGGAGAGTTGATCCAGCTTCGCCGCATTTCAACGACCCCGGCACCACAGCGCTTTTATTGAATTAGCATCATCCATCTGCCTGCGCGATGCCAATATTCTTGCGGATGCAAGCAATTTGCAATTATGCTCCTGCTTTTGTTGATGTGCTTTTGACTTCGTTCCCCTTGCAACGACGTCCGCCATGCGCGATGTCAGATCAAATCAAGGAGACATTCATGGCCCTGCCGATCCGGGAACAGATGAAATACTGGGGCATCGCGACTGCGGTTTTTCTGGTCGTGTTGTGGTTCATGGGCGACGTCCTGTTGCCCTTCGTGCTGGGCGGTGCCATCGCCTATTTCCTCGACCCTGTTGCCGACCGCCTGCAACGCCTGGGCGTCAGCCGGGTCATGGCGGTGGCCCTGATCACCGTGGTCGCCATACTGATTTTCGTCGTAATGGCGCTTTTGGTGGTTCCCACATTGGTCGAACAGACCATCAACCTGTTCGAAGTCGCGCCGGACCTCGTCCGCCGCTTTACCGGCGTCCTGACGGAGCGGTTCCCGTCGCTTCTGGAGGAAGGGTCAACGTTGCGCACGTCTCTCAACACCGTCGGCACGACGATTCAGGAACGGGGCGGCGCGCTTCTTGAGACGGCGCTGGCATCGGCCGCGTCAATCATCAACGTGATCATGCTGTTCGTGATCGTGCCGGTCGTGGCTGTCTACATGCTTCTGGATTGGGACAGGATGGTGGCGCAGATCGACAGCATGCTGCCCCGGGATCATGCGCCGGTGATCCGCAAGCTGGCGCGGGATATAGACGCGACCATGTCGTCCTTCCTGCGCGGGATGGGAACGGTCTGCCTGATCCTTGGCACCTATTACGCGATTGCGCTGATGCTTGTCGGCTTGCAATTCGGCCTTGTGATCGGATTTGTCGCCGGGCTGGTGACGTTCATCCCGTATCTTGGCGCGCTGATCGGCGGACTGCTCGCCATCGGGTTGGCGCTATTCCAGTTCTGGGGGGACTGGGTCAGCATCGGGATCGTGGCAGGCATATTCGTCCTGGGTCAGGTCATCGAAGGCAACGTCCTTACTCCGCGTCTGGTTGGCCATTCGGTCGGATTGCATCCCGTATGGCTGCTGCTGGCGCTGGCGATCTTCGGCACACTGTTCGGCTTTATCGGCCTGCTGGTCGCTGTGCCGGTCGCGGCGGCGCTGGGTGTCATCGCGCGCTTTGCGGTTGCGCAGTACCAACAAAGCCAGCTTTATCGGGGCATCGTCGAAGACGGCGCGAAAGACGACTGAAATGGCCACGCAACTGGGCCTGAGCCTGCCAAGCACAACGGCACGGGGTCGTGAGGATTTTCTGATCGCGCCGTCGAACGCATTGGCTGTCAAACTGATCGAAGGCTGGCATGACTGGCCGTCAGGCAAACTGGTGCTGTCGGGCCCCGAAGGCGCCGGCAAGACCCATCTGGTTCATGTCTGGGCCGATGCAAGCGGTGCCGAGATCGTCCCCGCGACCGCCCTGCGGACGCAGGACGTACCCGATCTGGCGCGCGGTGCCGTCGCTGTAGAAGATATCCAGCTGATCGCTGATCGCTCCGACGCGCAGACAGCGCTGTTTCACTTGCATAATCTTGCCCGCGCCGAAGGTCATGCCCTTTTGCTGACCGGCACCGGGCCGGTGACCTCATGGGGCTTGACGCTGCCGGACCTGCTGAGCCGCCTGCAAGGGGCGACAGTAGCGACCCTGGAGCCCCCTGATGACGCGCTGCTGGCTGCCGTTCTGGTCAAGCTGCTGGCGGACCGTCAACTGACCACCAAACCCGAGCTGGTCCCTTACCTGATTACCCGCATGGACCGTTCCTTTGCCGCCGCGCGCGATCTGGTGGCGGATCTGGACACGGCAAGCCTTGCAGCCAAACGGCCGATCACCCGCGCGCTTGCCGCGCAGGTGCTGGACAATCAGGACTGACCCGCGCGATACTCGTCTTAAATCCTTTACAAATCCGTGCCAGAAGGCCGCCATGACCCACGCTGATTTCCTCCAGGCACCCTTTGCGGACGCCGTAGCAATGCCCGATCTCGATCTCACCGGGCCGGGCCGTTTTTTCAACCGTGAACTCAGTTGGCTGGGTTTTAACTGGCGTGTCGTCGAAGAGGCGCAAAACCCCCGTGTGCCCTTGCTGGAGCGGCTGCGCTTTTTGTCGATCTCGGCCAACAACCTCGATGAATTCTATACCGTCCGCGTCGCGGGCCTGCGCGAACTGGCGCAAGCAGGCAATACGACCCCCGCCGCTGACGGTCTGACGCCTGCGGAACAGCTGGTCTTGATCAATCAGGACGCCCGACGGCTGATGCAGACCCAGCAGGCGGTGCTGGCCAGCCTGATGAAGGAGATGGACGCCGAGAACATCATGCTGGAAAGGGCTGCGGATCTGGATTCAGATGATCTTTTGGCGCTTGATGATGTCTTTCTCAACAAGGTCTTCGCCGTTCTGTCCCCGCTGGCGATCGATCCCGCGCATCCCTTCCCCTTCATCCCCAACACCGGCTATGTCCTTGCGCTGCAACTGGAACGGATAGCGGACAAGCGCCCCCTTCAGGCCTTGCTGCCGATCCCCGCGCAGGTCGACCGCTTTGTCGCCCTGCCCGCGCCCGCCGGAAGCCTGCGGTATCTGCCCCTGGAAGATCTGCTGCTGCTGAAAATTCCGGACCTCTTTCCCGGCTACAAGGTAAAATCCCATTTCGAATTCCGCGTCCTGCGCGACAGCGACCTTGAGGTCGAGGACGAAGCCGAAGACCTCGTGCGCGAGTTCGAGGTGGCCCTCAAACGTCGACGCCGTGGCGAAGTTGTCCGCCTGACGCATTCCGCAGGCGCGCCGGAAAAGCTCAAGGCGGTCGTGATGGCAGAGCTGGCCGTCAGCCCCCGCGATGTGATCGAGATTGACGGCATGATCGGTATCGACGATCTGGCCGAACTGGTGACGGATGCGCGGCCCGACCTGCTCTGGCCCCAGTTTACCCCGCGCATTCCCGAACGCGTCAGCGACCATGACGGCGACATGTTCGCCGCGATCCGGTCCAAGGACATGTTGCTGCATCACCCTTACGAGACGTTCGACATGGTCGTGCGATTCCTGTCGCAAGCCGCACGCGACCCCGATGTGGTGGCGATCAAGCAAACTCTCTACCGCACGTCACGCGACAGCCCCATCGTTGAAGCCCTGTGCGAAGCCGCCGAAGACGGCAAATCCGTCACCGCATTGGTCGAACTGAAGGCCCGCTTCGACGAGGCCGCCAATATCCGCCAGTCGCGCAGGCTCGAGCGCGCCGGAGCCCATGTCGTCTACGGTTTCATCGATCTGAAAACCCACGCCAAGATTTCTACCGTGGTGCGGCGCGAAGGCGATCAGCTGGTCACCTACACACATTACGGCACCGGCAACTATCACCCGATCACCGCCCGCATCTACACCGATCTGTCGCTCTTTACCTGCGACAGCGCCTTGGGACGGGATGCCACGAAGGTGTTCAACTATCTGTCGGGCTATGCGCAGCCCGCCAAGCTGGACAATCTCGCGATATCGCCGACAACCCTCAAGCCCAAGCTCCTCGCGATGATCGCGGCCGAAGCCGATCATGCCCGCGCCGGCAAACCTGCGGAAATCTGGGCCAAGATGAACAGCGTCATCGACGATGAAGTCATCGACGCGCTCTACGCCGCGTCGCAGGCGGGGGTAAAGATCAGCCTCATCATCCGCGGCATCTGCGGATTGCGCCCCGGCATCAAAGGTCTGAGCGAAAATATCCGGGTCAAATCCATCGTCGGCCGCTTTCTGGAGCATTCACGCATTGTCTGCTTTGGCAACGGCTATGGCCTCCCCCACAAGAAGGCGCGGGTGTTCATATCCTCCGCCGATTGGATGGGCCGCAATCTCAACCGCCGCGTGGAAACGCTGGTCGAGATCGAAAACGCCACGGTCAAGGCCCAGATCACCAGTCAGATCATGGCCGCGAACCTTGCAGATACGGCGCAAAGCTGGGTCATGGCCCCGAACGGCAGCTTCACCCGCCCGCCTACACCGGAAGGCCAGTTTGCCTTTAACTGCCATCGCTTTTTCATGGAAAACCCGTCGCTTTCAGGACGCGGTTCCGCCGGTGCCTCCGACGTCCCCAAACTCACCCATACCGAGGACTGAGGGTCCAGAAACACCCCGCGTCCCCAAGTCGGAGACCCGGACCGCCACGATGTTGCGCACCGGCCCCGCCGGGTGCCAAACATGACGCAAAGCCCCCTGCGGGGGGCTTTTCATTTGGACCACGGCATTGACGGGACTGCCTCACTGCGCCAGTTTGCACCCGAAGATGCCAGCATCGGAAATGCCCCATGTCATCACAGAATGTTCCCCTTGCCCGCGTTCCCGAAACTGGAATCGCGGATCTGGGTCTTTTCGGCAAACCGCTGTTTGAAGACCCCAGTGCGCGGGCGTTGCGGCGGGTGGGGGTCGTGGACGTCGGCTCGAACTCTGTCCGTTTGGTGGTCTTTGACGGTGCCGCCCGATCACCCGCGTATTTCTACAACGAAAAAATAATGTGTGCACTGGGGGCCGGCATGTCCGAAACCGGGCACCTGTCGCCGGAGGGTCGCGTGCGGGCGCTTTCGGCGATGCGGCGTTTTCGCAAGCTGGCGGACGGCATGGGTCTGTCCGAACTCTCGGTCGTTGCAACCGCTGCCGTGCGCGATGCCAGTGACGGTCGTGATTTTTGCGACGAGGTGTATCGCGAAACCGGCCTCAAGATCTGGGTCATCGACGGGCGCGAAGAGGCGCGATTGTCGGCGCAGGGGGTCCTCCTCGGCTGGCCCGGTGCCTACGGCCTCGTTTGCGACATCGGCGGTTCTTCGATGGAACTCGCCGAAATTTCGGGAGGGCGCGTTGGAAAGCGTGAAACCTCGCAATTGGGCCCGTTGAAGCTTCGTGACATCAAGGGCGGTGCCAAGGCGCGCAACGCCCACATAAAAGACGTCATGACAACGTTGCGCGATCAACTCGGCAGCCAGCGGGACCGCCTGTTTCTCGTGGGCGGCTCCTGGCGGGCGATTGCGCGGATCGACATGATCCGCCGCGGCTACCCGTTGCATGTGCTGCACGAATATCGCATGACCCGCGCCTCGGTGGCTGCGACGGTGAAATTCATCAAGTCCCAGAACCCTGACGAGCTTCGCAGCATCGCTGGCGTCTCCTCCGCACGAATGGCGCTGGTGCCCTACGCTTCGGAGGTTCTCAGCAGGCTGGTCAAGGCCTTCAGTCCCAAAGACATCGCGATTTCCAGCTATGGCATTCGGGAAGGAATGCTTTACGAGCAGATGCCGCAACGCCTGCGCGACCGCGATCCCTTGATCGAAGCATGCCGGTTTGCCGAAGCCAAGGACGCCCGCATGCCCGGTTTTGGCAAGGTCCTGAACCAGTTCATCTCGCCCCTTTACAAAACCGCCTCGGAACCGCGCAAGAGGCTGATCAAGGCCGCGTGCCTTCTGCATGACGTGAGTTGGCGTGCGCATCCCGACTATCGGGCCGAAGTCTGTTTCGACAATGCCACCCGCGCCAATCTTGGTGGCCTCAAGCATGCGGAACGCGTTTTTCTCGGATTGGCCCTGCTCCACCGTTATTCGAACAAGCGCGAGAACACGCGGTTTACTGACCTCTACGAAATGCTTGACGAACCCACCCGCAACGAAGCCGAAGTGTTGGGCAAGGCGATGCGGTTCGGTGCGATGCTGTGGATGGACAAGGACGCCGAACGCGGCGAAATGCGTTGGTTTCCGCGAAAGAAACGGCTTGAGCTGTGGCTGACCGCCGACATGATCCCGCTTTATGGCGAAGTGGCGCAAGCGCGACTCAATTCCCTTGCTGAATCGCTTGGGGCGTCAGTCGAGGTAAAGACCGTGAAGAGCTAAAGCTCTATCTGCGGCGCAGGCTCGGTCGGGGTGTCGGGTTTAACGAGCGGATGATCGGGTTTGCGGCGGATGATGATGTCGCCGTTAGGCAGGATTTCAGGCACTTGATAAGCGCTCCAATCCTCGACGTTCTCCATGAGACCGCGCAGCTTCGGCCCCATTTCGATCGCAAAATCACGCATCGCCGGGCCGAATTCATCCGAGAGCTCAGACAGTTCACGCAGCGCCGGGTCAAGTTCCTGGCGCAGGCCGTCAAAGAAAAGCTCGGCCCCCTGCTGCATCAGAGATCTACCTTCGCCCTCTTCCTGAGCGGCAGCGGGTGCGGCAATCAAAAGAGCAAATATGGGGACAGAAATGTATTTCATTTAATAGAACATAGGCTGTCTTGGACGAATTTCGAGGGGTCATTCCTCAAAATCCATCGTCACGGGAAAATGGTCTGATGCCATGACGAGCGCATCGCGCAGCACAGGGTCGCGCCAACAGTCGGGGTCGTCCAGCGGATGCCATATCCGCCAGCGTGCCCCGCGCGCGGTAAATTCCGGCGTGACCATGATGTAGTCAAGAAGCGCCTGCAAGAAACGTTTCTCCTGCCGAATCCAGAACCGCGATGTGGTCGGCATTGCGCCCAATCTGCTACCGAGCGCACGGCGCGCATGCGGATCGAACAGACTGCGGCCGGTTTCATGGCCCAAGACGATTTCAACGGACGAGCGACCGAAAAGATCTTCGAAAGCGTCGAGGCCCGGACCGTCATTCAAATCGCCCAAGACCACCAGCGGTGTCCCCGTCTCCAGCACTTCGTCGATCCGTCGTCGCAGCCAGATCGCCTGCGCCAGCTGTTTGCGCCGGTTGGCGATGGCGAATGCCATGACCTGACTGGGGTTTTTCGCACCGTGGGGCGCTTTGGATTTCAGATGTGCACCGATCATGCGGAACTCAAATCCTGCCCGGCTGCGGACCGTCAACTCCAAAGGCGGTTTGGAAAAGACGACAAGGTCCTCGGTCGCGTCTATGTCCAGATCGATCCGCAAGATGCCGTCAAACCGCGGAGCATCCGCGGATCCGGCAGCTCCGGTTATCTGGCCCATCGGCGCGTGAACTGCCTCCAGCACGTCTGGATCATACATCAGGGCGATTTCCTGCTGCGTCTCATTGGCAAAGCCCATGACGGCGGCGCGCGCGCGCAGGTCGAAACGTAACGCGAAGGCTTCGAGCGCGGTCACGGTATTGCGCCGGCGGTTGTGGTCCGGCGCTTCGATGACCATGACCGCATCTGCGTCGATTGCCCTGAACACGGTCCCCAGCGCAGCAGTCTGATGTGCGCGGGTCACGTCTTGGCGTCCGGACCATCCGGCATCGTCGTAAAGGTTGTCGTCATCGTCGAAGATGTTTGAAAACCATTCGACGTTGTAGGTCGCAATCCGCATCAGGCCGCGCGTTTCTGGATGGTTTCCCACGCGCGGTTTATGTCGATCAGGCGCTTCTCGGCCATGCGGACCGCCTCTTGCGGGACGCCACGGGCCGCCAGCGCGTCGGGGTGGTTGGCCCGCACCAGACGCGACCAGGCGGCCCGCGCCTCGGCCCTGGTTGCCCCGGGAGCCAAGCCCAGAACGGCTTCAGGCAATGGTGAGGTATCGGGCACGAACCGGGCGCGCAGGGCCTCAAAATTGCCTTCGGGAAGGTCGAATATCTCGGCCACGCGGGCCAGAAAGAGGTCTTCGTTCGGGTGGTAGGATCCGTCGGCCATCGCGATGTGAAACAGCCCTTCGAGCAGATCGCACAGGCTGTCGAGCTGCCCGTCGAACATCGCCGCGATCCGTTCGGCATATTCCTCGAACCCGGCAACATCCTGGCGCGCAAGATCAAAAACCCGCGCCGCGTTACCTGCGTCCTCGTCGGCGATCTGGAAAACCTCACGAAATGCCGTAACCTCGTCGCGGGTGACCTGCCCGTCCGCTTTGGCCATCTTGGCCCCCAAGGCTATAACAGCGATGGTGAACCCGACAGAACGTTCGGGGGGCGTGCGCAACCGGTCGAACACAGCTGAAAGACCCTCGCCTGAGGTGAGGGCAGCCAGTGCCTCGGTGATGCGCGTCCAAATCGACATGCGGCCTGTCTAGACTGTCATTCGATTGAAGTCAGCGGGAATCGAGCATTTTTTGCATCAAGATCAGGTCAAGCCACCGACCCGCCTTGCGGCCTACCTGCGGCAGGTGACCAACCTCGGCAAACCCGTGGCGCATATGGAAATTCTGCGCCCCGGTATTCTCGCCGCTGATGGCGGCAATCATGGCGTGGTAACCCTGTTCCTGCGTCTTGGCGATTGCGTGCAGCATCAATGCGCGACCCGTCCCTCCACCGGGCGCGCCGACGATGATCGTATGTTCGGTCGTATGCGCATATCCGGGACCGGCGCGGAAAGGTCCCCAGGTGACGAAACCTTCGATATCTGCACCTTGCGCCACCCAGACAGCTTGGGGTCGCTGTTGCAGAAGCTGCTGCAGGCCCGCTTCGCTTCGCTCTTCGGTGGTGAAGGTCGCGGTGGTGTCGCGGATGATCGCGTTCCAAAGCGCTGCGATGGCAGGGACATCCGCAGGCGTGGCCGAACGGATCATTGCAGGACCCTGTTCCCGTTGATTGTTTCGAAACGGGCGGTCAGACGGGCGCAGCCTGTTTCGAACCTGATCCGTTCATCATCAAGAAATGGCACCAGCAGATCGCGCAGCGCGTCCGCTTCCGGGTGTTGTACCACCAAACGGCGCAGCGCGCAGCCCGACGGTTCCAGCATCGCCGCGGGATGCTGGTCCGTTTGCCATTCGATCAGCGCCGGCGCGCAGTTGTCGAACGGCAGGATCCCCGTTGCTGGTACGGCCATTCGCCAGCGTAACGTCCCGCGCTGAAGATCGACCGGAGCCCCGAAGCCGTCAGGCAGTCGTGCCAGCGCGGCATCAAGATCATCGGT
The DNA here is from genome assembly GCA_024637305.1 of Sulfitobacter sp. Lineage (GTDB taxonomy): Bacteria > Pseudomonadota > Alphaproteobacteria > Rhodobacterales > Rhodobacteraceae > Sulfitobacter. Next base: position 30,426 of record JAGXFI010000164.1, read on the forward strand.
CCTGCATATCCAGTTTGTCAGCCGGGGCTGGCCCTGAAACCGGTCAAGGTCGAACCAGCGCGGGCGATCCGGTGTGGCCGCGTCGGGATTTGCCGCAATGGCTTCGAGATAAAGACCATCCGCCAGCCCCAAAAGCGTGTTGTGCGTGTGGAAAACCGCATGTTCACCACCCGTTTGCGGCGTTACGCCCAGCGCGGCCGTGACATGATGCGTCGCCACCGCCAGCGTTTCGCCCGCGACGGCAAGGTGGTCCAGCGCCCACATCAATCGCGCGCCTTTCGGATGAGGTTCAGGATATCCTCGGCAGCGGCGGGAATGTTTGTGCCCGGCCCGAAGATCGCTTTGACACCGGCGTCATACAGGAACTGGTAGTCCTGCTGCGGAATGACGCCGCCGCAGATCACCAGAATATCCTCCGCCCCTGCTTCCTTCAGCGCTTTCACCAACTGGGGGGCCAGCGTCTTGTGGCCTGCAGCCTGCGAGCTGATGCCGATGACATGGACATCATTGTCCACCGCATCCTGCGCCGCTTCCGCCGGCGTCTGGAACAGCGGGCCTACGTCCACGTCGAACCCGATATCGGCAAAGGCGGTCGCAATCACCTTGGCCCCGCGGTCGTGACCGTCCTGCCCCATCTTGACCACCAACATGCGCGGGCGGCGGCCTTCGCTTTCGGCAAATTGCTCGACCGATTTCTGGATGGCGGCAAAACCTTCGTCGCCCTCGTAAGCGGCACCGTAAACACCCGCCAGCGTCTTGACCTCGGCCCGATGGCGGCCGAACACCTTTTCCATCGCCATGCTGATTTCTCCTACAGTTGCACGCGCGCGCGCCGCATTCACGGCAGCGTCGAGCAGATTTCCGTCACCGGCCGCGCGGCGCGAAAGCTCTTCGAGCGCCTTTTCGCAAGCGGCTTCGTCACGGGTGGCGCGGATATTTTCCAGCCGCTTGATCTGGCCTATGCGCACCGCGACGTTGTCCACGTCCAGGATGTCGATCGGTTCTTCCTTGTCGCGGCGGTATTTATTGACGCCGACGATCACCTCGGTGCCGCGGTCGATCTGCGCCTGACGGGTCGCTGCGGCCTCTTCGATCCGCAGCTTGGGCATGCCGGAGGCGACCGCCTTGGTCATGCCGCCAAGCTCCTCGACCTCCTCGATCAGTTTCCACGCCGCTTCAGCCAGATCATGGGTCAGCTTTTCGACATAATAGCTGCCTGCCAGCGGATCGACTACATTCGTGACACCGGTTTCTTCCTGCAAGATCAATTGGGTATTGCGCGCGATGCGCGCGGAGTGTTCGGTCGGAAGGCCGATGGCTTCGTCCAGCGAATTGGTGTGCAGACTTTGCGTCCCACCCAGGACCGCGCTCATTGCTTCATAAGCGGTGCGCACCACGTTGTTGTAGGGATCCTGCTCGGCAAGGCTGACGCCGGAGGTCTGACAGTGGGTGCGCAGCATCGAGGATTTCGGATTCTTCGGCTGGAATTCATCCATGATCCGCGACCAAAGCAGGCGCGCGGCACGAAGTTTCGCCGCCTCCATGAAGAAATTCATCCCGATGGCGAAAAAGAACGACAACCGTCCGGCGAACTTGTCGACATCCATGCCGCGCTCGATCGCGGTGCGGACGTATTCGCGCCCGTCCGCGAGGGTAAACGCAAGCTCCTGCACCAGGTTCGCGCCAGCTTCCTGCATGTGATACCCGGAGATGCTGATCGAATTGAATTTCGGCATGTGGTCGGAGGTGTATTCGATGATGTCCGCAACGATCCGCATCGAAGGCTCCGGCGGGTAGATATACGTATTGCGGACCATGAATTCCTTGAGAATGTCGTTCTGGATCGTGCCCGCCAGAACAGAGCGGTCATGCCCCTGCTCCTCGCCCGCGACGATAAAGCTGGCAAGGATCGGGATGACGGCACCGTTCATGGTCATGGAGACGCTGACCTTGTCGAGCGGGATACCGTCAAAGAGGATCTTCATGTCTTCGACACTGTCAATGGCGACGCCCGCCTTGCCGACGTCTCCTTCGACCCTGGGATGATCGCTGTCATAGCCGCGATGCGTGGCAAGGTCGAAAGCGACGGACACGCCCTGCTGGCCCGCCGCGAGGTTGCGACGGTAGAACGCGTTCGATTCCTCAGCGGTGGAAAAGCCCGCATATTGCCGGATCGTCCAGGGACGGCCCGCATACATCGTGGCCTTCACCCCGCGCGTATAGGGGGCGACCCCCGGAACACCGCCAAGATGTTTGACGCCGTCCAGATCATCTGCAGTATAGATCGGCTGCACGTCGATACCTTCAAGCGTGTGCCATGTCAGGTCATCAATGGTCCGGCCGCGCAGTTCGCCCTCAGCCAGATTGCGCCACGTTGTCTTGTCTTCGTTGGTCATCGTCATGTCCTCTTGTCATGGCTTCCGCCGGCAGGCTGGTGCCTGCTCTTTTGCGAAAGGGATCCTCTGTCAGGGTGGCAAGGCCGTCAGCGCCGGCGTGAAGCCACATCATGTCGTCAGCGTAGGTCTCGCGCAGCGCTGCGGATTGCGCGGGCGTAAAGGGCTGCCAGCGGCCATCGCCCTCCGGCAGTGACTGCACCGGGCCGCCACGTTCGGAAAGCAGCGTACGCAAGTCACGCAGGTCAGGCGAACGGTTGAGCCAGTTCGCACGCTGCGCCGTCGGCGCAGCGCGTCCCGTGGCCACGCCAAGCAGCGTATCAGGACGGCCCGCGATATGTTCGAACGGGATCGCTATGATCTGCGCGTTTGGCAGGGCGCAGGCGAGATCGGTAATGACATCGCGCCATCCCCGCGCGGAACAGGCGATCTGGTCGAGCTTGCGGAGTTCGGGCATATTCTGCCCCCGCGCGACGGTATACGCGGCGACAGAAGCCCACCAAAGGTCGAGCGCCCGCAGGGTGATGACCACGCGGTCCACACGTCCGCCGAACGCCGCCGAAACCCGCGCCATCCGTTCACCCACTGCGGGATAAAGCATGCCCGCCAACAGGCAGGCACGCGGGGAGCCCATCATGTTCTCGTCGGTCACCAACATGCGTGCGACACCCGCTTTTTCCGCCAGAGCAAGATGCATCTGCACGCGGCCCTCCGCACGGCGTTGCAGGTTGCGGCCCCTCGCAGTACCCGAACCTGGGAACAGCCCCGAAAACAGCCCCTTACGAAGCCGTCTGGGCCCCCAATAGCCTGTCCCGTCCGCCGCCAGACAGGCGGTATTCCCGCGCAGATAGCTTTGAAAACTGGTTGTACCGGTACGGTGCGCGCCCGCGTGCAAGATAATATCCATGACCCTGACAATGCCCCCAAAGCAGGTCGCCGCCCCGGCCGGCAATATCGCGGGGAATACCGCGACAGTCATGGCGCAAAACCTGTTGCACGGGGCTTAATGTTAAAATCTGACTTATCCCCCTTCGCAATCTGTGCAGCGCGGCTTATATCGGAGCACAGGGGAGAAGCTATGAAATTCATCTTATCGGCTGTTTTCGCGGGACTAATTGCCGTTTCGGCGCACGCGCAAGAGACCGCAGACGCGGACATTGAAACGCTGTTTGCACCAGCGGATATGGCAGATTTGAGCCAATTTAAGTGGAAAAAGCGGCCGATCCTGGTGTTCGCCGACAGCGAAGCAGATCCGGCCTTTCTCGAACAGATGGAATATCTGTCAGAACGGCAGGATGCGCTCAAGGAGCGTGACGTGATTGTTCTGGTCGATACCGATCCCGCAGCCCGATCGCCCCTGCGCCTCTTGCTGAGACCACGTGGCTTCATGCTGGTGCTGGTTGGCAAGGATGGCGGCATAAAACTGCGCAAACCGCTTCCCTGGGATGTCCGCGAAATCACCCGCAGTATCGACAAGATGCCATTACGGCAGCGCGAGATCCGTGAGAGCAACGACGGCGACAGCGATTTCCTGGACTGAAATCGACCAGCGCCGCTGATCAGCGGCGCGATCCGGCAAATACCGCCCCCCCGGGCCGGCGACAGTCCTGTCAGGCCATGCGGACGGGTGACTGGCACCTCACTCGAACTCCATGATGACGTCGTCCACCGCCAGGCTGTCACCTGCGGCTGCGTTTATCTTGGCCACGGTTCCCCTGCGTTCTGCGCGCAGGATGTTTTCCATCTTCATCGCCTCGATGGTACAAAGCGCCTGGCCCTCCTGCACCTCATCACCTGTTTCCACGTTCAATTTCACCACCAGCCCCGGCATCGGGCAAAGAAGCAGCCTGGAGGTATCGGGTGGCAGCTTTTCAGGCATCTTGCGGGCCAGTTCAGCCTGACGGGGCGTGCGCACATGTACCTTGATGTCGGCCCCGCGGCTTCGGATGCGGAAACCGCCCGAGATCTTGCCGACCTTCAGGATCAGCGGCGCGTCTGCAACCGTCATCGTCGCCAGTTGGTCACCGGGTGTCCAGTTTCCGCTCACCCGCAGGGACTTGCCATCTTCGAAGCGAACGGTCGACCCTGCGGTGTCGGCCTCGATCACCACGTCAAAGCTGTGCCCTTGCAACGTAACATTCCAGTCGCTGCCGACCTTGCGTTCGTGGTTGTCCATCCGGCCCGAAACGCGGGCGCGCCTGATCTCTGCGACGCGGTGCATCGCGGCAGTGGCGGCGGCGATCCGGCGCAACTCGCCCTCCGAAAGCTCCACGCCCTGAAAACCTTCGGGGTATTCTTCTTCTATGAAGGCTGTGGTCATGTCGCCCGAGATGAATTTGGGATGATCCATCACCGCCGACAGGAACGGCAGGTTATGGCCAATGCCTTCGACCTCGAAACTGTCCAGCGCCACGCGCATCGCCTCTATCGCCTCCGCCCGGGTGGGGGCCCAAGTGCACAGCTTGGCGATCATCGGGTCATAATACATACTGATTTCGCCACCCTCGTAGACGCCGGTGTCGTTGCGCACGGCCATATCGCCGGGTGCCGCGTCCCCTTGCCACGTACCCTGCTCCAAGAGAGGGCCAGCGGCGACCTCGGCAGGCGGACGGTAGCGTGTCAAACGCCCGATTGACGGCAGGAATCCGCGATAGGGGTCTTCGGCGTAGAGACGGTTCTCGATCGCCCAACCGGTCAGCGTCACATCGCCTTGGGTGATCGACAGCTTCTCGCCATTCGCCACGCGGATCATCTGTTCGACAAGATCGACACCGGTGATCAACTCCGTCACAGGGTGTTCCACCTGCAGACGGGTGTTCATTTCAAGAAAGTAGAAATTCTTGTCGCCATCCACGATGAATTCCACCGTGCCTGCGGAGCTGTAGCCAACGGCCTGCGCCAGCGCGACGGCCTGTTCGCCCATGGCCTTGCGCGTTGCTTCGTCAAGGAAAGGCGATGGGGCTTCTTCGACGACCTTCTGGTTGCGGCGCTGGATCGAACATTCACGCTCGCCCAGATAGATGCCGTTGCCGTGGCTGTCACACAGAACCTGGATTTCGATATGGCGCGGCTGGGTCACGAATTTCTCGATGAAAATCCGGTCGTCGCCAAACGAATTGGCGGCTTCGTTTTTCGAGCTTTGAAATCCCTCGCGGGCCTCTTCGTCATTCCAGGCAATGCGCATACCCTTGCCGCCACCACCGGCGGATGCCTTGAGCATCACCGGATAGCCGACCTCATTGGAAATCTTCACAGCCTCGTCCGCATCCGCGATCAGGCCCATGTATCCCGGCACGGTGCTGACGCCAGCTTCCTGCGCGATCTTCTTGGAGGTAATCTTGTCCCCCATCTTTTCGATCGCGCCGACAGGGGGCCCGATAAAGGTGACGCCAACAGCATCCAACGCCTGTGCGAATTTGGAATTCTCGGACAGGAAACCGTAGCCCGGATGCACCGCCTGCGCGCCGGACGCCTTGATCGCCTCCATCACCTTTTCGATGACGATATAGGACTGGTTTGCAGGAGCAGGACCAATATGGATCGCTTCATCCGCCATCTCCACGTGGAGCGCGGCGCGGTCGGCGTCGGAATAGACCGCCACCGTCTTGATGCCCATCTTGCGGGCGCTTTTGATGACGCGGCAGGCGATTTCGCCGCGGTTTGCGATCAGGATCTTGTCAAACATTGCTGTCCCTTTGATTTAGGCTAGACATAAAAAAACCCCCGCCGGCGAGATGCCGGAGAGGGTCGGAATAAGATGCGCGGATGCGCTTTGGGTCAGTTGCAGCGATGCGGGTAGGCTTGGCAATATGCGACGTTGCCAGCCGCGCCGACCGCCGCACCCGTGCCGATGCTACCATCGGTGATTGCCGCCACCCCGGCACCGATCGCAGCACCACCGATCGCCTGATCGCCGAGCGTGTCACCGCAGGCCGCGAGACCTGCACATCCTGCGAGAATAAGAACCATCGTACGAATTTGCATTGCCTTGTTCCTGTACCTGTTGGTGTTAGCAAGAAAACGCCGCTAAGCGGCGATTGTTCCACTAACTGTTTCAAAAAAGCGGACGACGAGCCCGTTTCCTGGGCCAGCCGCCCGTAAAGGGAAGGGGTATGGTTCTCAATCGCGCAGCCTGCAGCATCTGAAATTGCAAACCGCGCACCCCGAAAGCTGGCGTATGTCGCGGCATGTGCCAAGATGGAACGGGCAACCGGCATAAAACCGGCTGAGAATGGCTCAGGGCGATAAGATGTGCGCGACAACATGCCTACTAATCTCCGAAAGCTTCGGGAAACGCCGCGCGGGCTGCGCTCTCGTTGATGACAAGCATCGATTCGTAATTTGCAGGATCAAACGGATCGGTCGCGGGCAGGACTTCGCGACCGAAGAGCCACGAAAGACGACCGGCGTCGAGATTGCCCCGCTCAAATGGCTGATCCCCGAAATGTTCCCACAAGGCGGCCATGAATGCGATATCGGCACGCTTATCCGGCGCACGGCGGTCGGAGCGTCGCTCGCGCTGTGTCAGCGGCGTGGCTCCCTTGGGATTGGCGCGGCGGAGGGTGAATTGAAAATCAGTGCCAGAAAGGCGGCCGGGAAAACCGCGATGCTTCAGCATGTAATCTAGTGCCATGAGGTTGCCCCCGTGGCATCGCTCAGGACGGGCGCGCCCCTGTGGTGCGCCCGTCCTTCCGCGTCATTATTTGTATTTGCCGGTATATGCCGGTTCGACCGAAATGGGCTCGGGATCGACCACGACGAACTCTTCGACCTGCTGCTCGCGCGCACAGGCGGCGACGACGGCGATGAAACCGAAAGCTGCCAACAATTTGATGCTCTTCGACATCTGGTTCTCCTGTCATTTGTTGCACGGCCATGCGGGGCTTGCTGCGCCGCGATTGCCGCGTTGGGATTGGGTACGGTTAGCCCGCTACCCATATGCATTTTACCGTAGCGTGCGGACCGGGGATATCCAGCGTACAGCATTCGCGCAGGCTGTGACGGGAAAGCCGCAAAAGAGGCGAGGCATGAAGAATGCGCCGCAAGATGTTGTGTTTGCATCAAAACTCCTCCCAGATGCAGGCCCCGTCGCGGATGCGAAATGCCTCGAAAAATTGGGTGACGTCAGGATCAGGCACACCGAATTCAGTCGCGCGGTCGGCCAGTGAGATCACGATCATATCACCGGTTAGCTGATAGTCAGCCATATAGGGTACTGCCAGCGCATCGCACAGATGCAGAAAATCCGGCACTGTATCGGCATAGTCCAACGCGCCCGTGTCCCGCGCGATTTGAGGCGCGACAAAACGGAATCGCAGCCACGTCTGTGTATCCTGACGGTCCACCAGCACCTCCTGCAACTCCAGCGGTTGACCGGATGGAACGTTTATGGCCAAGGCGGGTGTGGCCGCCAGTATCAGTGCCAGAAGCATTCTTATAGCGCCCCTTCGTAAAAGGTGGCGAATTGCAGCACGCAGGACCCTGCACGGATTACATGCGCGCCATATGCGCCCTTGCTGGCTGATTTGACCCCGAGGGCACGGCATTCAAAGAACGGCCACAAACCCGCGCCTTCGAATTTGCCGTCATCGGCATGGGCAATCGTGAGGGACCGGTTTTTGAAAGAGGAGGACATGGGATTCTCCGTGAGACAGGGCGAAGGTCCGGCGCAGGGGCCGGACCCCCGACTTTATAGCGGAATATTATCGTGCTTCTTCCACGGTGTGACGACCTTCTTGTTCCGCAGTGATGCGAAAGCGCGCGCCACCCGTTTCCGGGTCGTGCGCGGCTGGATCACCTCGTCGATGAAACCGCGTTCGGCGGCGACGAAGGGGTTGGCAAACCGGGCCTCGTAATCGGCGGTGTGCTTGGCAATCTTGTCCGCGTCCCCCAGATCGGCACGGTGGATGATCTCCGTCGCGCCCTTGGCCCCCATCACGGCGACCTCTGCCGTGGGCCAGGCATAGTTGAAATCCGACCGCAGATGCTTGGACGCCATGACGTCATAGGCACCGCCGTACGCCTTGCGGGTAATCACCGTAACCATCGGCACCGTTGCTTCACCATAGGCAAACAACAGCTTGGCCCCGTGCTTGATCACGCCGCCAAATTCCTGGGACGTGCCAGGCAGAAAGCCGGGAACGTCCACCAAAGTCAGGATCGGGATTTCGAACGCATCGCAAAACCGCACGAAGCGTGCGGCCTTTCGGGAGCTGTCGATATCCAGACACCCCGCCAACACCATTGGCTGGTTCGCGACGACGCCGACGCTGCGCCCTTCGATACGAATGAAACCGGTTACGATATTCTTGGCGAAGTTTTCCTGAATCTCGTAGAAATCACCCTCATCGGCGAGCTTGAGGATCAATTCCTTCATGTCATAGGGCGTGTTGGCATTCTCTGGGACCAGCGTATCGAGTGACGGTTCGATCCTTTCTGGGTCGTCGAAAAACGGGCGCACCGGTGGCTTTTCGCGATTATTGGCTGGCAGCAGGTCGACCAGACGGCGGACTTCGGCCAGCGCTTCGACGTCGTTTTCAAACGCAGCATCCGCGACTGAGGATTTTCGCGTGTGTGTGCTTGCCCCGCCTAGCTCTTCCGCCGTCACCACCTCGTTGGTGACTGTCTTCACGACGTCCGGGCCGGTTACGAACATGTAAGAGCTGTCTTTAACCATGAAAATAAAGTCGGTCATCGCAGGCGAATAGACTGCCCCACCGGCGCAGGGGCCCATGATGACGCTGATCTGGGGAATGACACCAGAGGCCTCGATATTGCGCTGGAATACTTCGGCGTATCCTGCAAGCGATGCGACGCCTTCCTGAATACGCGCACCGCCGGAATCGTTGATGCCGATGACCGGCGCGCCGTTCTGGATCGCCATATCCATGATCTTGCAGATTTTTTGTGCGTGGGTTTCCGACAGCGATCCGCCGAACACCGTGAAATCCTGCGAGAACAGATAGACCAGCCGCCCGTTGATCGTGCCCCACCCCGTGACCACACCATCGCCCGCCGGTTTCTGCTGCTCCATCCCGAAGTCGGTGCAACGATGGGTGACGAACATATCGAACTCTTCGAAGCTGCCTTCGTCCAACAGCAGATCGACCCGTTCACGTGCTGTCAGTTTTCCACGGGCGTGTTGGGCGTCGATCCGTTTTTGACCACCCCCCATACGCGCAGCTTCGCGGCGGGTTTCGAGCTGTTCGAGAATGTCTTTCATGGCGTGCTCCGTGGCTAAGGCTCGCGCGAACCTAGCGAAAACGACGCGATAGACAAAGACCAATTGTGCTAATTTGCAAACTATATGCAGCTAACCTGTTGCAAATTGCAAATCAGCTAACCCTCGTTTTGCGATGGACATCCGCAAAAGCTGGGACTAGTTGCATTTGCATGCAGCACACCGATCCCGCTGCGCCGGTGATCCGTTTTGCCGACCGCAGCACGCCCCCGCATATCCTGACCTTGATCTTCCTTGCGGGAACATCTGCGATCGTGATGAATATTTTCCTGCCGTCCCTGACGGACATGGCTGAATATTTCGACACGGAATACAGTGTAATCCAGCTGTCCGTTCCGTTGTATCTGTTTTGCAGCGCTATCATCCAGCTGTTCATCGGGCCGATTTCCGACAAATACGGACGTCGGTCGGTGCTGTTGTGGGGGTTGGTGATGTTCAGCATCGCCACGCTTGGATGTATCTTTGCGCCAAGCGTCGGAGTATTCTTGTTCTTCCGCATGTGTCAGGCCATCGCCGCCGTCACGATGGTCATCAGCCGCGCTGTGATCCGCGACATGTATGCGCAAGACCGCGCAGCCTCCGTGATTGGTTACGTAACGATGGGCATGGCCGTGGTGCCCATGATCAGCCCCGCGCTGGGCGGAGCCTTGCAGGAGCTTTTCGGCTGGAAGGCAAGCTTCTGGGCTTTGCTCTTGGTTGGCGTCGGTGTCTTCATGCTGGTTCTGTTCGATCACGGAGAGACATCCATCGCGTCGGGCAAGACGCTATACCAACAGTTCCGCGAATATCCCGAGCTTTTGACCTCGCCGCGGTTCTGGGGCTATTCGCTTGCCGCCGGTTTCTGTTCCGGCGCGTTCTTTGCCTATCTTGGCGGCGCGCCGTTCGTCGGATCGGTCGTTTTCGGTATGTCGCCGTTCTGGCTTGGGCTTGCCTTCGGTTCACCCGCTGTCGGGTATTTTCTGGGCAACTTCATTACCGGTCGCTATGCGACGCGGTTTGGGGTGAATACGCTTGTGCTGGCGGGCTGCCTGGCCAACGCTTTTGGCAGTTCGCTGTCGCTGATCCTGTTCCTTGCCGGCCATGCCACGCCGCTGACGTTCTTTGGCATGATGACTTTCGTGGGCCTCGGGAACGGGTTGTGCATTCCAAACGCGACCGCCGGCATGTTGTCCGTGCGCCCGCATCTAGCGGGTACGGCATCGGGCCTTGGCGGGGCAATCATGATCGGTGGCGGGGCGGGATTGGCCGTTCTGGCCGGCAATCTGCTAAGCCCCGAGACAGGTGCCTACCCGTTGCTGTGGATCATGTTGCTGACCGCGGTGGCCGGGGTCGCTTCGATCCTGGTGGTGGTCTGGCGCGAAAAGAGAATGCCCCCCTTTACCCGACATTAACCATGTTGCGCACATCTTGCCGCGAAAGGTTTGCAAAGCTACGCTAACGTGGCTTGCAAAGTTGCAAAGGCGGGGAATCATGGCCACACAAAAGCTCTACGCAGGAGCCAAGCTGCGTGAATTGCGCGTGCGATTGGGCCATACGCAAAAGGACTTTGCCGCACGTCTGGGAATTTCATTGCCCTACCTCAACCAGATGGAAAACAACAACAGGCCGGTGTCTACGACGGTGGTGCTCGCCCTGGCTTCGGAGTTCGGCATTGACGTCACTGAACTTAGCGCAGGGGACGGCGAACGGTTGGTCAGTGACATGCGCGAAGCACTCGCCGATCCGCTATTCGAGACGATCAGCCCGCCGCTCGCCGATTTGCGGCTGACCGCGTCCAACGCGCCTGGATTGGCCCGCGCGTTTCTGGCGCTGCATCAAAGCTATCGGCAAACCCAGGAGCGCCTCGCGTTTCTCGACGAAGCTTTGGGCCGCGAGGACGCCCGTGCCGCCCCGTCCCCCTGGGAAGAAGTGCGCGATTTCTTTCACTATTGCGACAACTATATCGACGCCGTCGACCGCGCCGCAGAGCATTTCGCAGGCCGTGAAGGCAACTACCGCAACGTCCGCCTTGCAGCGGTTTCGGCGCTGTCTGCCAAGGGGATCACAACTGTCTTCGAAGACACCGCAGCACTTCGCATCTATGAGCCCGAAGCAAAGACCGTCCGGATATCCTCGCGCGCGGCCCCGCAGACGCAGACGTTTCAGATGCTCTTGCAGGTGGCCCTATCATCGCATGATGCCTTGCTCGAAGCGACGCTGGATCTTGCGCGATTCCACACACCTGCGGCGCGCAACATCGCCAAGATCGGGTTGGCCAACTATTTCGCGGGTGCCGCGCTGATGCCCTACGGCGCGTTTCAGGCGCGTGCCAAAGCGTGCCGTCACGATCTGGAGCTTTTGGCGACGCATTTCGGTGCCTCGATCGAACAGGTCGCGCACCGCCTTTCCACGCTGCAACGGCCGGGGGCAAAGGGCGTGCCATTCTTTTTTGTGCGGGTCGATCAGGCGGGGACCATCACCAAGCGTCATTCCGCGACACGGCTGCAATTTGCGCGCTTTGGCGGTGCCTGTCCCCTCTGGAACGTCCACCGCGCGTTCGAGACGCCGGGCCGATTTCTGCGGCAGTTGGCGGAAACGCCGGATGGCGTGCGCTATATCAGCCTTGCAAGGGACATTTCCAAATCCGGGGGCACGTTCGGTGCGCCGGTGCGGCGCTATGCCATCGCATTGGGATGCGAGGTGCGGCACGCGGGCCAATTGGTCTATGCGGACGGTCTGGACGTCAGCCGCGACAGCGCGTTCGAGCCGATTGGCATTTCGTGCCGTATCTGCGAGCGCAAGCAATGCCACCAACGCGCGGTGCCACCGTTGGAGCGGACCCTTGTCGTTGATCCGCACCGTCGCGATGTGCTGCCGTATCGGGTGGAATAATCACCGCTTGGAGGCGCGCCAGCCGGCCGCCTGCGCCGCTGCCTCGGAACAGAACCACCGTTCCCCTTGCCCTTCTCGGATTCCGGTCCGTTCATAGAATTCTTGCCCCGGCACATGGTATATCCGTGTGCCGCTGGAAGAAATGTTGCCTTTGATCTTGCAAGAATCATCCGGTGGGATCCGCCCCTTGGCCCGTGTCGCACGGTGCCGCGACGGGGATTGGAGGCGCACCGCGTGAAGGCCACGGTCAAAGATGGCGGCGGCCTTTTCCTGCTCGACGTAGTCGTCGCCGTAGCGAACATAGGCAAAGGCGAACCCTTCGGACACCAGCCATTCACCGACATCGACACCACGGGCATTGCAGCGTGCGACAGTCCGGCCATATTTGTCCAGTTCCAGCGGAATGCATGTTGCCTGCGCACCGTCGAATTGGTCGCGCACAGCGCGCGTTATCCAACCGCCGCACGCCCAATCCGCCCCCTGTTCGGTCACACAATGCTGATCGGTTTCTGGGGCGTCGATGGCATGCAGGCGGATGCGGACGCCGGCCACTTGGAAAGTGTCACCGTCGATCACAGTAATGGGACCTGTGATCGGATCAGCAAAAAGCGGGCCTGCGAAGCCAATAAGAAGGACAAATAGAGAACAAATTCTTAACATCCCTCAATTTGGACGCAAACGGCACCCCGATCAATCCTTGATGTTAAGAAAGGTTAACGCTGTGATACTTTCCAGTTGGGATGAATCCACGGCTCGTCGTTGCTTGCGGCCAGCACGGATTTGCCAAGAACGTGATCCGCGATCTTCTCTCCCACCATGATCGAGGGCGCGTTCAGATTGCCGTTCGTGATGCGCGGGAAGATCGAGCTGTCGGCCACCCGCAGGCCAGTCACGCCGATGACGCGCCCCTCGGGATCGACCACCGCATCGCGATCATCGGGCCGTCCCATCCGGCAGGTGCCGCAAGGATGATAGGCGCTTTCGGCATGTTCCCGGATAAAATCGTCGATTTCATCATCGCTTTGCACATCCGCGCCGGGCTGAATTTCGTGTTTGACGAAAGGCTTGAACGCAGGTTGCGCGAAAATTTCGCGGGTGAGGCGGACGCAGGTCCGGAATTCGTCCCAATCATCCGCGTGGGACATGTAATTGAACACGATCTTGGGCGGATCTGCCGGGTTGCCCGACGAGAGGCTGACACGCCCGCGGGATTTCGACCGCATCGGGCCGGTATGAGCCTGAAAGCCGTGGCCTTCGGCAGCGGCCTGCCCATCATATCGCACCGCAATCGGCAGAAAATGGTACTGAATGTCCGGATATTTGACGCCAGGTTTGGACCGGATGAAGGCGGCGCTTTCGAACTGGTTCGACGCGCCCATGCCTTTTTTGAAAAGCAGCCATTGCGCGCCGATCACAGCCTTGGAAAAGATGTTCCAATGTCGATAGAGCGTTATCGGCTGGGATGCCGCCATCTGCATGTAGACCTCCAGATGGTCCTGCAGATTGCCACCGACGCCGGGACGATCCGCGACAACGTCGATGCCGTGTTCGCGCAAATGTCCCGCAGGACCGATGCCTGACAGCATCAGGATCTTGGGCGAATTGATGGAGGACGCGGCAACGATCACTTCGCAGCCTGCCTCGATCAGTTCCGTCTTGCCGCCACGAATGACTTCGACGCCGATTGCACGACCGTCCTTGATGACCACGCGTTGCGCCAATGCCTTGACCAGTGAGACATTTTTCCGCTTGAGTGCGGGGCGCAGATACGCATTTGCCGCCGACCAGCGCCGTCCGTGCCAGACGGTCTGCTCCATCGGGCCGAAGCCTTCCTGCTTTTCGCCGTTGTAGTCATCGGTCGTCTCGTACCCTGCCTGCTTTCCAGCATCGACAAAGGCACGAAACAGGGGATTTTGCCGGGGCCCGCGGCTGACATGCAGGGGCCCATCGGTCCCGCGCCAGTCGGGATCGCCGCCGTGACCGTTGTCATGCCACGTTTCCATCCGCTTGAAATATGGCAAGACGTCAGCATAGCGCCAGCCATCGGCCCCCGCCTCGGCCCAGTGGTCGAAATCAAGGGCGTGACCGCGCACGTAGACCATACCGTTGATCGAAGACGAGCCGCCGATGACCTTGCCGCGCGGGACTACAAGACGGCGATTGTTCAGATGCGGCTCGGGCTGCGACTTGTAGCCCCAGTCGTAACGCTTCATGTTCATCGGATAGCTCAGGGCGGCAGGCATCTGGATGAAGGGGCCGGCGTCCGTACCGCCATGTTCTATGACCAGCACGGACTTGCCCGCTTCGCCAAGCCGGAAGGCCATGGCGCAGCCCGCGCTTCCCGCGCCGATGATGACGTAATCAGCTTGCATCTTGCCCCCTTCAGAACGGCGCTTCGAGGTCGCCCATGCGCACGTAGACCGACTTGAGCTGGGTGTAGTGATTGATTGCCGCCTTGGAGTTTTCACGCCCGACGCCGGAGTTCTTGGAGCCGCCGAACGGAGCCTCTACGGGCGCGTCATTGTAGGTATTGATATAGCAGGTCCCCGCCTCGAAACGCGCAGCGACGCGGTGCGCGCGGGTAAGGTCGCGGGTGAAAACGCCTGCGGCCAGCCCGAATTCGGTATCATTCGCGCGGGTCATGACGTCTTCTTCGTCTGTGAAATCGAGCACCGCCATGACGGGGCCGAAGATTTCTTCGCGCGCGATCGTCATGTCGTCCGTGACATCGGCAAAGACGGTAGGCTCCATGTAGAACCCGTCACGGTCGACACGGCTGCCGCCATAGACCAGTCGCGCGCCTTCGGCCTTGCCCTTGGCAACATAGTCCAGCGCGATGTTCATCTGCCGTTCGGACACCATCGGGCCAAAACTGGTTTCAGGATCCATCGGATCGCCTATGACCGCATTCGCGAGACGGGTCGCGAGACGGTTGAGAAATTTCTCCTTGATCGCGGTATGAACGAAAACACGCGTGCCGTTGGAGCAAACCTGACCGGAGCTGTAGAAATTGCCAAGGATGGCACCGGAAACGGCGTTCTCTATATCGGCATCTTCAAAGACGATCAGGGGGGATTTTCCGCCCAGCTCCATCGTGACATGTTTGATGCCTGCGGCGGCGGCGGCGTAGACCTTGCGACCCGTGGGAACCGATCCGGTGAGGGAGACCTTGTCCACCCGGGGGTCCTCGATAAGGGCCGCGCCTACTTCGCCCATGCCTTGCACCACGTTGTAAAGACCTGCGGGCAGGCCCGCCTCGTGCAGGATTTCAGCGACTTTCAGCGCGCTGAGTGGTGTTGTCTCCGACGGTTTGAAAATCATCGAATTGCCACAGGCAAGCGCCGGTGCACCTTTCCAGCAGGCGATCTGGGTAGGGTAGTTCCAGGCGCCTATGCCGACACAAACGCCAAGCGGCTCGCGACGCGTGTAGACCCAGTCTTCGCCAAGCTGGATATGCTCACCCGTCAGGGTCGCGGCCATGCCACCGAAATATTCCAGCGCATCGGCCCCGGAGGTGGCGTCGGCGACAGAGGTTTCCTGATAGGGCTTGCCGGTGTCGTAGGTTTCCAGGACCGACAGATCGTGATTGCGCGCGCGCATCATGTCGGCGGCGCGGCGCAGGATGCGGCCGCGTTCGGTCCCGGTCATCGCGGCCCATGCGGCCTGCGCCCGCCTTGCCGCGGCAATCGCCTGTTCGACGATTGCCGGTGTGGCCGCATGGACTGTTGCAATCTTTTCGCCCGTGGCGGGGTAGATCACGTCGATCGGCGTGCCTGCGGTGTCTTCGACATATGCACCGTCGATGAAATGGCTGGCGGGAGGTTGTGTGTCATAGGGCATGATGGCGCTTTCTGATCGGTCGGAATTGGATATTTGAAGAACAATGAAAGGGCGTCATTCGCCCCGTGGGAAGCGTTTGGATTCCTCAAGCACGTTGAGGTCCATGTGGTTGCGCATGTATTGTTCTGACGCGTCCCGGAGAGGTTGATAGTCCCAAGGGTAATAGCCGCCCTCGCGCAGGGCTTCATAGACAACCCAGCGGCGGGCCTGGGATTTGCGCACGTCGGCGTCAAAGGCCGCGAGGTCCCAACGGGCGTCGGCCTTGGCCCTCAGTGACGTGAGCGTGCTCTGGTGGTCGGACATGTCTGCCAGGTTCGTCAACTCATGCGGGTCTTCGTCAAGGTTGAAGAGCTGATCGGGATCAAGCGCGCAGCGGTTGTATTTCCACGGACCGTAACGGAGCGAAACCATGGGTGCCTCGGACGCCTCGGCGGCATATTCCATCGCCACGGGTTCCGTGCGTTCCACGCCTTGCCCCATCGGCACAAGGGATTGACCGCTCGTCCATGGCATCACCTCGGCCATACTGACGCCCGCGAGGTCGCACAGGGTCGGGCAGACATCAATGTTGGAAACAGGTGTGCTGTGCAGACCCGGTTCCATCTGGGGGGCGGCGATCATCAACGGCACGCGGGAAGAGCCTTCGAAGAAGGACATCTTGAACCATAATCCGCGCTCGCCGAGCATGTCGCCGTGGTCCGAGACGAAGAGGATGATCGCTTCTTGCCGGGTATCCTCCAGCGTTTGCAGAATCTCGCCGATCTTGTCGTCCAGATAGCTGATATTCGCGAAATAGGCGCGGCGGGAACGCTGGATGTCCTCTTTGGAGATATCGAAGTTGCGCCAGTCGTTGGCGTCGAAGATACGTTGCGAATGGGGGTCGTGATCGTCGTAATCCATCGCAGGTACTTCCGGCAACAGGTGCGCGCAATCCTCGTAGAGATCCCAGTATTTGCGGCGCGCAACGTAAGGATCATGCGGATGGGTAAAGCTGACCGTGAGGCACCAGGGGCGCGGGTCGCCACCGCGCGACAGATCGTAGACCCTGCGGGTGGCCTCATAGGCGACGGCGTCGTCGTATTCCATCTGGTTGGAGATTTCCGCGACCCCTGCCCCGGTGACCGAACCCATGTTGTGATACCACCAGTCGATGCGTTCGCCCGGTTTGCGGTAATCTGGCGTCCAGCCGAAATCGGCGGGGTAGATGTCGGTCGTCAGGCGTTCCTCGAACCCGTGCAACTGGTCGGGGCCGACGAAATGCATCTTGCCCGACAGGCAGGTAAGATACCCCGCGCGGCGCAGGTGGTGCGCATAGGTGGGGATGGACGACGCAAATTCGGCCGCGTTGTCATAGATGCCTGTGGCGCTTGGCAGTTGTCCCGACATGAAGGCGGCGCGGCCCGGAGCACAGAGCGGGCTGGCGGTATAACAGTTGCGGAACCGAGTGGAGCGCGCTGCAAGCTTCTTCAGATTGGGCGCGTGCAGCCAATCGGCAGGACCATCGGGGAACAGCGTTCCGTTCAGTTGGTCGACCATCAGGATCAGGATGTTGGGTTTGCTCATTTGTTGGACTCCAGGAGCAGATCAAGAGTGGACAGCGCTGCGGCCCGCGCGTCTGCGGCCGAACCACGCTCGGACAGCGCGGCACGCAGGTAGAGGCCGTCGATGAGGGCTGCGAGTGTGTCGGCATCCGTCTCGGGACGGGTGCAGATCGGGCGCAGCGCATGCCGCAGGTTGGAGCGCAGGCGCCGCTGGTAAATGCGCAGCAACCGGCGTGTGCCTTCGTTGCTATGCGCGGCGGCATAAAGCGTCATCCACGCACTGGTGGTTGCAGGGGCAAAGCAGGTTTCGGCAAAACTTGCGACGACAATGGCCTCGGCCCGGGCGCGGGGCGTGCGGGCGTGGGCCAGTGCCGCGCGCACCTCGGCGCTGTATTCGGTCAGGATGTGGCGCATGGCAGCCAAAAATATCTGGTCCTTGCCGCCAAAGTAGTGATGCGCAAGTGCCGTGGACATGCCTGCCTTCTTGGCAATCTGCCCGACGGTCACGTCCAGCGAATGGGTGCGTCCGATTTCGGAGATCGTAGCCTCGACCAGTGACGCACGGCGCAGCGGTTCCATTCCAAGCTTGGGCATCAGATTCGTCTCCGTAATGAAGGTTCGCCTGATGGTGGAGTTCTTTTATTGACTAGTCAATCAAGAAACCGGGAGGGCGTGGATCAGACCTTGGTCTCATGGCTGTGCGGGGTGACACGCTGCTTTAGCATCGCCTCGCGCCAGGTGATGAACGTCACCGAGCCGAGGATGACGAAACCGCCTAGCACCACCCAGATATCCACAGGTTCGCTGAACATGAATGCGCCCAGCGCGGTGGCCCAGACCAGTTGCAGGAAGGTGACCGGCTGGGTCACAGTCACCGGGGCCGCGGCAAATGCCAGCGTCATGGTGAAATGGCCTGCCGTGGCGAAACAGGCGACGCCGAACAGAACGGCAAGCTCATGCCCGGTCGGTTCGATCCAATCGGCCAGCGCGAAAGGTGTCAGCCCGATGGTGACAAAGACAGAGAGCATCGCGACAACGACAGACGGCTTGACCTCGTCCGCGACGATCTTGGCTACAAGATACGATCCGGCGAACACCACTGCGGCTACCAGCATTGCAAGATGGGCATCGCTGACCTCGCGGAAACCCGGCCGCAGGATTATCACGGCACCGAACAATCCCATCACTATCGCCACGATCCGCCGCGCAGCGAGCCGTTCGCCCAGAAATATCGCCGCCCCTATGGTGACATAGATCGGGGCAAGGTAATTCATCGCTGTCACCTCGGCTATGGGCATGCGTGCCATGGCATAGAACCACAAGATGACGCCGCCAGCGTGGCAGAGCCCGCGTAACGAGAACAGCGCCCATTGGCGACGTGTCAGATGGGCAGACCGCAGCGCGCCGATCGCCGGCAACAAGAACACCAACCCCATCGCATACCGGATAAAGGCGGATTCCGACGGCGGTATCCGCGGGCCAAGATATTTGACCAGCGCCGTTACCATGATGAAACAAAGGCCCGTGACGATCATCCAGAAGATGCCAGCCAGCGGGCGGTGGGGAAGAGCCGTCGCCATGCGCCATCAAGAACCCAGTTTCACGGCATGTTCAAGCGCTTAGAGCAGAAGTTTGAGCGCAATCGCCCACATCGTCAGGGCAATCAGCGCATCCAGGATTTGCCAACTGCGACTGCGTGCAAAGACCGGACTCAGCAATCGCGCACCATAGCCGAGAGAAAAGAAGAAAACGAAACTGGCGCTGACGGCCCCGACGCCGAATGCCAGCCTGTCCGGATACTGTGCCGAGATCGAGCCGATCAGGACAACCGTATCGAGATAGACGTGCGGATTCAGAAATGTCAGTGCCAGAATGGTCGTGATCGCCCGCTTGAGGCTTTGTGTGGCTTGGCTGTTCACCGACAACGCCGCGCCACCACGCCATGCGCTGAGCGCGTTTTGCGTGCCGTACCAGATCAGGAACGCAGCCCCTCCGTAGCGCATGGTCGTCTCGAACCAAGGCACCGCTTCGGCCAGAGCACCGAAACCGGCGACGCCCGCGGCAATAAGCGCGGCATCGGAAATCGCGCATGTCAGGCACACCCAGAACACATGCTCGCGCCTGAGCCCTTGCCGCAGGACAAACGCATTTTGCGCGCCGATCGCGAGGATCAGTGTCAAACTGAGCGCGAAACCTGAAAAGAGAGAAGCGAACATCTGGCAGCCCGTTGGAAGATGATGGTCCGCGCAACTAGCCGGCTTGTCCCATCCGGCGCAACCCTCTGGGTCAGTTTACACAGACACACAGATTTGTGACCTATTTCAAAGGCATCACAGTGATCTGATCGTTCTGCTCTGGCGTATTCGAATGACACATACCATATGCGTACAATCAATAAGGAACCAAAGAATGTTCGACGCGAATTACAAGATCGACCTGAGCTCGAAAGATATCGAATTTATCGAGACCGCACTTCAAACCCAGTCCAAGATCCTGCGCCTTCAGGCAAGTGCCGGAAGTGCCGACGCACGTTCCAAGCTCGATGATGTGAAACGCACGTTGGCCAAGATCGACATGCAGCGCCCGGTTGCGCGCAAACCGTGCAAGAAGCCCAGTTGGCTTTACTATCTCGGGCTGGCGACCTAACCTTCGGCTTCGAGTTGTGTCATGACCTCGTCGGACGCCTCGAAATTCGTCGTCACGCGCTGAACGTCATCGTCATCTTCCAGCGCATCTACCAGTTTCATCAGCTTCTGCATTGCTTCCAGGTCCATTTCGGTCGTCGTGGTGGGACGCCAGACCAGCTTGGTGGAGTCGGATTCACCAAGCGCCGCCTCCAACGCGGTGGCGACGTCGTTCAGGTCTGTATCGGCACACCAGATGACATGGCCTTCATCCGTGCTCTCGACATCTTCGGCACCGGCCTCGATCGCGGCCAGCATGATGGTGTCGGCATCGCCCGCGTCGGCCGGGTAGGAAATTTCACCTTTCCGATCAAACATGAACCCGACGCTGCCCGTCTCACCCAGGTTACCGCCGTTCTTGGTGAAGGTGGAGCGCACGACCGATGCCGTGCGGTTGCGGTTGTCGGTCATTGCCTCGACGATCACCGCCACCCCGTTGGGGCCATAGCCCTCATACCGGATTTCTTCGTAATCTTCTCCGTCGCCCGCCTGTGATTTCTTGATGGCGCGGTCGATCACGTCCTTGGGTACCGAGACCGACTTGGCCTCTTTCACCGCCAGACGCAGACGCGGGTTCTTGTCAGGGTCGGGGTCACCCATCTTGGCCGCGACAGTGATTTCTTTGGACATCTTGGAAAACACCTTGGCGCGCAGCTTGTCCTGACGCCCCTTGCGGTGCTGAATGTTCGCCCATTTGGAATGGCCTGCCATGATAGTCTCCGATTTTCAGATGCTCTTGCAGTGCTCTATATTCCAGCAGAAATGTTCAAGGCAATGCGAAAGCCGGATCATCGGCGCTCCAACGACCTGAGTTGGCCGCTGGCATCTACGCCGTCGCAACGGTCCGCGAATCAAAAGGAACATTTCAATGGCTTCCTGCCACCACCCTTGCGTCGCCGTGTTTCTGCGATTGACCTTGAACCGGAGTATCATCACGTTGGGCCGCGTATGCACATGAACCGACCTGCCCGATTTCCGGATGCAGGTTCTCCCCAGCAACACTCTATTTCGCAGTAATTATTCGCGGATCGAAGGATGCCATGACCACAGACCAGATCATCCTCTTTTGCCTATTTGGCGGCGTTTTCGGAATGCTTTTGTGGGGTCGTTTCCGCTATGATATCGTCGCGTTTTGCGCGCTTTTGCTTGGCGTGGTTTTGGGCGTTGTGGACACCGAACACGCGTTTGACGGATTTGGGCATCCGGCGACATTGATCGTGGCGCTGGTGCTCATCGTTTCGGCGGGGCTGATGCGTTCAGGTGCAGTGTTTTTGATTACGCGCACTTTGGTGGACGCCTCGCGATCACTCGGGGCGCATATCACGTTGATGGGGGCCGTTGGGGGCATCCTGTCGGCGTTCATGAACAACGTGGCGGCATTGGCGCTGTTGATGCCGGTGGATATCCAGACCGCCCGCAAGGCGGGGCGTGCGCCGGGTCTGTCGCTGATGCCGCTGTCCTTCGCCACCATTCTGGGCGGCATGGCGACACTGATCGGCACGCCCCCCAATATCATCATCGCGACGATCCGCGAGGAAAGCCTTGGCGCGCCCTTCAAGATGTTCGATTTCGCCCCTGTAGGTGCCATCGCGGCGATTGCAGGCCTGATTTTTGTGGCGCTGATAGGCTGGCGGCTGATCCCTACGCGCGAAGATGCGGTCCTCAAGGCGGAAGATCTGTCGCATTACATCGCCGAACTGGTCGTCCCCGAGGACAGCAAGCAGATCGGCAAGCGGTTGGCGGAATTGCAGGAAACCGCGGACAAATCGGATGTGGTCATCCTCGGTCTGACGCGCAATGGCGAGCGCCTGTATGGTCAGGCCCGCAATGCCACCCTGCGGGCAGGCGACGCGCTGGTGCTCGAAGCGGGGCCCGAGGCACTGGATGAATTCCGCAGCACGCTCGATCTGTCGGTGGCTGACACGGATCGCGAGGCACGACTGCTCGCAGATGGTGAAGGTGTCGAGATCATCGAGGTTGTCGTGGCCGAGGATTCGCGGCTGATGGGGCGCACGACGCAGGCCGTGGGGCTGGCGTGGCGTCATCGTTCGGTGTTGTTGGGCATTTCCAGACGGGGCCGCAAGATCACATCGCAACTGCGCAAGACACCGCTGCACGCGGGCGACATCCTGCTGCTTTTGGTTCCGCGGGACACGACCGCGCATGTGACCGAATGGCTGGGCGTGCTGCCATTGGCGGATCGCGGTCTTGCGGTGACGGATCAGAGCAAGGTTTGGCTGGCGATCGGGCTTTTCGCAGGTGCCGTGGCTGCGGCGTCTTTCGGTCTGATCTATCTTCCTGTCGCGCTGGGGATCGTGGTGATGGCGTATGTGCTGACAAAGATCATCCCACTTTCAGAGCTTTATACCCAGATCGAATGGCCGGTAATTGTCCTTTTGGGGTCGATGATCCCTTTGGGGGCCGCGTTAGAGGACTCCGGCGGCACGGAACTGATCGCGGGGGCGTTGGTAGCGCTGACGCAGGGCTGGCCCGCATGGGCGGTTCTGACCGTTCTGATGGTGGTAACGATGACACTTTCCGATGTGCTCAACAACACGGCGACGACCATCGTTGCCGCCCCCATCGGCATCCAGATGGCGCAGACGCTCAACGTGTCGCCGGACCCGTTTCTGATGGCCGTCGCGGTCGCAGCATCATCGGCGATCCTGACGCCCATCGGTCACAAGAACAACACGCTGATACTCGGGCCGGGTGGCTATAACTTTGGCGACTACTGGCGCATGGGATTACCGCTTGAGATCATCGTGGTGGGCGTGTCGATACCGGCGATACTGGTTTTCTGGCCGCTCTGATCCTTACCAGACGAGCGGTATGATCACACTGGCGAGAATGCCGACGGTCAGGTTCAGCGGGATGCCCACCCGCATGAAATCGGTGAATTTATAGCCACCCGGCCCGTAGACCAGCGTGTTGGTCTGATAGCCAATTGGCGTGGCAAAGGCGCAGGAAGCACCGATCATGACGGCTACGACCAGCGGGCGCGGCTCGATCCCCAGCGCGGCAGCCAGCCCGATGGCCAGCGGGGTCATGATGACAGCCACCGCGTTGTTCGACACGATCTCCGTCAGGATCGTCGTCAACAGGAAGACCGCGAAGACGACGGCAAACATGGGCAGACCTAGCAGGAAAGGCGAAATCGCGTTGACCACCAGTTCAATGGCACCTGAGGCCTGCAAACCGGCACCGACGGCGAGCATCGAAAAGATCAGCGCAAGCAGGCGACCGTCCACGAAGGAAAACGCCTCGTCCGCGTCGATGCAGCCCGTCAGCAGGACCACCGCCACGGCAATCACCGCCAGCATCAAGATGGGGGCCACGTTGAACGCCGCCAGTATGACAATGGCGGCAAGCGCGCCGATGGCGATGGGCGCGTGACCTCGGCGGAACGCGCGGGCCGAAGGTGTGGACACGTCGACCATGTCCATGTCGCGCGACAACCGCTGGATATCTTCGGGCGCGCCTTCGAGCAAAAGCGTGTCGCCGATCCTGACGACCAGATCATCAAGCTGCCGGCCGATGTTCTGGCTGCGCCGGTGAACTGCCAGCGGATACACGCCATAGCGACGCCGCAGGCGCATGCTCCCCAGCGAGCGGCCGACCATCTTGCAGCCCGGCGTGATCAGAACCTCCACCGTCGCGGTCTCCACCGCCGACACCTGATCGACACGGCGCAGATCCTTCGTGGCCTGAAGGCTCAGCAGTTCAGTCATCTGGGTGCGCAGCACCACGCGGTCGCCTACCTTGAGTTCGACTCCTTCGAGGCTACGGCGCAACGACTGGTCCCCCCGGATCACGTCGATCAGCCGGACGCCTTCGCGCTTGAAGAGTTGCACGCCGTTGACCTCGCGCCCGATCAGGTTGCTGTCGGGGGGGATCACGGCCTCGGTAAAGAATTTCATCTTGGACCGGTCGCCCAGCATCATCGCCATGCTGTCGCGGTCGGGCAACAGGCGCGGGCCAAAAACGACCATGTAGATCAGCCCCCAGATGCACACCGCGATGCCCATGGGTAAAATCTCGAAAATGCCGAAAGGCTCCATTCCCTGGGCCCGGGCAACGCCATCCACCAGCAGGTTCGTGGACGTCCCGATCAACGTCAGTGATCCGCCCATGATCGCAGCATAGCTGAGCGGGATGAGCAGTTTCGACACCTTGACGCCAAGCGTCTTGGACAGCTGCACGAAAACCGGGATCATCACCACGACGACGGGCGTGTTGTTCATCACCGCCGACCCGGCCATGACCATGATGATGACTACGGTCACCGCAAGTTTGGGATGGGTGCGGGCATAACGCTCTGCCGCGCTGGTCAGCACGTCGAGTGCGCCGGTGCGCACCAACGCGCCCATGATGATGAACATCGCCGCAATGGTCCACGGAGCGGAGTTGGCGAGTACCTCCCTGGCATTCTCATAGGGCACAATACCGAGAACCAGCATCAGCGCGGCACCACCCAGCGCCACCACCTCTGTCGGGAAATGTTCGCGCACGAACAGCACAAGCATCGCCAAAACGATCAACAACGCGATCACCGCACTTGTTGCCGGGGAGAAATCCAGAAATTGCATGAGTTTGCGCCTGTTACCCGATGTGCATGGTCAACGTGCAGTGTCGCCGATGGCATCGGCTTGGGCAAGCACGACCTTGGGGCGCGGCTGAACCAGATACATGCCCAGGAACATGGCACCGAGGGCACCCCAGATCAGCGGCGCATAAGCCTCCGACAGGATCAGCTTGGCCCAGATCAGGCCAAAGCCGGTCACCAGATAGCTGACCTGAACCGCGAAAACCGCCCCTGCCCGCCCGACCAGCCAGACATAGCCCGCGTAAACGAAGACGTGAATCACCGATGTCGCCACGAAGGACCATTCGGGCGCGCCATAGGTCATGCGCGGGTCAATGAATTGGCCGGACCCCCATGCGACCGGTGCCATGATGATCGTGCCGATAATCGACGACCCCCAGAGAACCTGAAACGCGCTTAGCCCTTCGGTGCCCCAGCGGGCGACGAAATTGCCTTCGAAAGCGTAGAAGATACCGGAGATCATCCCGACGAATATCCAGAAGACAGGCAGATCGAGGCTGAGGTCCGTTCCAGGTGCCACGATCAGCAAAACGCCGACGAGCCCTGACAGCAAGCCCAGCAGGCGGCGCCATTGGAATGTGTCGTTGCCCAGCGCGAGGGCAACGGGAAACGCCCACATCGGCACCATGCTCAGCAGGAGCGACAGAATGCCCGACGGCAAGTGGACCGCAGCCTGAAACGACGCGGAATTCGGCAAAATCGTCCCGATCAGCGCGATGATTAGATACAGCCGCAGTGCGCGCCGGTGCAGCGGCAGGCGGATGCCACGCGGCAGGCAGATGCCCGCCATGACGACTGCGCCAATGAACATCTGCCAGAACACCAGACCGAAATGCTGGTATCCCGTGCTGACGGCAATCTTGGTCAGCGGTTGCGTGATGCCCCAGCCCGCGCCAAGCAGCGCGAGAAACAAGGAATAAAGCAGGACTTCGCGTCGCGTCACGGGGCGCTTTGGGTCAGATGGCCACCTTGGCGGATGGCGAGGATTCGCGTGGCTTTGCCGGTCCTGTCGTCAGTTTCGATATAGGCTCCCGACAGGGTCGCCTCGCCGTTCGCGGGAGTAAAGCGGGCCTGCGGCATGCCGGTGATGAAGCGGCGCAGTGGCTCTGCCTTGTCCATACCGATAACGGAATGATAATCGCCGCACATGCCCGCGTCCGTGAGATAGCCTGTGCCGCCCGGCAAGACCATCGCATCGGCGGTCGGCACATGGGTATGCGTCCCGACCACAAGGCTGGCGCGGCCATCGCACCAATGGCCCATCGCCATCTTTTCGGAGGTCGCTTCGCAGTGGATATCGACGATCACCGCCGATGCCATACCGCCGAGCGGATGCGCCTTCAAGACCGGCTCCAAAGCGGAAAACGGATCGTCAAAGGGGCGTTTCATGAACACCTGCCCCAACGCTTGCGCGACCAGCACCTTGCGTCCGTTTTGTGCCGTGAACAGCCGCGCGCCCTTGCCCGGCGACGCCTTGGAGAAATTCAGCGGCCTGATGATGCGCGGCTCGGTCTCGATGAAGGCCAGCATGTCTTTCTGGTCAAAGGCATGATCACCCAGCGTCAGGCAATCAGCCCCCGCCTCCAGCAGATCCTTGGCATGCGCGCCCGACAGCCCCATCCCCCCGGTCGCGTTCTCGCCGTTGACCACGACGAAATCGAGCTTCCAGTCTTTGCGCAGGCGGGGAAGGTTTTCCGTGATCGCACGCCGCCCGGCACGGCCCATCACGTCTCCGAGAAACAGAATTTTCATGGGGTGAGGGTTAGGGCGGCGAAGGCGGGACGGCAAGGGAAAATCGTGCGCTGGCGGGTACTGAGCCTTGCGCCTTTGGGGTTTTGTTTGACCTGCAAAGCCGAGACCCTGATAAATCTTTGCGGGAGTCAGATCAGATTCCTGACCCGCTTGATAAGACACGATTCGTGAACTTTTCCGAATCGGAAGCAATATCTTGCCGGCTGTGAAATAGGTTCTTGTTGCTGACCTATCATGCTGGCATCCAGAGGGGCGATGCGTGCAGGAGGTCAGCAATGCTTTACCAACTCGCCTATGTGAGCCTGTCTCAAACATCATTGAGCCAAACGCTGCTTTATGAGATCTTGGACGTTTCTCAGCGAAATAATGCCCAAGACGAGATCACCGGGATTCTCATGTATCACGACAAGCTATTCTTTCAGGTTCTGGAAGGAGAGCGTGGCGTAGTCGAAAATTGCTATTTTGAGCGTATTTGCGATGATCCCCGCCACACCAGCCTGTCGCTCATGTGGGCAAATCTCGTCCAAAGACGGACATTTTCCGACTGGGCGATGGGGTACGTCGGGCCTGAGGAGATTGGTGAATATACGAAGAAATCGTTCCAGTCTCTGGCCTATCTGAAAAGCGACGAAAGCTTGACCGGAAAGAGCAACAGCGTCGCGCTGGAACTTGCCCGCTTTGTATTCGCAGACTTCCAGCGGCGCGCTTGACAGAGACCGGAGGCTTCCTGCGCTTCCGCACCCTGTACCAACCGGGCACCTTCGCCGCTATCGCCATGCAAGTCCGCTCCCCTACCCCGCAACCTCGATTACGCCCTGTTCGGTCACGATCATATCCAGCGGCTGGTCTGTCGCGTCCATCGGCAGCTCTTCGGTTTCCTGACCCGAAAACGCAAAGCCGATGGCCAGCGTTGCCCGCTTTGCGCGCAGCATCTCGAGCGTGCGGTCGTAGAACCCGCCGCCATAGCCGAGCCGCCCGCCGGCGCGGTTGAAGGCCAGAAGCGGCACGATGAGGATCTCGGGCTCGAAATATTCCGGCTGTTCCGGGACCAACGCGCCAAAGGTGCCTTTGGTCATTGGCGTGTCCGGCGTCCAGCGCGCGAATAGCAAAGGCGTTGCCGGTGCTACGATGACCGGGACCCCGACCGGGCCATAGGCACTCGCTTCGATCATCGCAGGCGTTGGGTCGATTTCTGTCCGGATGGGCATGAACCCAGACAATGGCACGCCGCGATAGCCTGCCAGAACCTCGCTGAGATAGCCCGCCTGCGCCGCCGGGGCGGCATCGAAAAGCGGTTTGCGCCGCAAGAATGCCGCCTTGCGCGCGGCGTCTTTTCGCAGAGCCAGTTCGGTCACAGCAGCACCATCGCCGCAAGGCCGAGAAACGCAAAGAAACCTACGACATCCGTCACCGTCGTCACAAACGCGCCCGAAGCCAGCGCGGGGTCAACGCCGATACGCTCCAGCAGGATCGGAATGCCGGTCCCTGCCAGACCCGCCACGACCATGTTGATAACCATTGCGGCAGCGATCACATAGCCAAGCGCGGGCGACCCGAACCAGATGATC
>JAGXFI010000024.1 GCA_024637305.1 Sulfitobacter sp.
GATGACAATTCGGCAGGCGAATGTTTTGGCGGCACCGCGCGGCTGGTGACGGCGATCAAGGATGCCAAGGCGCGCAGCAACAACGCGATCCTGGTGGACGGCGGAGACCAGTTTCAGGGCACGCTGTTTTACACCTATTACAAGGGAAAGCTTGCCGCAGAGATGATGAACAAGCTCGGCTATGACGGGATGACCGTGGGCAACCACGAATTCGATGACGGACCCGAGGTGCTGAGATCCTTCATGGAAGAGATCAACTTTCCCATTCTGATGTCTAATGCGGATATCAGCGCAGAGCCGCTGCTGGCTGATGTTCTCGAAAAATCCACGGTGATCGAGCGTGGCGGCGAAAAAATCGGCCTGATCGGCCTTACGCCTGACGATACGGACGAGCTTGCCAGCCCAGGGCCCAATATCGTTTTCACCGATCCCGTCGATGCCGTGCAGTCCGAAGTGGACCGCCTGACGGAGATGGGCGTCAACAAGATCATCGTGCTAAGCCATTCCGGCTATGCCACCGATCTGCGCGTTGCGAGCGAAACAACCGGCGTGGACGTGATTGTGGGAGGCCATTCGAACACGCTGCTCAGCAATACCAATGAGCGGGCAGAGGGCCCGTATCCGACCATGGTCGGTGATACGGCCATCGTGCACGCCTACGCTTATGGCAAATATCTGGGGGAGTTGAACGTGACCTTTGATGACGCAGGCAAGGTCACCGAGGCCACGGGTGAGCCGATCCTGATCGATGCCTCGGTCGCGCAGGACGCCGAAACGGTTGCGCGTATCGCCGACATGGCCAAGCCACTGGACGAGATCCGCAACAAGGTTGTTGCACAAACTTCCGCGCCGATTGACGGCGAGCGTGGATCCTGCCGCGCGGTTGAGTGCGCGATGGGCAACCTCGTTGCTGACGCCATGCTGGACCGGGTCAAGGACCAGGGCGTCGAGATTGCGATCGCCAATGGTGGCGGCTTGCGCGCATCCATTGATGCGGGCGAGGTCACCATGGGCGAAGTCTTGACGGTGCTGCCGTTCCAGAACACGCTGTCCACTTTTCAAGTGACAGGTGCGACGGTGGTCGAGGCGTTGGAAAATGGTGCCAGCGAGATCGAGGAAGACGCAGGCCGCTTCGCGCAGGTTGCGGGGATCAGCTATACGATTGACAGCAAGGCTGAGGTCGGCAACCGGATCAGCGACGTGATGGTCGGCGGTGCGCCGATCGAAATGGACAAAGTTTACGGCGTCGTTTCCAACAACTATGTGCGCAATGGCGGAGATGGCTACAAGATGTTTATCTCGGCAGACAATGCCTATGATTTCGGTCCCGATCTGGCCGACGTCACGGCGGAGTTTCTGGCCAAGAGCGGTGCCTATACGCCGTATACGGACGGCCGCATCACCGTAAAGTAAGCATTGCAGAACCGGCAAAGGGCGCGCCTTGGTGCCAGCCCTTTGCATGTCATGGTGAAAATCGGAGGAAGATGAGTAACCGGCTCAGCAAGCGTATGCGCCCGACAGCGAGATGCTCCCGAAGGTTTCGGGACCTTTGGCGCAGAGTTTCAAGCGGCCGCTGTGTGGGGAAAAGGTGCTCTTGGAGATGACAGTTATTTGGAACTTACGCACCTATCAGGTATCTTAACAATCACTTTTGTTTAGACGCCTGAAGCAAGAATTGCGTAGATGGCTTCGACATCATTACCATCAAGGAATTTGATAGATGACGAACCCGTTTCCACAGCGCACGAAAAAATACGACTCTGTTACCAGCTTTTCC
This sequence comes from Sulfitobacter sp., assembly GCA_024637305.1. GTDB lineage: Bacteria > Pseudomonadota > Alphaproteobacteria > Rhodobacterales > Rhodobacteraceae > Sulfitobacter. The sequence goes on from JAGXFI010000024.1 coordinate 1,778, forward strand.
AAAGTGTGGGAGCGATTTGAGCAACGTCCCGGCGACGTATTTATCTGCACGCCCCCAAAAAGCGGAACGACATGGATGCAAACAATTTGCGGCATGTTGATCTTCGGTGACCCCGCCGTAAACCCGGGAATAGGAACGACTTCTCGCTGGCTGGACAGTGCGTTCAACGACGAAGAAGAAGTTTTGGGTTCTCTTGAGGCCCAGACACACCGTAGATATATCAAAACGCACACACCCCTCGACGGCATCACATATCATGAAAACTGTATATATTTGGCCGTTTACCGACACCCGATTGACGTGTTTTTCTCTGGGCAGAACCACATAAAGAACATGAAAGGTGACCATTTCAGCCACCAAATTGCGGATGACATTAACGAAGGTTTCCAGACGTTCGTCAGTCAACCTGCTTCGCTGACTCAGGATATAGGCGACACGTTGGAAAGTCTGGCAAACCATTATCTAAGCTTTGCAAAATGGCAGTCGCTTTCCAACATCCACATCTTTCACTATGCCGATATGACACGTGACCTTAGGCACACCGTTTCGGCTGTGTCCGACACCTTGGGCTGTAGCTTTGAGGATGAATTGATCGACGCAATCACATCTGCAGCGACGTTTTCCAAGATGAAAGAGAATGCCGCTAAATATGCGCCTTCCGCTGATCAAGCCATTTGGAAGGATAATGCACAGTTTTTCGAGAGCGGAACCAGCAACAAGTGGGAAGGGATTTTGAATGAGACAAGCCTATTGATGTACAAGAAACGGATGAGCGAACTCCTCTCACCTAGTGAGCAGACATGGTTCGAATTTGGCGCGAGAGGCTAAGTCACTCTGGCCTCCTTTCGGTCATTGGCACCCTTGGCGTCAAACTGCATCACGAAATGCAAATGGCGCGCCTTGGTGCGCCTTTTTTATGGCGCGGTTTCTTCCTGCGCCAAAACGGCCGTTTGGGGGGTGGATATGCGTGCGCCTGTTGAGGCCTGGAAATCACCCTTGTCCGCTTCTTTCACAGGGTCGCGCCGTGCGATGCGCCAAAGCGTGTAGCCAATGATCAAGACATGGCTGCCTGCGGTTACGGTGTAAAGTGCAAGCGGCCCCACCGCCCCCATGAGCGCACCGGCGATCAGCGGCCCCACGACCCCGCCGATGCCGTAAGTCAGCAGCAGACCGCCCGAAATCTGGATGGAAGTGCCTGGGGCTGCGTGGTCATTGGCGTGGGCCACGATCACCGGATATAATGCAAAGATCGAGCCGCCGAGAATGGCGGCGAGCAGTAGGTTCATCCCCTGCGTCTGGGGAGCCAGGACCAGAAATCCTATGTCGGCGGCCAGCGCCAGCACTGCGATACCGACCAGAACGCGGCGGCGGTCCATCTTGTCTGACAGAATGCCGACAGGGATCTGTGCCAGCGCGCCTGCGAGGATCGGAATGGAGGTGAACAGCGCGATGGTCGTCAATGTCAGGCCAAGCCGCTCGCCGTACACCGCTGCCAGCGTTCCGAACGAAGAGTTGGACACCCCGACCCAGAAGACCGCAAAGACCGCGACCGGAGAGTTCCGCCAAAGCGCCTTGAGGTCGAGCCGCACAGAGATGAGCGGGGCCGGCGACGAGGACGAGCTGAGAGCGGTTGGCACCAGCGCCAGCGCATAGAACATGGCACCAAGCGCAAACAGGACAAAGCCGTTCGGATCGCCCAGCGTCAGCATCATCTGGCCTGCGGTCGAAGCACCAAGGTTGACCATCGTATAGATGCCAAAGACGCGCCCCCGATTGGACGCACTGCTTTGATCGCTCAGCCAGCTTTCCACGATCATTGCCGCCCCGGCAAAGCAGAACCCGCAAAGGCCACGCAGAATTATCCACGCGACCGCGTCCACCATGATTGCACTGCCCAGCAACGAGACGGAAGCAAGCGCGGCCATTGCTCCGAAAGCGCGGATGTGGCCCACATTGGCCACCAGTCGCGGTGCCATGATACAGCCCGACACGTATCCGATCGACCACCCCGTGCCCAACAGGCCCAAGGACAACGCCGAAAACCCCTCGGCGCTGCCGCGCACCGGCAGGACAAGCCCGTTGATGCCGCCCGCAAAGAGCAAAAACGCGGAACCGAGAAGAAGGGCCGCTATTGGGGCAAGTTGTCTGAGCATTCTCGACCTCTTGTGATTGAGGTGCAATGCTGCCAGCCTGCGCGGCGGTTTACAAACGGATAGATGAAAGGAGCGGGGAATGTGTGGGCGCATGGCATTGACCCTGCCGATGGATGCCATGGCACATATGTTCGCGGCAACGCCGGGGAATGATCTGCCCGACGTGCCCGAATATAATGTCTGTCCAACGACGCAAGTGCCGGTTGTGTTCACACCGGACGGCACGCGGCGGCTTGGTGCGATGCGGTGGGGGCTGATTCCGCAGTGGTACAAAAAGCCGAACGACGGGCCGCTGCTGATCAATGCGCGCGCGGAAACAGTGTTAGAGAAATCTGCCTTTCGTATGGCCGTACGCGAAAGGCGCGCGCTTGTCGTGGCGTCGGGATTTTATGAGTGGACCAAAGATGCCGAAGGCGGGCGCGATCCGTGGTACATTACGCGCGAAGACGGCGGGCCGCTGGCTTTGGCAGCGATCTGGCAGGATTGGCGCATGCCGGACGGTGCACAGGAAATGCGGACGGTCGCGGTGCTGACGGCAGGTGCAAATGAGGCGATGTCTGCGATCCACCACCGAATGCCAGTCGTCATCGAACAGAACGACTGGCCTTTGTGGCTGGGCGAGGCTGGCGTCGGTGCCGCACCGCTGATACGCGCGGCGGAAAACGACGTGCTGAAATGGCACCGCGTGGGCCGTGCCGTAAACTCGAACCGGTCAAGCGGACCGGAGCTGATCGAGCCGGTTTAGGCGCAAGGGGTCGCACAAATGGCGACACCCTTTTTTCTGTACCTTGCCCGATGGATCAGTTGTTCGGGGGCGGGTTGAAGTCGAGACTGCCTTCCATATAGACGGCGTCCACCGCCAGACCGCCGAACGCGGACTGCATGCCCGTTTCGATCAGGACCTGGTGAGCCATGCCGCTCGCGATCGGGCCGGTTGTCCAGGCATCGTTCTGGGCGGTGATTGTGTGCTCGCCGCCGCTTTCGTTTGAGAAAACGACCGTGTCACCGGGCTGAACATAGATCACCGCCGGGAAATAGGCTTGGTCTAAAATGATGACGCTGTGATCTTCGGCGCTGGCGATGCCTGCAGAGAAAATCAGTGCAGTTGCAAGGGTGGCAGTGCCCTTACGAAAAACTTCAAGCATGAGAATGCTCCTTGTGACGGCCCCACCCGGTTACAACTATGTTAGATTTAACCTTTGAATGTGGCGGAATTTGGGCGGGGCGCGGGTTTTGACGGAATTCGCCGCCCGATCACTCACCGCCCGCTGCAAGGGTTTCCGTCTGGCCGGCGAGCCAGTCGCAGAATGCGGCAAGCGCTGGTGGAGTTGGGCGGTCTTCGGGCCAGACCAGATAATAGCTGCCTATGCTTTGTGTCGTTTGTGTGGAGGCGAGCGCCAGTTGCCCCTCGCGAAGGTAAGGTTCGGCAACAAAGGTCGGCAGAAGGGCGATGCCCAGACCGTGGATAGCCGCCTGCGCCATGGTGGCGAATTGATCGAACATCATGCCGCCGGGCGCGGATTCTTTTATCTCCAGTTCCGCCAACCAGCGCGCCCAGCCGCGAGGACGGGTTTCCAGATGCAGCAGCGGATGCCCGAGCATTTGCCGAGGATCATCAAACGGTGCGCCGTCCAGATCCGGTGCGCAAACCGGCACGACCGTTTCGGGCATCAAGGGCAGGAAATGCACGCCCGGCCAGTCTTCGTGCCCGAAATGGATCGCGGCATCAAAACGGCTGGTGGCAAAGCTGAAAGGATGCAGCCGCGTAGACAGGTTTACGGTTACCTCCGGGTGGGCCGCCGCGAAGTTGCCAAGGCGGGGGGCAAGCCAGTGCATCGCGAAAGCCGGCAGTATCGCCAGCGTCAAGGTGCCGGTACGCCGTTCGGTGCGCGCGGTGATCGACGCCTGCGCCAGACGGGCGAGGACATCACGTACTTCGCGCACATAGTCCGATCCGGTTTCCGTCAGCACGAGGTTGCGCCCCTGCCGCGCCATCAGCGTGACGCCCAACTGTTCCTCCAGCGTCTTGATCTGGCGGCTGACTGCGCTTTGCGTCAGCGACAGCTCCGTCGCGGCACGCGTCGCGCTGCCCAGCCTGGCCGCCGCTTCGAAGGCAAGCAGCGCGCTGACAGAAGGCAGGTAGCGGCGCGGGGCGATCATCTATGCGTTTTGCTCATGGTTTGAGGATAAAGCAGCGATAGAGGTTTGTCGTGTTTTCTGCAATACTGCGCGTAAGCGACCCTTCAATCGAAAGGAATCTACATGAATTCGCAAGCACCGATTCTCAAAGCCAAAGACGCGCCCGATCTGGGTCGTTTCGAATGGTCCGACCCGCTGCGCCTGTCCGAGCAACTTTCTGAAGATGAACGCATGATTCAGGAAAGCGCCAAGTCCTACGCGCAGGAAAAACTGCAGCCGCGCATCATCAAGGCATTCGCTGATGAGGAAACAGACGCGGGTATTTTCCGGGAAATGGGTGATATGGGGCTGTTGGGCGTCACCGTGCCCGAAGAATATGGTGGCCTGGGCGGTTCGTATGTCAGCTATGGTCTCGTGGCGCGCGAGGTAGAGCGTGTGGACAGCGGTTACCGGTCGATGATGTCAGTGCAAAGTTCTCTGGTGATGTATCCCATCTACGCCTACGGGTCCGAGGCACAGCGCAAGAAGTATCTGCCAAAGCTTTCTTCGGGCGAATGGATCGGCTGTTTCGGTCTCACCGAGCCGGACGCGGGGTCCGACCCTGCCGGCATGAAAACGCGCGCGGTCAAGACGGCCACCGGCTACAAGATCACCGGATCCAAGATGTGGATCTCCAACGCGCCCATCGCGGATGTGTTCGTTGTCTGGGCCAAGTCCGACGATCATGGCGGCGCGATCCGCGGTTTCGTGCTAGAAAAAGGCATGGAAGGTCTGAGCGCGCCCAAGATCGGCAACAAGCTGTCGTTGCGTGCGTCGATCACGGGTGAAATCGTGATGAAGGATGTCGAAGTGGGCGAGGACGCCTTGCTGCCGAACGTGCAGGGGCTGAAAGGTCCGTTCGGCTGTCTGAACCGTGCGAGGTACGGTATCAGCTGGGGTGCGATGGGGGCGGCCGAATTCTGCTGGCATGCCGCGTTGCAGTACGGTCTGGATCGCAAGCAGTTCAATAAACCGCTGGCGCAGACGCAGCTGTTCCAGAAAAAGCTCGCGGATATGATGACGGAAATCACCCTGGGTTTGCAGGCATCCTTGCAGGTCGGCCGTCTGATGGACAACGCCAATGCGGCCCCCGAGATGATCTCGATCGTCAAGCGCAACAACTGCGGCAAGGCGTTGGACATTGCCCGGATGAGCCGCGACATGCACGGAGGCAATGGCATCTCCGGCGAGTTTCAGGTGATGCGCCACATGATGAACCTTGAGACGGTCAATACATATGAAGGAACGCACGACGTTCACGCGCTGATCCTTGGGCGTGCGCAAACCGGGCTACAGGCGTTCTTCTGAAGCCAATTACATTCGAGATCTGGGGCCCGCGCAGCGATTGCGCGGGCCTTTGTTTTGTGTGCCGCTGAATGAGCACGGGGGTTGATGCGCGTGAAAAACACGGCGAGCATTAGGCGTAAGCTGAGATAATTTTGCACCATTGAGACGAAAATTCAGCCTGAAAACGTATTTTAGCCAACAGCCTTTTGCGTGTTAATCGAAAATTTTGACAAATTATATAACGTACGAAGAACTGAAAGGTTCCAGAGATGTCCAAAGTCTTTTCGATTATGTCAGCCGTGGCGTGTTTCTTGTTACCGTCTGTTGCGTTAGCGGCAGATGCGGGCTCTTGTGTCCGGGCAGGACCGGGGGCCGAGTTTTGCGCAGGCGGCGATTTCTCCCGAATAGATGACGGCAGCACGGATGGGATCACCTATTGGCTGCATCAGGGCGGGTTCATGTCGAAGGTTCTGGTGCAAGACGTCGGTCAGGGCAGCTTTACCCAGGGTGACATCGAAAGCAGCATCATCGCGATGATCAGCGCCCAGGCGGCGTCTCAGGGGCGCGCCTTTGACTTTTCCGACATCGAAGCTGCGCAAATGGGCGGGCAACCCTTCGGCACTCTGAGTTATGCGCTTTCCCGCAAGGGGGGCGAGCAGGCGATCCTGCATAGCTACGTGGCTACGGGCAGGCTTGTATTGCAAATCATCAGTCAAGTGGGATTGAGCTCGGCAAGTCGGGCGCCGCAGGATCTGGAGCAGGCCCACGCCGCCGCGCTGCATGCGTTGACGCTTGCCGATGCCGGCCCAGAAGCCTAGTGGCTTCGGCCGGCAATCTTCCCGCCGCAATCCAAAGCGATTACGACGCTCACTATGGGTTATCACCCTTCTTGGGCGGTGCACCACCGGCAAAGTTGTTTCCGTTGACGTAATTGCAAGGGGCTTCCTGCATCTGCAAGTGCAGACCGTCGCCGTCATAGGGATGCGCGCGGGCAAATTCCTCATCGACGTCGATGCCCAGACCAGCGGCGTCCGGTGCGTGAACAAACCCGTCCTGCACGCGAAGTGACCCTTTTATCAAACGGTCGTGAAACGGTGTTTCGATTGTTTCCGCCATCAGAATATTCGGGATCGACACGGCCAGTTGGATGTTCGCGGCCCATTCGACGGGTCCGGCATAAAGGTGCGGTGCAAGCTGTGCGTTGTACACTTCGGCAATTGCCGCGACCTTCTTCATCTCCCAGATCCCGCCGGCGCGACCAAGGGCCGGTTGCAGGATAGTCGCGGCACCCGATCTCAGGATCGGCGCAAATTCCGCTTTGGTGGTCAAGCGTTCGCCGGTCGCAATGGGGATGCGGACGGCGCGGGCAACCTTTGCCATCTCCTCGACGGCATCCGGAGGGACAGGTTCTTCGTACCACAGCGGGCTGTAGGGTTCGAGCGCCTGACCAAGCCGGATCGCCCCTGCCGTCGTAAACTGGCCGTGAGTGCCGAACAAAAGATCGGCACGGTCGCCCACCGCCTCGCGGATCGCACGGCAAAATGCAACAGACTGGCTGATGTCGGACATGGCGGGCATATGCCCGCCCCGCATCGTGTAGGGACCGGCGGGGTCGAATTTGACCGCCGTATAGCCACGGTTTACGCAGTCCAATGCGGACTCGGCTGCCATGTCCGGCGAGCTCCAAAAGGCGTCGATGTCATGGTGGGGCAGGGGATACAGATAGGTGTAGGCCCGAACCCGATCATTCATCCGTCCGCCCAGGAGCGCATGCACCGGGCGGTCGCGATCCTTGCCCAGAATGTCCCAGCACGCGATCTCAAGCCCGGAAAACGCGCCCATGACTGTCAGATCAGGCCGCTGCGTAAAGCCGGACGAATAGGCACGGCGAAACATCAATTCGATGTTTTCAGGGTTTTCGCCTTCCATGTGCCGCGCGAAGACATCCTCTATGACCGCCGTCATTGCAACCGGCCCGATGGACGACGCATAGCATTCGCCCCAACCGACGATACCTGTATCGGTGGTCAGCTTGACCAATATCCAATAGCGTCCGCCCCACCCCGGTGCGGGAGGTGAGGTGACAATGACGTCAAGATCCTGAAGCTTCATTTACTTACCTAACTTTTCTTTAGAATTTTCCCGGCAGGCGCAGCACCCTCACAGGGCGGCAAGATCAGTGGTCGAAAACAATGACATTCCGACGCGCTGCGCCCGATTTTGTATCGGCAATCGCCTCGTTGATGTCTTCAAGTTTCCAACGTCCTGAAATCAGCTCGTCCAACTTTAACCGTCCCTGGCTGTAAAGGTCGACCATCCACGGAATATCGCGTTGGATTACCACGTCGCCCATCTTGGACCCGACCATGCCTTGACCGGTTGCGGCAAGCATCACCGGCTCGTAGCTCGACATCGCACCGGAATGAGGCATGCCCACCATGATCACCTTTCCGCCGCTTGCCAGGTAACGCGGGGCGGTATCATAGGCCGGTATTGCGCCGACCGTGACGATCACAGCATCGGCACCACGTCCCATTGCGCGCTTGGCTTCAGACCATGGTTTCGCCCCGGTTGCCAACACGCCGTCGGTGGCACCGAATTCCCGTGCGACAGCAAGCTTTTCTTCGCTCATGTCGACGGCCACGATCCGTCGCGCACCAGCGATCCGTGCGCCTTGTATCGCGTTCAGTCCGACGCCCCCTGCACCTATGACGACCACATCCTGACCGGCACGCAGACCGGCGGCATTGACCACTGCGCCGACGCCCGTGATCACGCCACAGGCGATCAGGCTGGCGGAGTCCTTGGGGATATCGTCATCAATCTTGACGACTTGGTTCTGATCCACGACCACCCGCTCGGCAAAGCCGCCGGTTGCCATCGCCTGATGCAGTTTGCCGCCCTGCGCGGTGCGGATCGGCCCCTTGTCCCCGTCATAGGGAGTTTCGCAGATTGTCGGGCTTCCGCTTGCGCAACTGCGGCAGGTGCCGCAAGCGCGGATCAACGTCACGATGACACTGTCACCTTCTGCCAGTCCGCGCACGCCGTCACCGACCGCGCTGACGCGACCGGCTGCTTCGTGCCCGTAAACAGCGGGGAGGCTCCCGCCCCAGGCACCTTCCGCGTAGGAGATATCGGAATGGCAGATCGCCACTGCATCCAGCGTCACCTCGACTTCGCCCATAGCAGGCGCACGCAATTCAATTTCTTCGATTCTGAGGGGTTGTCCGAATTCGTGGCAGACGGCGGCTTTGATCAGGGGCAAGGGGTTTCCTTTCGGGAGAGAATTCTGCGGCAGGTTCATGTGATTCTCGACCTCACTGCAAGGGCTTTCGCGGCGCGACAAGGACACACGCCAGACCGGAGACCAAAAGTGCCGCCGACAAGCAGCGTCAGAGCCAGAATGATGCCGACCCAGATGGCCGCCTCGGCCAGCGTGGCACCGCGGACATCCCTGAGGAGATCGGCGCGTCGATCACCACGGTCAGCAGGACAATAACGACCGGTAGCTGTAGCGTCAGAGAGACCGCGCCCGCGCAGCAAAAGAGCGTGCCTCTGCCGGGGCTTGCCCCATCTGCGCGGCAGGGTGGAAAAGATCTGTCGGCAGATCAGGATATGCCGCAGCGGCGAGGATCGCGAGCGACGTGTTCTGCGCGACAGCCGCACGGCAAAGTTTCTTTGTCGCGCTTTGTGCGTCGGGGCGCGGCATGGTTTGTGCCAATGCAAAACTCAGCGCTTCGGCGTGGATGAGGCCAAGCCCGCCTTGCAGGGTCGCGGCCATGCGTGCAGGCTCAGGTTTCATATTCGCGGTCAATTTGCGCGCGATCTCCAGCGCGCTCGCGGCACCCAGACAAAGTTGCGGAAGGATCACCCATTCAGCAAACCACGCGACACCGTCACGCTGGTGCAGATGTTGCGTCGCCGGTGCAAGAGCTGCGCCAAACCCCGCCTGGCAGTGCGCCAGCGCCTGCAAGGCCGAGGGGCCAACGGGGTTTTGTTTCTGCGGCATGGTCGATGATGCGCCAGACGCACCCAGGCTTACTTCGCCAATCTCCGAACCGGTCAACGCCACCAGCGTGGCACCCATACGGCCCAGTACAGATACGATCTGACCCAACCAGTCGGCAATCCGGAGGATCGGGCCCCGGTCCACATGCCAGCTCCGCTGCGGATCGCCCAGCCCCAGCGCCTCTGCCAGTGCTGCCCGAGTTTGCGCCGCGTGCGGACCCAACGCTGAGGACGTCCCCGCGGCCCCTGACAGGGATACGAAAAGCGCGCCGCCGCGCAAGCTGGGCAGCGCCGCCAGCAAATCACACAGCGGGTGACCCCAGTCAGCCAAAACCGCACCCCAGCTTGTGAGGGTCGCATGTTGGCCATAGGTTCGTGCGGCCATGGGGGTTTGCGCGTGGCGGTCCGCCTCGTCGGCGAGCCGCGCGATAATTGCCCGCAGATTTGCTTCGGCCAGGCCAAGAAACTGCCGCAGGCGCAGCATGAGGCCGGTGTCGATAATGTCCTGACTGGTAGCGCCCCAATGGATATATTGCGCATGTTCAGGGGCGTTCATGGCCTCGCGAAAGGCTGCAACCAGGCCCGGTACCGGTACGCCGTTCGTTCCCGTCAAAGCCGCGAGGCTTCCGGCGTCGATCTGCACTTCCAGCGATGCACGATGGATCGCCGCCCCGCTGATCTCGGGAATAAGACCCAAGCGGCCCTGAACCTTGGCCAGCGCCCCTTCGACCAGCAGCATGGCGCGGATCGTGGCACTGTCGCTGAACAACCGGCCCGCCTCACCGGTTGGAAAAAGCTGCGAATAAAGCGGGCTGTCAAAGACGCTGGCAGCCATCGTCAGACATGACCTGTCGAATATATGAAGTCCGTCAGAACGCGGGCGTATTCCTCGGGTTGTTCGACGCAGGGCAGGTGACCTGCCTTACGTATCAGGTGGAATTTGGATCCTGGAATAAGATCAACCGTTTCGCGCACCAGATCGGGCGGGGTCGATCCGTCCTCATCCCCGGCGATACCCAGCGCAGGCAAACGCAGGCTGCTTGTCGGCGTATAGAAGTCCGAGCCTGAAATCGCAGCGCAGCAGCCCGTGTAGCCATCACGCGCCTGCTGCACCAGCATGTTGCGCCACAGCTCCAGCTCCGGGGTATTGCGGAACTGTTTGGAGAACCAGCGTGCCATTACCCCGTCGGCGAGGCTTTCGATGCCGTCCTTGTTGACCGCTGCGATCCGGTCGGCCCACAGATCGGCGTTGCCGATCTTGGCCCCGGTGTTGGACAGCACGATTGCACGGATCAGATCCAGCCGCTTGATCGCCAGCCCTTGTGCGATCATTCCGCCAATGGAAAGGCCGACGAACAGGCTGTCGCGCACATTGAGGTGATCCAGCAACCGCTCCGTGTCCGTAATCAGCGCGCCCATCGCATAGGGGGCAGCCGGCGTTGAAGACAGGCCGTGCCCGCTTTTGTCGAACCGGATGATCCGCAAGCCGTCGGGCAGCAATGGCAACACCTTGTCCCAAAGCCTGAAATCGGTGCCCAGAGAATTCGCAAACACGATCGGCGCGCCGTTTTCCGGGCCGTCCACCCGGTAGTGCAGACGTACCTCACCGGTGTCAAAAATCATCATGCGGTGTCTCCTTTCAGGGGAATATGCGCCATGATCGGCCCGTGGTCGGAGGAGAGGCGGCTGTAGACGGTCATATGCTCTCCAGCGCGCGGGTGAACATTGCAGAATCCACGTTGCCGCCCGAGATGGTGACGATCACATCGTCACCGTCGATCTGATCGGTGCGGAAAAGGGCCGCGGCAAGCGCGACGGCCCCGCCGGGTTCCGCAACCAGTTTCAGACGCTGGAACGCGTGGGCCATTGCCAGCAAGGCTTCGGTCTCGCTCACGACAAGTCCCGGCCCGCACAGCCGGTGCATGATCGGAAAGGTAAGGTTTCCCGGCTGCGGCGTGATGATCGCGTCGCAGATGTTGCCGGAGGTTGCATCGTTGCGCTCAATCTTGCCGGATCGGAGCGAGCGGGCAACATCGTCAAAACCTTCCGGTTCGGCGGTACGCACCAGCAAGCCCGGCGCGTCCGCTTCCAACGCAAGGGCGATGCCGGAGGTCAATCCGCCGCCGCCACAGCAGACGATCACGTTGGCTTCTCTTATCCCCATTTCGGCAGCCTGCTCGGCAATCTCAAGACCGGTCGTGCCCTGTCCTGCAATCACCTGCGGTTCGTCGAACGGTTTGATGAGCGTCAGCCCGCGATCCTTTGCCAGCCGCTCCCCAATTTCGTCGCGGTCTTCGGTGGCGCGGTCGTAGGTAATGACCTCGGCCCCCAGATCTGCCGTATTGGCAAGCTTTAGCGCCGGGCTGTCTGCGGGCATGATGATAACGGCAGGGACGGCGTGCAGACGCGCGGCCAATGCAATCCCCTGGGCGTGGTTGCCGGACGAGAACGCGATGACGCCGTTTGTCCGGGTGTCGCGGTCAAGCGCAGCGACAGCATTATACGCGCCGCGAAACTTGAAGCTTCCCGTATGTTGCAAACATTCCGGTTTCACAAAGATGCGCCGCCCCGCGATCTCGTCGAGAAACGGAGAGGACAGTAGCGGAGTGCGCCGCGCGTGGCCTTCAAGCCGCTGTGCCGCGGCGCGGATCATTTCGATGTTCATTGCAGGGCCTCAATCCATTCTTGCAAGGCGGCGATGGCCTCGGGTTCGTCCAGAAACGGGATATGGCCGCGACCCGGCACCTTGCCCAGAATCATGTCGGGACGTCGGCGCTGCATTTCGGCCACTGTGTCGGCGGTCAGCAAATTGGAATTCGCGCCCCAGATCAGTGCCAGCGGCAGACCCTCCAGCGCATCGAAATACGGCCAGAGATCGGGGGCCATGTTGTCACCCGCAGCTAGGGTCGCATCGCGCAAGTGGGGGTCATAGGTGATCGCAAGCCCGTCTTTGGTCTGGACGTAATGCTTGCGGGCTTCTTCCAGCCAGCGCTCCTGTGGCACTCCTTTGAATTCGGGGAACGCGCGGGCCATGCCGCGGGCTGCGTCCTCGTGGGTTTTGGCAGCGGGATTGCGGCCGATGTATTCCTTGATGAATTCCAGGCCCGCGCTGTCGATCACCGGCCCGACATCGTTCAGCGCGACACCGAGCAGTCGGTCCTTTGCACCTTTGGCCAGACCCATGGCGTTCAAACCGCCACGCGATGTGCCAAGGATCGCCGTGCGGTCCAACGACAGATGCGCCATCAGTTCCAGCACATCGCGGCATTCTATCGGGAGCGTATAGTTGCGCCAGTTAGGATCGAAATCCGACCTTCCCCGGCCGCGATAGTCCATCCGGATCAGTCGATTGCCCTGTAGATGCGGCGCGACGTAGTCGAAATCGGTGGTGCTGCGGGTCAGGCCCGCGAGGCACAGGATCGGCAGGCCTTCGCCTGTGTCCTCGTAATAAAGCTTCAGCCCGTCGGAGGTGGTGAAATGTGCCATCATAGACCTGCCAGTGCCGGAATTCCGGTCAGATCGGTCAGGATATGGGCGGGCTTCCAGGGGAGACGGTCCACCGGATCGCCCGCGCGGTTTACCCAGGCGGTAGTGAATCCGTATCCCGTCGCTGCCGCCGCGTCCCATCCGTTGGACGAGACGAACAGCACCTGTTCCTTGGTGCAGTCGAAGGCATCGCCCACCAGATCATAGACGCGCGCATCCGGTTTGAAGATGCCCACGCTTTCCACGGACAGCAGCGCGTCGAGAACGCCATCAATGCCGGCGCTGTCCACGGCACCGCGCAACATGGCGGGCGATCCGTTGGACAGGATTGCAGTGTTCATGCCGCCGCTCTTGAGGGTTTGGAGTATTTCGGGGACTTCGACGTAGGCTTGAAGTTCCCAGTAGAGGGCCAGCAGCCGTTCGCGCAGCGCGGTGTCGTCGCCATGTCCGGTCCGTTCCAGCGCCCAGTCCAATCCGTCCTGGGTCACCCGCCAGAAATCTGTATGGGCCCCCGTGACGGCGCGGAGCCAGCTGTACTGCAGTTGCTTCAGCCGCCAGTGTTCGGCGATTTGCGGCCAGCTGTCCTTGATCTGGGCAAAATCGGGTTCGGACGCGGCCTGCCGTGCTGCGGCGGTGACATCGAAAAGGGTGCCATAGGCATCGAAGATACAGGTGGTAATGGGCATGGAGGCTCCGCAATTTGGTCAGTGGCAGAGTGTCACGGGGATGCTGCGGGGAAAAGAGGGGAATCGGGGTTTACGATGCAGCGCTGTCTTGGCAGGGTATGCGCGAATCGGAGCACCTGCGCAGATACGCGGCCTCCTTCCATTTATCCCCCCAAAAATCACAGGAGACGAATGATGACTGAAGTCAAGTCAGGCGATACCGTGCATATTCACTATACTGGAACCCTGTTGGACGGCACCACGTTCGACAGCTCCGAAGGGCGTGACCCCTTGTCCTTCGAGGTCGGTTCGGGCCAGATCATCCCCGGTCTGGACGTTGCCCTGCCGGGCATGACGGTTGGCGACACGAAAGTGGTCAAGGTACCTAGCGAAGAAGCCTATGGCCCGTTGAACCCTGAAATGCGTCAGGCAGTCCCGCGCGATGGCATCCCCGCAGAGATCCCGCTTGAAGTCGGGACACAGTTGCAGATGCAAACGCCGGACGGACAGGCGATGCCGGTAACCGTGGTTGATGTCGACGAGGCCACGGTCACGTTGGATGCGAACCATCCGCTGGCTGGCAAAGACCTGCAGTTCGATATCGAACTGGTCAAGATCGACTGAGATATGCTTGGGCCTTCCGGCCCCGATCTGGCGGGGGGTACCAGCTGCTCCCCGCTGACAGAGGCACGGCCTCAGCGCTCAAGGAGCATCGGAAACCAGTCTTCGCGCAGGCGTTGGCCCTGCGTCATCCCGTGACCCGGAAACGGGGGTGAAGTTGGACCGGGCCGTTCCGTATAGCGTGCATCATCGCCGACGAGGCGCAGCGAGAACGCGCGGCGGCGACTTTGTGACGTGTTCCCGCGAGCCCCATGAAGAGTACCGTAGCTGAAGGCCACCGCATCGCCAGGCTCCATCTCCCATTCGCGAATATCCATAGCTTCGGCATCTGGGTCCGGCACAGGCATATAGGGGGCGGGATCAAAGAACGCATCGCCCTTGGCCCAGCGGGTCGGCAGCACCGGTTTTTTCCAGGCGTGCGATCCGGCGACGCAGCGCAGCGAGGCGGTGGTCACCGGGTCCAAAGGCGACCAGAAGCTGATCGTTTGCCGGCCTTCGACAAAATAGTACGGGCCGTCCTGATGCCAGGGCGTCGCCATCGAGGTGCCCGGTTCCTTGACCAGCACGTGATCATGAAAAAGTTGCACCGTATCCGATTGCATGAGATCAGCCGCGACTTCGGCGGCAGGCGATGTGCGGATCGTCTCGGTGAATTCCGGTATCCGTTCCCAGTTGCAATAATCGTCAAAAAACAGGCCCGTCTCCCCAGCCTTGTCATTATTCGAGGCGTAGGGGCCAGGATCGGCCATGTTTCTTTCCACGCCCGCGCGCAATTGCTCTACGTGATCGGCGAAAAGCCCCCGGACAAGAACAACACCGTCGCGCTGAAACGCTTCGATATCGGGTTGTGTGATCAGTGGATGAGGCACGGCGGCATTACGATCTGCGGCGAAGTCGGATGACGACATCGACAGATGCGATCTCGGCACCTTCGGGGGCTGTCGGTAGCTGCGCAATTACGAGTTGATCTGAAGGCGCATCCGTCAAGCGGCCCTCATCCTCCCAATAGTAGTGCGGATGGTCATGGGTGTTCGTGTCGAAATAGCTTTTGGATCCATCGACGGTGACTTCTTGCAACAGGCCCGCATCGCAAAAGGCCCGCAACGTATTGTAGACGGTTGCCAGCGACACGGAATCGCCGGTCGCACGCGCGGCGTCAAACAGGCTTTCGGCGGTGACATGGCGGTGTTGCCCGTCTCCGACCAGCAGGTCAGCGAGCGCCATACGCTGACGCGTCGGCCGCAGCCCGGCGGCAGCCAACCATTTGGTCGGGATATGCTGATGCTTATCAGTCATGGTCGCTCCATTGTCATTCGCTATACATATAAAGTGCCAAGGCGACATTTTACAATGGAAAAGCAGGACAGAAACCGTCCCCTTGCGACGTTCGTGCCGGCGGTGGTAAACCCGAACGATCATAACACCATCCGAGCAGGAGCAAGCCCCCTATGGCCGACTATCCAAGCAGTTTCGACAAAGAAGGGCTGTTGAAATGCGCCCGCGGTGAACTTTTCGGGCCGGGAAATGCGCAGTTGCCTGCGCCGCCGATGTTGATGATGGACCGGATCACAGAAGTGAGCGGGGACGGCGGCGCGCATGGCAAGGGCCATATCCGCGCCGAATTTGATATCACGCCGGACCTGTGGTTCTTTGAATGCCACTTTCCCGGCAATCCGATCATGCCGGGGTGTCTGGGCCTCGACGGTCTGTGGCAACTGACCGGATTCAATCTGGGCTGGCGCGGCTGGCAGGGGCGCGGCTATGCGCTGGGCGTCGGTGAGGTCAAGCTGACCGGAATGGTGAGGCCGGACCGTAAGATGCTGACCTATAAGGTGGATTTCACCAAGGCAATTCAGACACGGCGCCTGACGATGGGTGTGGCCGATGGCATCGTGGAGGCCGATGGCGAGGTGATCTATCAGGTCAAGGACATGAAGGTCGCGTTGAGCGAGACCTGAAGTGACTGGGCGCGGTGCGCGCTGGTGCCCGCCGCGCTCAGGATCCTTTGAAGGCGAAGCGGCGCATTTGCGGACGCGATCAGTGAGCCTGCGATCCTATTTGGTTGCGCCCTCACGCCCTGACGTCATAAACATAGGCGAATTGTTTAAGGGAGTGCCTTCATGCGCCGTGTCGTCGTCACAGGATTGGGCATCGTTTCGTCCATCGGAAACAACGCAGAGGAAGTTCTGGCGTCGCTAAAAGCCGGGTCCAGCGGAATCGAGCATTGTGAAGAGATGGCCGAGCACGGCTTTCGCAGTCGCATTGCCGGGACGCTCAAGATCGACGTGGCGGATCATATCGACAAGCGTACCTTGCGGTTCATGGGGCCGGGTGCCGCGTATGCGCATATTGCGATGGAGCAGGCAATCGCGGATGCAAAGCTGGACGCGACCATCATCAGCAACCCGCGTACCGGTTTGATCGCGGGATCTGGCGGACCCTCCACCAGCGCCATGAAAGCGGCGCATGATACGGTCGAAAGCAGTGGCGCGACCAAGCGGATCGGGCCGTTTGCGGTGCCTAAATGCATGTCCTCCACCGTCAGCGCGAATCTGTCCACGGCGCACAAGATCAAAGGGATCAACTATTCGATCACCTCCGCCTGTTCGACATCGCTCCACTGTATAGGTGCGGCGGCAGAGCAGATCATGCTGGGCAAGCAGGATGTGATGTTTGCCGGCGGTGGAGAAGAACTGGATTGGACCCTGTCGTGTCTGTTTGACGCGATGGGTGCCATGAGCAGCAAATACAACGATACGCCCGAAAAGGCTTCGCGCGCGTTCGACGCAAACCGCGACGGATTCGTGATTACCGGCGGTGGCGGCATCGTGGTGCTTGAGGCGCTGGAGCATGCGCAGGCGCGCGGTGCGAAAATCTACGCCGAGGTC
Source organism: Sulfitobacter sp. (assembly GCA_024637305.1). Lineage (GTDB taxonomy): Bacteria > Pseudomonadota > Alphaproteobacteria > Rhodobacterales > Rhodobacteraceae > Sulfitobacter. The sequence continues at coordinate 19,064 of JAGXFI010000024.1, forward strand.
ACCGGCTTTGCGGCTACTTCCGACGGGCACGACATGGTCGCGCCATCGGGAGAAGGTGGGCAACGCGCCATGGAACTGGCCCTGTCCACATTGCCCGAAGGTCGCAAAGTCAGCTATATCAACGCCCACGGCACGTCGACACCCGTTGGCGATGTCGGCGAAATCGAAGCGGTGCGGCGCGTGTTCGGCAAGGGGTCCACGCCCCCGGTCAGTTCGACCAAGTCGCAGACCGGTCACGGACAGGGTGCTGCCGGCGCGATGGAGGCGATCTTCTGCCTGCTAATGCTGGAGCATGATTTCATCGCGCGGTCGATCAACGTCGAAACGCTCGATCCGGCGCTCGACCCGTCCGAGATCGCGCTGGAGCGGGTAGACAATGCCGGTCTTGATTCCGTGATGACCAATTCATTCGGTTTCGGCGGTACCAACGGGTCTATGATCCTGTCGAAATTCAAAGGGTAGGATCATGACTCTCAAGGGAAAACGCGGCCTCATCATGGGCGTGGCCAATGAACGTTCGATCGCATGGGGTATTGCCAAGGCCATGGCAGAGGCGGGCGCGGAGCTTGCCTTTACCTATCAGGGCGAAGCATTCGGTTCACGCCTCAAACCATTGGCCGAAAGCGTCGGATCGGATTTCATGGTCGATGTCGATGTGACGGATGACGCGTCACTGGACATGGCGTTTGACCAGTTGGCGACGCGATGGCCGACGATCGATTTTGTGGTACACGCGATTGCTTTTTCAGACAAAACCGAACTGACGGGACGCTTTCTCAACACATCGCGGACTAACTTCAAGAATTCGTTGGATATCTCTGCCTACAGCTTCATCGAGATCGCCCGGCGTGCGCATCCGCTGATGGTCGAACACGGCGGCACGTTGCTGACGCTGACCTATATGGGATCCAATCGCGTGACGCCGAATTACAATGTCATGGGGGTAGCCAAGGCTGCACTGGAAAGCACCGTGCGGTATCTGGCGAACGATCTGGGTCCGGAGGGGATCCGCGTCAACGCGATTTCGCCGGGTCCGATGAAAACGCTTGCGGGTGCTGCCATCGGCGGGGCGCGCAAGACTTACAAACATACGGATATGAATGCGCCATTGCGTGCCAATGCCACGCTTGAGGCGGTGGGTGGTACGGCGGTTTACCTTGCCTCCGACGCGGGCGCTTGCACGACGGGCGAGATCATTCGTGTGGACGGTGGTTTCCACATTCTGGGGATGCCGCAACAGGATAACCTCTGAGGGGGCGGGGCCTGCCGCGCGTTATCGCAGCGCGCCCGTCTGCCAAAGCCATACCTTCATCCCGCCATGCGGAATGGCCGCGCTTTGATCCCGCCACGGCAGGCCCGTCGCCTTGGCCAGTGGCGGTTCCGAAGTCACCAGCGCCACACGCCAGCCTTTGAAATGCTCCAGCAGTGTCTGGCCCAAAGTGCCATAGAGCGGATAGAGTAGTTTCTTGTTCCCGATCCGCGCGCCATAGGGTGGATTGACAATAACCAATCCGGGCGGGCCTTCCGGCGGGCGGGCATCCCCGGCAGCGGCGTTCGTGAAGACCGTGGCTTCAGCCACGTCTGCGCGTTCCGCGTTGGCGATGCTCATCCGGATCGCGCCAGCGTCGCGGTCTGACCCGTAAAAGCGCAGATTCGTGGCGACCGGCGCTGGTGCCGCCTTCATGGTTTGCCATGCGCCCGCGTCAAAGCTGGCGAGCTGCTCGAAAGCGAAGGGCCGTGAGCGGCCCGGTGCAAGGCCCATCGCGATTTCTGCGGCTTCGATGGGAAAGGTGCCCGATCCGCACATCGGATCCAGCACCGGCTCTGATCCGTCGTATCCTGCGTGGCGCAGCATCAATGCGGCCAATGTTTCGCGCATAGGGGCCTTGCCAACAGCTTCTTTATGGCCCCGTTTGTGCAGGCTCTCGCCGGAGGTATCGAGGCTGAGCGTGACGCGGTTGTCTTCGATCCGGACTTTCAGAACCAGCCCGGCGTCAGGGGAAATGACCGCGCCGAGGCTTTCACGCAGCGCGGTTTCGATCCGCTGGGTGGCAGCACCCGCGTGATAGATCTTGGACGCTTTGCAGGTCACCTGCACGCGCAGCGGCACATCCGCCCGCAGCACGTCCGCCCACGGAAATTTACGCGCGCGTTTGTCCAGCTGGGCAAGGTGAAATGCCATGAACGTGCCGATCCGCGCCAGAATGCGCGAGGCACCGCGCAGCATGAGGTTGGCGCGCCAGACGTCCGGCCAGCCGCCCTGAAACGTTACCCCGCCGGGCACCGGTTCGGCAGTTGCAAAACCGCAAGCGAGTGCTTCGTCGCGCAGCGCGTTTTCGAAACCCGGCGTGGCAACGGCGAAAATTTCAAATGTATCCATGCTCATGGGCCTAGAACCACTGGCCCGGTTCCATCAACCCCAGATCCAGCAATTGGCGCGAATGCCATTCGAAAGGCGCTGAATTGTGCCATTTGAACGTCTCTATTTCGAAGGTGCTGCCAGGGTTGCGTTTGAGCGCCTTGGCGGTGCGGAATGAGCACACCGCGGCGGTGATGTTGTGATGCCACGGGCAGGCGTAGGTGTTGTATTCTTCGTCCGAGAACGTGTGATCCTCGCGGATTTTCAGCTTGGGTTTCGCGCGGAACAGCGCGATCCGGTCGATCTTGCGCCGCGCGGCCGGAACATGTTCCTCGTAGCGCCATCGCAGGCCACCGAAGAAATCCAGCTGCCGCTCTTTGGGGTGATTGTGGTTGACGGGATCGGTTCGGGCCAGGGCATAATACCCCGACTTGTCCAGACAGGCGGTTTCCAGTGAAACGGCGTCGGGAAACCGGCCGAGGTCTTCTGCATAGAGGTCAACGGTATAGGCAAGCATCGCGTCGCGGCGTTCCTCGGTGTGAAATGCCAGCATCTCGACAACGGATCGGGTTTCGCAGAACGGATAGAACAGGTATTCCGCGTTGTAACAATAATAGAGCCATTCTCCGGGCATAGCTCCGATCAGCATGTTGATCGCGGTTTCCATCGCGGTATCGGCTGACATGTCATAATTGATGCGCGTTACCGTTTCTTGCAGATCCAAGGGCAGATCGAACTCTGACGGCATCAGCGCCAGAATCTCGCGGAAACCACACTGAATATGGTGCCGCAACGTCGTGTCTACCTCGACGTCATCCTCGACCAGCACAATGGCGAAGGGGCCTTTCACCTCATGATCCTTGAGGGATTTCGTGTATTCGTCTATCCCGCTAAAGTGCATTTCAACCTGCATTCTCCTGATTACGGCAAACTCTGTTAATTTGCCGTGCATTGCAAGATGACCCACACGCTGCTAGGGCGCTGATTGTCCCCGAAACGCATCAACCCAGTTGAGAACCGCGCCATGTCGAGCCCCAAAAAGCTGTTTATCAAGACCTACGGTTGTCAGATGAACGTTTATGACAGCGAACGCATGGCCGAAGAGCTGGGCGCGCAAGGCTATGTGACGACCGACACGGCAGAGAGCGCGGATATGATCTTGCTCAATACCTGCCACATCCGCGAAAAAGCGGCGGAAAAGGTCTATTCCGAGCTGGGGCGGCTCAAGCCTCTGAAAGAGCTGAACCCTGATCTGAAGATCGGCGTTGCGGGATGTGTGGCGCAGGCCGAAGGCGAAGAGATCATGCGCCGTCAGCCAGCCGTCGATCTGGTGGTTGGCCCGCAAAGCTATCATCGTTTGGGCGCGATGGAGGCCCGCACACGGACCGGCGCGCGCGCGTTGGACACGGACTTTCCCGAGGAGGACAAGTTTTCGCATCTTGCCGCGCGTCCCAAGGCCAGGCGCGCTCCGGCGGCGTTTCTGACGGTTCAGGAAGGCTGCGACAAGTTCTGTGCCTTTTGTGTCGTGCCATACACGCGCGGTGCCGAGGTCAGCCGCCCGGCGGCGCGTGTCCTGACCGAGGCGCGCGATCTGGTGGAGCGCGGCGTGCGCGAGGTCACGCTGCTGGGCCAGAACGTGAACGCCTATCACGGTGACATGACACTGGCAGAGTTGATCCGCGCGCTGGGCCAGATCGACGGTCTGGAACGAATCCGCTATACTACCAGTCACCCCAATGACATGGGCGATGACCTGATCGCGGCCCATGTCGAAGAGCCAAAGCTGATGCCGTATCTGCACTTGCCGGTGCAATCGGGCAGTGACCGTATTCTCAAACGGATGAACCGCAGCCACACGGCGGAAAGCTATCTGCGTCTTATCGAGCGCATTCGCGCGGCTCGGCCCGACATCGTGCTGTCAGGCGATTTTATCGTCGGATTTCCTGAAGAGACGGAAGCGGATTTTCAGGCGACCCTCGATCTGGTGCAGGAGGTCGGCTATGGTTACGCCTACAGCTTCAAATACTCCACTCGTCCCGGGACCCCGGCGGCGGAGCGTCCTCAGGTGGCGGCGGATGTGGCTGATGCGCGGCTTCAGCGATTGCAGGCGCTGATTACCCGCCAGCAACGGGCGGTGCAGGAAAGCATGGTCGGTCGCGAGCTGTCAGTGTTGGTGGAAAAACCTGGCCGCGAGGCCGGACAGGTCATCGGCAAGTCCGAGTATCTGCATGCTGTCCACATCGTCGACGCGACCGCGCAGGTGGGTGAAATCGCGCATGTGAGAATCGTCAAGGCCATGACCAATTCCCTGCGCGCAGAGCAAATCTGACCATTGACGGGTCTTACAGCATAAAACCTCCTGTAATTTGTCGCGCAAATGGTGATGTCTTCGGGCAAACCCACAAGATATGCCACAAACACCTTCCCTAGAGACAAAGTTTTTTCTACTCTGACCGTGTCAAGGGTTCCGGCCCGGTCAATGACCTGCACGGCGCTCCTTCGATCAAGGATAATTTAGAGGGATTGATCAGTGGCGATGATAACTTTCAAGGAACTGCGTGCGATCGCAGCGGTTGCGCTGGTTGCGCTATTTACGCTTCACGCACCCACGGTTGAGGCACAGACGGCCTCTCAACGGGGCAAGGACAAGGGCCAATACATTCCGGGAATCTGGATCGATCCGGACGGCTGCGAACACTGGGTTATGGATGACGGTGCCGAAGGGTACATGTCACCTCACGTCAGCCGTGAAGGGATTCCGGTCTGCCGACGTGCCAATGTGTGCGGTATCATGCCTAGCGATCAATTTTTTGCCACCGACAGCTACCGCATTTCAAAGGCAGGCAAACAGCGCCTGATGGAATTCTTTCAAAAGACGAATGCCGTATCCTACATCATCATCGGCCACACCGACAGCCGCGCGTCCGACGGCTATAACATGCGCCTGTCGCAGAACCGCGCCAATTCGGTCGCGCGCATCGCGCAGACTTCCGGCGCGCGGATCGCGGATGTGCGCGGCTACGGCGAACGGCAGCCGGCGGCATCCAACAACACAGCAGCGGGTATGGCCAAGAACCGCCGCGTCGAAATCATTTGTATCCGGTAAGGGACAGGCTCATGAAACTCATCAAATTTGCCACGCTCGCCTGTCTTTTATCCGCTGTCGCGGCCTGCGAAGTCGGGCCGGACAAGTCTTTCGATCGCGGCATCGACAGCAAACACCTCAGCCAGCTTCAGGCGGGCATTTGGGTCGACCCCAACGGCTGCGACCACTGGATCATCGATGACGGTCTTGAGGGATACCTGAGCCAGCGACTTGACCGGTACGGCAAGCCCGTTTGTTCAGGCATCGCGCCTCCGACATATACCGTGGGTGATTTCAAGCGAGGCGGCACCCGCGATATCGGTGACCCGCTCTGACCCGGTGCGCCCGATGTCAGATTTTTCGGCCGGGGTGTCTTTGACGCTCCGGTCATTTTCATTGTGCATGTGGGGTGGTAGCCCCCGCATTGCCCGTCTATCCTGAGACTTGACTCGCGCCAAAAGGAGTTGCCCTTGTCCTCACCTGATCTGACTTCAGCCGTCGCGGAAGCCGCGATGGAACGAGTGCTGGAATTTCCCGACAACCGTCTGCTGATCGACCTCTGCGGAGCCTTTGATGCCCATCTCGCCGCCATTGAGACGGCGCTGGAAATACAGATCGTCCGCCGCGGCAACCACTTGTCGCTGCTGGGGGATGCGGACGCGACCGAGCGTGCGGCGACATTGCTGAACGCGCTTTACGCCCGCCTTGAAGGCGGGCGCACGGTCGAGCCTGCCGACGTGGACAGCCAGTTGCGCATGGGCGGTACGGATGCAGGCACCGGAGTGCGCGCGGGCGACCAGATCGAGATGTCCATCGGAGAGGCCATCGAAATCCAGACGCGCAAGAAGCGCGTGGAGCCGCGAACCGCGGCACAGAAAGCCTATGTTCAGTCGCTTTTCAAGCATGAACTGGCGTTTGGCATCGGACCTGCCGGGACCGGCAAAACCTATCTTGCCGTGGCCGTGGGCGTGTCGATGTTTCTGTCCGGCAAGGTGGACAAAATTATTCTGTCCCGTCCGGCGGTTGAGGCCGGAGAGCGTTTGGGTTTCTTGCCCGGTGCGATGGAAGACAAGGTCGACCCCTATATGCAGCCGCTCTATGATGCGCTGAACGACTTCTTGCCGGGCAAGCAATTGGCCAAGCTGCGCGAGGAGAAGGCCATCGAAATCGCCCCGCTGGCGTTTATGCGCGGGCGGACCTTGTCGAACGCTTTCGTTGTATTGGACGAGGCGCAGAACGCGACGACCATGCAGATGAAGATGTTTCTGACCCGGTTGGGTGAAGGATCTCGCATGGTGGTGACGGGTGACCGCACCCAGATCGATTTGCCGCGTGGTGTACCGTCGGGGCTGGCCGATGCGGAGCGGTTGCTGAAATCCGTCCCCAAGATCAGCTTCAATTACTTTACGTCCCGCGATGTAGTCCGGCATCCGTTGGTTGCCGCGATTATCGAGGCCTACGAGGCAGAAGCAGAGCACCGTTAGCATCTCGTGGCTCTTGCACGGTCCGCGCGACTGAGGCAAAGGGGGATCCGGCGGCGAGGGAACGGAAACACGGTGCAGATCGACCTGAGTGTCAGCGACGCGGGCTGGGAGAGCCTCGATATGGAAGCGCTGGTTGCGCTGGCTTGCGGTGCGACGCTGGACCATCTTGGTGTAGACCGCGATTTGGCGGAAATCAGTGTTCTGGCCACCGATGACACCGAGATCGCCACGCTCAATGCCGATTTTCGCGACAAGCCAACCGCCACGAATGTTCTGAGTTGGCCTGCCGAAGATCTCGCGGCCGCTATGCCAGGCAAGGATCCCGAATCGCCGCAACCGGGGTTTGATGGAATGATCGCGTTGGGCGATATCGCCGTAGCCTTTGGAATTTGCGTAGCCGAGGCCGCGACCGGCAAGATCCCGCTAAGCGACCATGTGACCCATCTGATCGTGCATGCGACGCTGCATTTGTTGGGTTATGATCACACTCAGGACGCGGATGCTGAGTTGATGGAACGTCTTGAGGTCGAAATACTTGGCAAATTGGGCATAAGTGACCCATATAGAGACAAAGACGCGGTAGACCCGCACTAACACAAAGACAGGACCGATGGGCGACACAGACGGATCATCTACCGCCGCGCAAAGCGCGCAGGCCGAAGCCAATACAGAAATCACAGACGAAGAGACCGGCGCAAGTGCACGCACAGGCGGGTTTTTCAGTCGCGTCATCGAGGCGCTGAGCCCGACCGAGGGTAACGGCGATGCCGGTATGTCGCAGCTCGCTACGGAGCGTGCGGCGACACATGGCATGATCAATCTGCGTCGCAAACGGGTCGACGATGTGATGGTCCCCAAAGCGGACATCACAGCCGTGCCTGTCACGATTACGCTGGATGAGCTGGTGCAGGTTTTCAAGGACAGCGGGCTGACCCGCCTGCCGGTCTTTGACGGGACGCTCGACACCCCTGTGGGGATTGCGCATCTCAAGGATCTCGCCCTGACGCACGGATTCAATGGCAAATCCAAGACATTTGATCTGCGTGCCATGCTGCGTCCGCTGGTCTATGTCCCGCCCAGCATGACGATCGGCGTGCTGCTGACGAAAATGCAGGCTGAACGGCGTCACATGGCATTGGTCATCGACGAATACGGCGGTGTCGACGGGTTGGTCACGATCGAGGATTTGATCGAACAGGTGATCGGCCAGATCGAAGACGAGCATGATGTCGATGAAGGCGTCTACTGGACCGAGGAAAAGCCCGGTTGTTACCTCGCGCTTGCCAAGACGCCGCTGGACGAGTTCGAAGAGGAAATCGGGCGTTCGTTGACCGATCACGACGATGTGGACGAAGAAGAGATCGACACGCTCGGCGGGCTTGTCTTTATGCTTTCCGGCCGTGTGCCGGCGCGGGGCGAAGTCGTTCTGCATCCTGACGGACCCGAGTTCGAGGTGATCGACGCCGACCCGCGCCGGATCAAGCGGTTGCGTGTGCGCATGGCAGGAACCGCCGGATGACATTGACCGGGCGGCGGCGGGGGCTGGCCGCTTTGGGTCTGGGGATCGTCGCCGCGCTGGGGCAGGCACCCTTCGATCTGCCGATCGCGATGCTTGGTGCCATGACGTTGATCGTGGCGTTGACCAACGGCGTTTCCGAACCGCGTCGCGCGGCCGTACTGGGCTGGCTTTTCGGATTGGGATATTTCGCCGTAGTTTTGCACTGGATCGTCTCGCCGTTTCTGGTCGACGCAGCCCGGCACGGCTGGATGGCACCCTTTGCGGTGGTCCTGATGGCGTCCGGAGCGGCGGTTTTCTGGGGCGCGGCATTCTGGATTGCGCGCTGGCTGTCACCGCGCAGCTGGCCTTTGATCCTGTGTTGGCCGGCAGTCGAGATGTTGCGCGCGTATATCTTCACCGGCTTCCCTTGGGCGACTCCTGCCCAAACGACGGTCGATGTTCTGTTGGGGCAGGTGCTGGCGTTCGTGGGGCCTTATGGCGTGACATTGATGCTGGTCGCCTTCGCCGTGGCGGCTTCGAATGCCCGGACCCTGATCGTGCGTTCGGCGCTTGTACTGGGTGCTGCGGTGCTCGTCGTCCTTCCGCCTCTCACCCCGCCTGCAATGCTGACCGATCAAGTCGTCCGCCTGATACAGCCGAACGCCGCGCAAGATCAGAAATGGGATCCCGACATGATACCGGTTTTCTTTGCGCGCCAGCTAGAGTTTACCGCTGCCCCTGCGCAGGTCGCACCTTCGGTGGTGATCTGGTCCGAAACGGCGATCCCCTGGGCGTTGGAGCGGGCGGATGCCGCCATCCAACAAATCGCTCAGGCGGCCGGGGGCGCACCTGTCCTCTTGGGTGTCCAGCGCAGCGAGAACGGGCGCTATTTCAACTCGCTCGCTGTCATCGGGCGGGATGGCACGGTTCAGGATGTCTACGACAAACACCATCTGGTTCCTTTTGGCGAATATTTTCCACTGTCGTCCTGGGCCGCAAAGCTGGGGCTTTTCGGTCTGGCGGCACAAGTGGGTGGCGGATACTCCGCCGGTCCCGGTGCGCGACTTGTGGAGGTGGGGACGCTCGGGCCGGTTCTGCCGTTGATCTGCTACGAGGCGGTTTTCGCCCATGACGTGAATGCGGCACCCGCGCGGCCAAATCTGATTGTACAGGTGACCAATGATGCCTGGTTCGGTCGCGGCGCAGGACCATTGCAACATTTGGCACAAGCGCGCATGCGCGCCATCGAACAGGGCGTTCCAGTTGCCCGCGCCGCCAACACCGGTGTCTCGGCAATGATCGACCCCAAAGGTCGCGTCTTGCAAAACCTGCCACTGGGCGAGGCGGGATATATCGACGCTGCTGTTCCGCTGCCACTGTCCCCAACGCTTTACAGTCGGACAAAGGACTGGCCGATGCTCGGATTGTTTCTGATCGGGCTTGTCTTGCTCGGCTTCAGGCGGCGATTCCGAAATACCGATTGACCCAAGCGGGTGGTCTCGGTAAGCCGCATCAATCCGCCACAACGGCTTCCTGACGTGGCGGTTCATTTTTCATTGGAGCACTATCATGTCCCGTCAGAACTACGTCTTTACCTCGGAATCCGTTTCCGAGGGTCACCCCGATAAACTGTGCGACCGTATCAGCGACGCCGTTCTGGACGCTTTCATCAAAGAAGAGCCCGAGGCGCGCGTCGCGGCGGAGACTTTTGCGACAACAAACCGTGTGGTCATCGGCGGCGAAGTGGGGTTGTCCGACAAGGATAAGTTGCACGAATACATGGGCCGGATCGAAGATATTGCACGGGCCTGCATCAAGGATATCGGCTACGAGCAGGAGAAGTTCCATTACGCAACCTGCGAGATCACCAACCTTTTGCACGAACAGTCGGCCCATATCGCCCAAGGGGTGGATGCAAAGGATAACAAGGACGAAGGCGCGGGCGATCAGGGCATCATGTTCGGTTTCGCAACCGACGAAACGCCAGAGCTCATGCCGGCACCGCTCCACTATGCCCATGCGATTTTGCGCCGTCTGGCAGAAGTGCGCAAGGACGGCACCGAACCGACGCTACGCCCCGACGCCAAGAGCCAGCTTTCGGTGCGTTACGAGAATGGCAAACCGGTCGGCGTGACATCCATCGTGCTGAGCACACAGCACCGCGACCAAAGCCAGACCAGCGCCGATATTCGCGATATCGTCGAACCTTACATTCGCGAAGTTCTGCCACAGGGTTGGATCACCGATGACACGGAATGGTGGGTGAACCCGACCGGCACGTTTGTCATCGGCGGACCCGACGGAGATGCCGGGCTGACGGGGCGCAAGATCATCGTGGATACCTATGGGGGTGCCGCTCCGCATGGCGGCGGCGCGTTCTCCGGCAAGGATCCGACCAAGGTCGATCGCTCCGCAGCTTATGTCGCTCGGTATCTGGCGAAAAATGTCGTTGCTTCCGGCATGGCGAAAAAATGCACCATCCAGCTGAGCTATGCGATTGGTGTCAGCAAGCCGCTGTCGATCTATTGCGATACTTTCGGCACGTCCGAAGTTCCCGATGCTGAGATCGAGCGGGCGATTGGACAGATCATGGATCTGACACCGCGTGGTATCCGCCAGCATCTGCAGCTGAACAAACCGATTTACGAGCGTACGGCCGCATATGGGCATTTCGGACGCGCGCCCGAAGCGGATGGCGGCTTCAGCTGGGAAAACATAGACTTGGTGGACAAGCTGAAATCAGCGGTCTGAACCCTGAACGATGCGCCCCCTGTATCGCGGGGGCGCGTTCGTTTCAGGGCTGTGCGTCATCAGCCGCGAACAGCGTTGCGGGCCGGGATGAGGCACGCTAAAGCGCTGGCCATGACAGATCCAATTCGCCCCCGCCGCAATTTCTACGGTCGCCTCAAAGGCAAGAGCCTCAAGCAATCCCAAAAGGGCTATATCGAGCAGGATCTTACCGATCTGTCGCCCGGCCCTGTCGATTGGGAGGCAAATCCGACGCGTCAGCCGCTTGACCTGACGGGATTGTTCGACACCAAGCCTGTCTGGCTCGAAATCGGGTTTGGTGGCGGGGAACATATGGTGCATCAGGCAAATGCGAACCCCGATGTGGGCATCATCGGTTGCGAACCCTACATCAACGGCGTTGCAATGTTGCTGGGCAAGATCCGGCGCGCCGAAGTCAAGAATGTCGCGGTGCATCCGGGGGATGTGCGCGATCTGTTCGATGTCTTGCCGGAAGCGTCGATCGACCGCGCTTTTCTGCTTTATCCCGATCCCTGGCCGAAAACGCGGCATCATCGGCGACGGTTCGTGACGCCTGAACATTTGAAACCGCTTGCGCGGGTCTTGAAGCCAGGTGCGATTTTCAGGGTCGCGACGGATATCGAAGATTACGTCCGCCAGACGCTGGAGCAGGTGCCGCGGCACGGGTTCGAGTGGCTGGCCGAGTGTGCCGAAGATTGGCGCAATCCGTGGGAGGATTGGATACCGACGCGGTATGAACAAAAAGCGCTGCGCGAAGGGCGGGTGCCGCATTACCTGACGTTCCGGCGCATGTGATCTGCAAATGTTTGGAGGGAGACGATGCGCCTCCCCCTGGAACCCTTCGGACTATCCGGACCTCATTATTCCGATAACACCAACACGGCTTTTGCGTTGGTGAATTCGAGCATGCCAAAGCCCCCGTGTTCGCGGCCATACCCAGACTGTTTGACGCCACCGAACGGCATGTTGGGCGTAGCGAGACCAAAGCCGTTGATGAAAATCATCCCGGTATCAAACTCGGTCTCCGCGAGTTTGACAGCCTTTTCCACATTTTTCGAAATGATCCCGCCGCCGAGACCAAATCTGCTGTCATTGGCGATACGCATGGCGTCTTCGTCGTCCTTGGCGTGGATAAGCGCCGCCACTGGCCCGAAAAGCTCGTCGTCATATGCCGGTTGCCCGGGTTTCACATTGCCAAGCACGGTCGCGGGATAGAAAAAACCGTCGCCGTCGGGTATTTTACCGCCGCACAGGATTTCGGCCCCCTGGGCCACGGACTGTTCCACCTGTTCGTGCAGGTCATCGCGCAGATCCCTGCGTGCCATCGGACCGATGCCGGCCTCGTCGCCGGTGGGATCACCGTGTTTGACGGCCTCCATCGCTTTTACGAATGCGTCCTTGAATTCATCATAGACCGCATCCGCCACGATAAAGCGCTTGGCGGCCACGCATGTCTCGCCGTTGTTATAGGTACGCCCAATTGTACAGATCTTGGCCGCTTTTTCCACATCGGCGTCCGATAGGACCAGATAGGCATCGTTGGACCCCAGTTCCAGAACGGTCTTTTTCAGTACTTTCCCTGCTTTTTGCGCGATCTCGCGGCCGGCGGCGGGGCTGCCGGTCAGGGTCACGCCGCGTACAAGTTCATGGTCGATCACGGCGTCGGATTGGTCGTGACTGATGATCATCGCACTGAAAAGCCCGTCGGGAAGACCTCCGTCACGGTAGATCTCTTCGATCATCTGGCCGGAGCCAGCAACATTCGAAGCATGTTTCAGCAAAACCCCGTTACCTGCCATCAAGTTGGCGATCGAGTACCGAACGACCTGGTAGCACGGGAAATTCCAGGGCTGGATGCCGTAGATTACACCGATGGGCGCGTGTATGACGCGGCCTCGGCTGCCGCTGGCGATCTCGCGGTCTTCGCTTGCCAATACGTCAGGGCCGGTTTCGGCGGTGTAGTCACAGATTGCAGCGCATAGGTCTATTTCCTGTTTCGACTGCTTCAGCAGCTTGCCCATCTCCTGTGTCATGAGCGCAGCCAACTCATCGCGGCGCTCGCGCAGTTTTTCACCGATTGTCTTGATGATCTTGCCGCGGTTTTCCAGAGATTCGAGCCGCCAGTCACGGAAAGCGTCGTGGCACGCCCGAATGCGCTTTTCCACTTCTGCTTCGCTGAGGTAATCGTGGGTTGCGATATGGCTCTCTGTTGCCGGGTTGATGGTGTCAAAACTCTTGGTCATGGTAAATGCTCCTGTTGTTCTGGTGTTCAACGTGGTGCGTGACGATCTGTTCCGGCGCATGGACGGGAAGCTTGCGCTGGGCTAAGTGCAGGGAAACCAAACGAGGGACTTATCATGTCGGCCAGTGGCAATCCTATTCCAATGATCTCGCGCGCTTGCGGACCGCTCAAGGGCCGCGCGGAGGTGCCGGGAGACAAATCAATCTCGCACCGGTCGCTTATCCTTGGTGCGCTGTGCGTGGGCGAGACGACGATATCGGGGCTGTTGGAAGGGCAGGATGTGCTGGACACGGCGCGCGCGATGCGCGCGTTCGGTGCCGAAGTCACGGACCTGGGCGGTGGCAACTGGTCTGTGCATGGCGTGGGCGTGGGCGGATTTGCAGAGCCGTCGAATGTGATCGATTGCGGCAATTCCGGCACTGGGGTCCGGTTGATCATGGGCGCAATGGCGACGTCACCGATTACCGCGACATTCTCGGGAGACGCGAGCCTGAACGGACGGCCCATGGCGCGGGTGACGGACCCGCTGGCGCTTTTCGGATGTCAGTCATACGGGCGCACGGGCGGGCGTTTGCCGATGACGTTGGTTGGCGCTGCGGACCCTGTCCCTGTCCAGTACACGGTGCCGGTACCCTCCGCGCAGGTGAAATCGGCGGTGCTGCTGGCGGGGTTGAATGCACCTGGCAAGACGGTGGTGATAGAGGCCGAAGCGACGCGCGATCATACAGAGCGGATGCTGGCCGGTTTCGGGGCAGAGATCAGTGTGGAGGTGACGGACGCAGGGCGGGTCATCACGCTGACCGGTCAGCCCGAATTGCGCGCGCAGCATATAGACGTGCCGCGCGATCCTTCATCGGCGGCATTTCCGGTATGTGCTGCGCTTATCGTGCCGGGATCGGATGTACTGATACCCGGTATTGGCCTGAACCCCACACGCGCCGGTCTGTTCACCACGCTGCGCGAGATGGGGGCCGACCTTACTTACGAGAACGAACGCGAGGAAGGCGGGGAACCTGTCGCGGATCTGCGTGCGCGGTTCTCGCCGGAACTCAAGGGGATCGAGGTGCCGCCGGAACGGGCGGCGAGCATGATTGACGAATACCCCGTGCTGTCTGTCGTTGCGGCCTTTGCGCAAGGGC
>JAGXFI010000165.1 GCA_024637305.1 Sulfitobacter sp.
CCGGGGTTTCATGCGCTGATCCATGACAGCATCGGAATGCAGACCTCCTGGATTTTACAGTTTCTCTTGACGACGCTTGTGCTGGTGGGTCCGGGTCGGGACTTTTTCCTGAACGGGATCCCCGCGTTGTTCAAGGGCGCGCCGGATATGAACAGTCTTGTGGCGCTTGGTACCGGTGCGGCCTGGATCTTTTCCGTCGTCGCCACGTTCCTGCCCGGGGTGCTGCCTGCCGGTGCCGCCGCTGTCTATTTCGAGGCCGCCGCCGTCATCGTCGTTCTGATCCTGCTGGGTCGGTGGCTTGAGGCCCGCGCGAAAGGCCGGACCGGCGCGGCGATCAAGGCGCTCCTGGGGCTTCAGGTGCGCCGCGCGCGCGTATCGCGCGACGGAAAGGTCACGGATGTTGATATCGACGACCTGCGCGCCGGAGATATGGTCATCGTTCGCCCGGGGGAGCGTATCGCCACTGATGGCGAAGTTCTGGAAGGATCCGGCAACGTCGATGAAAGCATGATTACCGGCGAACCCATGGCCGTCTCCAAAGCGCAGGGTGATCCCGTCACGGGTGGTACGGTTAACGGCACCGGCAGCTTCACATTCCGCGCGACGCGGGTTGGCGCAGATACCACCTTGTCGCAGATCATCCGCATGGTGGAAGACGCGCAAGGGGCCAAGCTGCCCATTCAGGGGATGGTTGACCGGATCACGGCATGGTTCGTGCCTGCCGTTCTGGTGGCTGCTTTCGCGACTGTTGCCGTCTGGCTGGTCTGGGGGCCGGACCCTGCCTTGGGCTTTGCCCTGGTCGCAGGCGTATCGGTTCTGATTATCGCCTGTCCGTGTGCGATGGGGCTGGCGACGCCGACATCGATCATGGTCGGCACGGGCCGTGCCGCGCAGATGGGCGTGCTGTTCCGCAAGGGTGATGCCTTGCAGACGCTGGCCGGCATAGAGGTCATTGCCCTGGACAAGACAGGCACCGTGACCGAAGGCACGCCAACTCTGACAGACGTGGTATGCGCCGCAGGTTTTGACCGCGCCGATGTATTGCGACTGGTCGCAGGGGTCGAGGAACGGTCCGAACATCCCGTTGCCGAAGCGATCCTGCGCGGTGCCCGTGCCGAAGGCGCGTCGATTGCCGCGGTGACCGATTTCGCCTCGCACACGGGCTACGGGGTCAGTGGCGTTGTCGATGGACGCACAATCCTGGTCGGTGCGGACCGTTTGATGCAGCGAGAAGGGATCGATGTGACCTCACTGGCTGAGGCTGAAAGCGACCTGGCCGCGCGTGGGCGCACAGCGCTTTATGCCGCCATAGACGGTCAGATCGCGGCGGTGATCGCGGTTGCGGATCCCGTCAAACCTGACAGTGCTGCCGCCATCGCCGCGTTGCGCGCGCGCGGCATCGAAGTTGCCATGATAACGGGCGACAAGCGCGAGACAGCGCAAGCCATTGCCCGCGAGACAGGGATCGACCATGTGATTGCAGGCGTCCTGCCGGATGGCAAGGTGGACGCGCTGAAGAAACTGGCGGCAGGAAACCGGAAGGTCGCGTTTGTCGGCGACGGGATCAACGATGCCCCGGCACTGGCGCAGGCGGATGTCGGCATCGCAATCGGAACCGGCACGGATGTCGCGATTGAAGCCGCTGACGTTGTGCTGATGTCCGGCGATCTGCGCGGCGTCGTCGATGCGGTCGAGGTTTCGCGCCACACGATGCGCAACATCCGCGAAAACCTCGGTTGGGCGTTTGGGTATAATGTGCTGCTGATCCCGCTTGCGGCGGGGGCGCTCTATCCGGCCTACGGGATTTTGCTGTCGCCGGTGTTTGCAGCGGGCGCGATGGCGCTGTCGTCGGTTTCCGTCCTGACAAATGCGCTGAGACTACGCAGGCTGCGCCCGGTTTCCAAAAACATCGGCCGCGAAATGCCGCAAGCGTCAGCCAGCGTCCGGGAGGTCACGACATGAACATTTCCGATGTTGCCGAACGCTCGGGACTGCCGGCGAAGACGATCCGATACTACGAGGACATTGGCCTGATCCGGCCCGGTCGCCTCTCTAACGGGTACCGCACCTTCACTGACTCTGACCTGCACAAACTTACCTTTATCAGCCGCGCACGGCATCTGGGCTTTCCGATCGAAGACTGCCGCGCCCTGTTGGCTCTTTACGAAGACGACACCCGCGAAAGCTCGCAGGTAAGGCACATCGCAGGCCACCATCTGCGCGAGATCGACGAGAAGATAGATCTGTTGCGCACGATCCGCGCCACCCTTGCCGAACTGGTCGACGCCTGCCAGGGCGACCACCGTCCCGACTGTCCGATCCTGAAGGGATTGTCCGGCGAAGCGCGGCTGCCGCAGGCCGAATAGGACCTTCGCGCAGCCTGTCGTCACCACTGGCGCGACTAGCGGGGACAAATGTTTTCGAGAATGATCGGAACCTTCCAGCGCAGGCAGGCTGTTGTTTCAACAGAGCAACCGGGAATGACCGGTAAATCGCTTTGGACGAAAGGAACGACATATGACGGACACTGCACGTCTGTACCGAATGGTCATGCCTGACCATCTGTGCCCCTATGGGCTGAAGGCCAAGGATCTGCTGGAACGCGAGGGGTATGAGGTTGACGACAACTGGCTGGAAACCCGGGCGGAGACCGATGCTTTCCTGGAAGAACATGACGTGGAAACGACGCCGCAGGTGTTCATCGGCGGCGAACGGATTGGTGGCTATGAAGCACTGCGCGAATATTTCGGCCAGGATGTTACCAAGGACGGGGATACCAGCTATCAACCGGTGATTGCCATCTTCGCTGTCGCATTCCTGATGGCGCTGGGTCTTGGTTGGGCTTTCACCGGAAATTTCTTTTCGCTGCGGGCGTTCGAATGGTTCATCGCAATCTCGATGTGCATTCTGGCGGTGCAAAAGCTTCAGGACGTGGAAAGCTTCTCGACCATGTTCCTCAATTACGACCTGCTGGCGAAACGTTGGGTGCGATATGGGTACATCTACCCCTTCGGTGAAGCGCTTGCCGGTATTCTGATGGTCGCCGGTGCGCTCGTCTGGATTTCGGCGCCTGTCGCGCTGTTTATCGGTACAATCGGCGCGGTTTCCGTCTTCAAGGCCGTCTATATCGACAAACGGGAGTTGAAATGCGCCTGTGTTGGCGGTTCTTCGAACGTGCCTTTGGGTTTTGTCTCGCTGACGGAAAATCTCATGATGATGTTCATGGGTATTTGGATGCCCGCCCGCGCCCTGGGCTGGTTCTGATCGGGGTACATCCAGAAAAATAAGCGCGAGACGCCCTGCTGGGTACTGCGCCGCAGAACTTTCTGGCGTCGGTTGCGGTTTCTCGAAGCGGAACGAAATCGTTGCCTGTGGGTTGGATACCATGCTGATCGGGCCAACCCGTTTCGGGTTCGCGGCCTTGAGTGCGAACGCGAATACCGATGCTTTATGTATCAGGCTATTCCCGAGACGCGGTAAATGGGTGCAAAGGTCCAAGCGTCCTTTGATCAGCCCTTAGTTTGTAAAGGTTCGGTCATGTCGGTCTATCTCCACGGTCTCTCTACTGCGCTCCCACCCCACTGCCTGAAACAGTCCGAGGTCCGCAAGCGTGCGTCCATCATCTTTGGTGACACGTATCCGCAGTTCGAGCGACTGGCCACGACCTTCGACACAGCAGGTATCGACACGCGTCATTCGGTCGTGCCGATTGACTGGTTTTCTGACAATCACGGCTGGGTGGATCGAAACGCGGCCTTCATGACCGGTGCCAAGGCAATGTTCATCGACGCCGCGCAACATGCGCTTGATGATGCCGGATGGCGGGGCGAGGATGTCGATTGCGTCGTTTCAGTCTCCTCCACCGGTATCGCGACGCCATCGCTCGACGCGCAGGCGTTTCTGGAAATGGGCTTTCGCGAGGACATCATGCGGGTGCCGCTTTTCGGACTGGGCTGCGCGGGCGGTGTATCGGGCCTGTCCACGGCGCAAGCCATTGCTGCGGGCAAACCGGGCGCGAAGGTATTGCTGGTGGTGGTCGAGGCCTGTTCGTTGTCCTTTCGCGCAGACCGTCTGCAAAAGGCGGACGTGATCGCGGCAATCCTGTTTGGCGACGGCTCAGCAGCAGCCTGCATCAGTACCGCACCGCCTACGGCGGGAAAAGTCATCTCGCTGGGGCAGGGACATCAGAAGATCTGGCCCGATACGCTGGACATCATGGGCTGGGACGTGGACGAGATTGGCCTTGGGGTCGTTTTTGACCGCTCGATCCCCGCTTTCGTCTCTGAAAACTTCGCCACAGCGGCAAGCGGTGCGTTGCAGGCGGCAGATCTTAACCACGATCAGATCGACCGCTATGTCTGCCATCCCGGCGGCGCAAAGGTGGTCGATGCAATCGAAGGCGCGCTGCATCTGCAGCAAGGCAGCCTTGACGCAGAGCGAGATACATTGCGATCGGCGGGGAACATGTCTGCCCCGACTGTCATGTTTGTCATGAAAGCCGTCATCGACGGGGGCCAGACCGGACAGATGATGTCCTGCGCCTTGGGTCCGGGGTTCACGGCATCGTTCTTGCCGTTTCATGTCAGTGCTGACGCAGCGTGATGGAAACGCCAACAGCTTTATTTCTGGGATTCATCGTCTTGCAGCGTCTGAGCGAGCTGGCGATCGCGAAACGCAACACCGCACGGCTTCTGGCGCGCGGTGCCTATGAGGTCGGCGCAGCGCATTACCCCGTGATGGTGGCCATGCACAGCGCCTGGATCGCGTGTCTGGTCATATTCGGTTACGACAATCCGGTCGCCTTTGGCTGGCTGGCAGTCTTCGCCGTGCTTCAGGTCTTGCGCATCTGGATACTCGCCAGCCTTGGCGGCCGCTGGACAACACGCATCATCGTCCTTGAAGAGCCATTGGTCACGCGCGGCCCGTTCAGATTTGTCTCACACCCCAATTACATTCTGGTCATTGCAGAAATCATCGTGGCCCCAATGGTGTTGGGACTGGAATGGGTGGCATTGGTGTTCACCGTTCTGAACGCAGCGATGTTGTGGGTCCGCATCGGTGCCGAGCACAAAGCGCTCGGACCCTTTCGGAAATACTGACCGTCGCGCGTGGCAACCGGCAATCATGGCGCACCGTTCGGAGATGGCGGTCCCGCTTTTGAGAAATGCCTTTGGCAAAATGCAAATGACTCGCCACGAGTTCGCCGGAGACCATGAATTTAAGTAGGGATGACTGGAGCGGAGATGCATGTCCGCGACGCAGGGTCTTTTGGCCTCTTCATACCCGGTCAAGCCCCCAGAACGCTGGCCGGTATTCCTGCCAAAGCTGCAACCGGCAAAGGTTTCAAATTCCACATTTAACCGTGCGCTCAGCTATCCTTGTGTTATTTCAACACAATGGACATCGTTCTCGTCACAACAGTCATTGCTTTCCTGTTTCTCGTTATCGGGATAGCTGAGCCATTGGCCGCTCGGTTGCGGTTGCCCTATACGGTGATGCTGGCCGTCCTTGGCATCTTGATCGCTGTCGGTGCGATCTTTTTCCTGCGGACCGAACTGACCGACGCGCTGAACCCCGTGGCCGAGGCAATCCTCGGGCTGCCGATCCGTTCCAATGTCTTTCTCTACGTGTTCTTGCCGACCCTGCTTTTTCAGGCGACTTTGGGGATGAACCTGCGCCGAATGCTCGACGATTGGGTGCCGATTCTGGTTCTGGCGGTTGTGGCCGTGGTCGTGGCGACATTCAGCGTCGGCTATGCTTTGTCCTGGGCCAGCGCATTGCCATTGGCGGCCTGTCTGCTGATCGGGGCCATCGTATCCACGACCGACCCGTCGGCCGTCGTCACGATCTTTCGGTCGATCTCGGCACCGCGCCGTCTTGCGCGGATCATCGAAGGCGAGAGCCTGCTGAACGACGCTGCGGCCATCGCGCTATTTGGCCTGTTCATGAGTTTCGTGATGTTGGGCCTGCCCGATCCGAATCTGGGCGAAGCGCTGGCGCGCTTTCCGCTCCTGATTGCGGGCGGTGCATTCACGGGATGGCTTGCGGCGCGGGTGGCTGTTTGGGTCATGGCATTGTTCAACAGCCATGAGCTGGCGCAGATCTCGATCTCTGTCGCCCTTCCATATCTCGCTTATATCGGCGCAGAGCAGAGCATCGGCGCATCAGGGGTAATCGCCGTTGTCGCCGCCGGGCTGACGCTGAACCTGACCGGACCCGGACGGCTGCCGCCGCAGGCCTGGGCGAACCTGCGCGAGCTTTGGGAGGTGCTGGCACATTGGGCGGGAGCGTTGATCTTCATCCTCGCAGCCCTGCTGATCCCCCGCCTGCTTGAGGAGGTCCGGGTCGGGGATTTCGCGCTGGTAGGTGTCGTGATCCTCGCCGCCATAGCCGCGCGGGCGGTGGTGCTGTTCGGGCTGTTGCCGCTGCTGACGGTCCTGCGCGTCTCGCCTGCAGTGGAACGACCCTACCGGGTCGCAATCCTTTGGGGTGGATTGCGGGGCGCTGTGACACTTGCCCTTGCGCTCGCGGTCACCGAGAGCTTTCGGGTGCCGAACGACATACAGCGCGTGGTGGGCATCCTCGCCACCGGCTTCACGCTCTTTACCCTGATCGTGCAAGGGACGACGTTGCGCTGGGTCATCGGCCGATTGGGGCTGGACCAACTTTCGCCCCTTGACGAAGCGTTGTCCCGCCAGGTTGTCGCCGTTGCACTTCAGACTGTGCGCGAAGACGTGGCCCGTACCACCGAGAACTATGATCTCAGCCATGACATCGTCCGGTCCGAGGCCAAAGCCTATGGCGAGCGGCTGGATGCAGCCGTAAAGAGCGCCGAGGAGAGTGAAGACATCCTCGACCGTGACCGGGTCACGCTCGGGCTGATCGCGCTGGCCGGTCACGAACGCGATACGATCCTGGCGCGGGTGCGCGAGCGCACAATTTCGGCCCGAATGGCGGAGCAGGTGCTGTCGGATGCGGACCGTCTGATCGAGGGCGCGCGCACCGGCGGGCGGAGCGGCTACCAACGCGCGGCACGACGCAGCGTCACCTACGGGCGCATGTTCCGTGCCGCGGGCCTGTTGCACAGCCGGCTTCGTGTCTCGGGCCTTCTTGCCCGGATGACGGCGGACCGGTTCGAACTGCTGTTGTCGCAGCGGCTGGTTCTGAGGGATTTGGGCACCTTCATCGATGGCCGTATCCGCCGCATCCATGGCCGACGTCTGGCCGATCTTTTACATGAGTTGCTGTCGCGACGGATCGAAGCGGTCGAAACCGCGCTTGAAGGTCTGCGCCTGCAATACCCCGGCTATGCCGAGGAGCTTGAACGCCGGTTCATCCGCCGAACGGCCCTTCGCCTTGAAGAGCGCGAATACGCCGCGATGCGCGAGGACGGTCTGATCGGAGCCGAAGTTCATACCAAGCTCATTGAGGACCTGGACGCACGCCGTGCAGCGACGGAGGAACGCCCACGGCTCGATATCGCGCTGCAGCGGATCGAGTTGGTTCGACAGTTTCCGCTATTTGCAGGCCTGGACGACCGCGATTTGAAACGGCTCGGACGGGTCCTTCAGACGCGCTATGCCAATGCAGGTGAAAGCATTATCCGCAAGGACAGTCCGGCGCGAAGCGTGTTCTTCATCGGCTCCGGCGCGGTCGAACTGGAAACCGCCGGCCAGACCTGGAGATTGGGACGTGGCGAGATGTTTGGTCAGCTGGCGATACTGATGAAGAAGGCCCGCCGTGCCGAGGTGCGCGCGATCGCTCCCTCCACGCTTCTTGTTCTGGATGAGACTCGTTTCCGGCGGCTGCTGAAACGCAGCACCGCCCTGCAAGACGCCGTGCGTGCGAGCGCCGAGAAACGAGGGATCGAGCCGCAAGGCGTTCTTCCGGCGAAAGATGATCACAGCAAGGGATAGTCCCGGTCCTTCGCCGCAAAGCTCAGGATTCAGCGGACCGTTAACCTAGAACCGACTAACACCTCTCCGTTCACAATGTCTGCCGTTCCTCGGACGTGATTGGCGGGATTTCGGCGCGTTCATCTTCCGGGGCACCACAAAGCAATTTAACGGCGCGGTCGGCGGCATCCTGAAATGGCTCCGGCACGAGGTCGGCACCACTACACTCCCTGCCTGATGGGAGCGGCTTCAGGGACCGTGAAACGCGTCGCTGGAAAAACCGGCACCGCGTTTGTAATTACACTGGCAATTGCAAATCGTGCGGGGACATGAGTCGCAGTTTCAAGCTTTATCTACCTATGCCCGGCTCGCACTTATCAGTCCCGCGTCCAACAGATTACGGGTCAACCGCTTCGCGGCATCCAGTTCCTCCATCGTTGCGGCGTCAGCGACCTGGTCGCGGCAGTATTCCTGGAGCATTGCCTGCATGTTCTGTTTTTCAGTCGGTTGCAAAGTGGTCGAATTGTTTGCCTGTGCGACTTCGGTCTCGACTTTGCCGTCGTCGGACAAGGCCAGTTCCCTCAGCTGATCGACAAAAAGATCGCCCTCGATCCCAGCAAAACGGCGAATACGCTCGATCCGCTCATCGCTGCAATCCAGAAGTGCCGCCATGGCGGACACCTTGCCCATGGGCGTAGTCTTTCCCACATATCCATACGGTGCGCAGTCTGAGCGTTTCAACACCCGGTTCATCACGGGATCGATTACCGTTACAATGTCGGTGATCCCTGATTGTTGTGCATATTTGAGGGACGCCGCCATCAGTTCGCAGGTCGCATAGCTGACCGAATTGCGGGAGTTACCTCGATCAAGCACCTCGGTATCCACACAGAACCTTGTAGATTCCCAAAGCGTTGCACTGCGTAGAGGTGGCTGCCCGTCCAGAATGCTCGAAAACACATCCGACAGCATGTGCGGTCCTGTGGTCTGCAATGCACGCACACAGGACACCACCCGGTTTTCGTCGTTCACGCCGATGACATAGGCCGGATCGAGTGCGTCATACTGGTCGATTTCGCGGCCATCCCGAATGACAACGTCCCAGCCGAGCCGTTGCCCAAACACACGGGCTCGCAACTCGAACATTTCGTCCAGCAGCCGCGTGTAACGCTGCCGGTTCAAACCGTCGATAACAATGATCATCACGTTCTCCACTTCTACGATGCTAAAGCAGAGGTTTATATTTTCTCCGTTCAACCGAAATTAGGGAAATCCCTTAGCCTTGCAACTCAGACGGGATGGATCATGCTCAGACCGATGGCACGGCCGACCGCCTGAGCCGTGGTCAAGGCACCCAGCTTCATTCTGCAGGAGCGCAGGTGGACTTCAACTGTCCTGTTCGAGATCGACAGGATGTCTGCGACATCCTGTTGCGACTTTCCAGCGGCGACCCACTGCAGGATTTCGATCTCGCGAATGGAAAGTGACGGGTGTGTCAACCGTCGGGTCAGTATATTCGTCTTCATGACGTGATCGTGCAGGTGCACGGCCGCATGCTGCAGATCGCCGAGGATTGATGCCTTCAGCAGCTTCCAGTCGTGGTCGGTACAGTTTCGAGTGACACTGAAAAGTCCGACATCTCCGTAGGGTCCGCGCACCGGTATGGTCAGGCCTTGTTCCGGGATGCCGAATTCCTGACCCGCAAGCAAAATCTTCTCGAACATGGATTCTTTGCGCAGGCGCTGCCAGTCTACCGGCGCTATGCTGCGGCTTGCCATAAGCAACGCAGGGTCCTTGTGCTGGAAACCTTGCTTGACATAGTGGGCCTGCCAGTCTTCCGGGTAATTCACAAAGCCATGAATTGTTTGCTGTATGGGATCTATACCGGCATAGGCTGCAAAATCCAACTCATACGTCTCGCATACTGTATCTAGGTACGAACGCAGGTTTTGCTCGGGTACCGGAATTTTGCTGAGATCTATTACAGACACGACTTTACCTTACAGCTACCTGCTACCGCTACGCCAGTGCAATTCTTGAGTACTATTCTACCGGACATTTTTGCTACACAAGGATGGCGATCAATACATTTCTACTAAATCTGACGCCTTGAAAATATCTATGGCCGGATTGGTTCAGGTCTGTCTTTCCCGGCAAGAAGAAAGGCAAAAATCGCGGTTCGATGAGGTTTTGACAACGTGTGATAATGTTCGGTCAATCTCTGCGCCTCAGGCGGCAGAGATGGCATCGAAACCACAGGTACAAGCGGGTTCCCTCGTGAGAAAAAATCCTGGATTTCAAGGTCGATCACCTCTGCAATCTCAAAAAGCTCCTTTGCGCTTGCCCGTCGTTTGCCTTGCTCATAATCGACTATCCGTTGTCTTGGCACGTTCAGTCTATCGGCGAGTTCCAGTTGTGAAATTTTGCGCAAACGGCGTTGTCTTGCAATGCCTTGCCCCAGCAGGATATCGATCGCACTCATATTTGCAGACCCTTCGGCTTGTTCAGCTTGCTCTCAGGTCTACCCTTCTGAGCACGTCATTTTCAACAGCCAAAAGAGGTGGTTCGGCTGATTTGCACAGCCATGAATGCTGAATGTGCCGCCATCGATTCATCGCAGGATAGTCCTGCCTGCGGGCTCGTTGCGGGCGCGGATTTCCGGGTTCTGCCCACAGCGGCGGCATCGCCCCGGGGAACAATCTGTGGCAGTCACGAATGGTCGGTTCGGAGAAACCACTTTGCGGGACGGCACCGATGCTGCACGACCGCTAAGGTGAAGGTTTTCTGATGCGGGTGGTATTGGAACGCTGCGCATGGGCGCGATATTGAGCGGCGTTTGAATAGGCAGAAATCTTTCCCTTGCTACCGCGCTTCACTTTCCCTAACTGTCAAGTCAACAGGGGGCGTTTTCATGTGTTGGAGCGCATCGGCTTCGGTTGCGATGGTGGCAATTGGCGGCGCGGCGGTTGCAGTTACTGCGATGCGGGGTGAGCCTAAGGCGATCTGGATCACAATTGGTTTTTTTACCCTGATGGAAGGGTTGCAGGCTGCCGGATATGCGGTAGTGGATGATTGTTCCAACCCTGCAAACATATCGATCACCACGCTGTCCTATCTGCACATTGCGTTTCAGCCCTTGTTCATCAACGCATTTGCCATGGCGCTCGCACCATACCCGGTTCCCGACTGGCAAAGGCGCAGTGTGTATGGCCTCGCTGCAATCGCCACGGGGTTGATGCTTCTCAAACTGGTTCCGCTGCAGGCGTTTGGATCCTGCACACCCGGATCGGCAATGTGTGGGTTGCAAACATGCCTGATCTCCGGCGACTGGCACATTGGCTGGATTTTGCCACTGAACGGCTTGATGGAATGGGGCGGCTCATATCTGCCTATCAACGTCTATTTTCCGGCTTATTTCCTTGCCGTCTTTGCCCTGCCACTTTGGTATGGCGCATGGCGCTTTGCGCTTTTCCACCTTTTGATGGGGCCGATCTTGGCCTTCATGCTGACGACTAATCTCAATGAACAACCCGCGATCTGGTGTCTTTTTTCGATCGGTATCATCCTGATTTCGCTTAGCCCGTTTATTCGGGTTCGAGTGATGGGCGCGCATCAACCTGCATGACGGTTTACGGTGAAGCCGAGTTGCCGCGTGCCACCGGCGATGCACGGCACGCCAGAGATATTCAACACAGATCAGGGCAGTAAAACAGAAACGATGAAGCTAGCAGCCTGACCTGACAACCTGATCCATCTAAACAAGGCTGCAAATTGCTCGAATAACTGGGACCACCTCTGAGGAGTCGGCGCACAGCCACTTAATATCTCTCGTGACCGATGCAGCCGAAAGAACGACCGCAATCGGCCTGTTCAGCTTTGCCAACTCGTACTTTGCTGCAGCTGTCGGTTTGCGGCAGCTCAAGATTAAGCCAACGCATCCGGATTCTCCGGTTAATTACCTCTACTATCATTCCATTGAGTTGTACTTGAAGTTCTACCGGCGAGCTCGCGGCTGTACAGTGCGCGACATCAGCCATCGCTTTGGTGACAAGCTGGAGTTGGCCGCCCAAGTTGCGAGGTGGCTGGGCCTGGAGTTTCATGTGGAGGACTGGGAGACTATCACCCTCGTCACACCGGGAGGGAACCAGATGGCCTCCCGCTTCATCTCGACGGGCTTCTACTCCCGCCCACGATGTGAAACGCTGTACCGCACATGCCGTAATCTTCATGAGACTATAGGCCCACGGCTAGTTGAAATGGGTATGACACGGCGGCTTCCAGTCGGGCCAGTGGAGCCGTGACACCACCGAAACAGGTGACTAAAAAGTAACTAGCCCAAGAAACAACGGCCAGCAGTTCCCCGCTAACCCCTTGAATTATTGGCTCCGGCGGTCGGGGCCTCTCCCGTACAAGCTACCCAATTGATTCCAAGGAAAAAATCGAGCCGATTTCAATGCTGCGACGCGAAGACTCCGAGATGTGTACGTGAGCGTGCCGCACAACGGGCACTAATTCAAGCACCAAGATGTGGGCCCGTCGCACGGACCAAATTGTCGGCGATCATGAGATACGCCGCCTCTGGAAGCGGTACCGCGCCCCGCTCTTCATAGCAATTGGGCATGATCTAAAATGAGGGCGTTGCGGATGGCGGCAACCTGGGCTGCCTGGTCGATGCCGGGCCACATGATGAACGTCATCAGGCGAACTCGTCCACCGCCAACAACGGGTCGGTTCGCGTTTGGCCATTGGCGCAAGCGGCGGACCAACGTCGTCGGGATCTTCCCCGACCGGGAAGCCGTCGTCCGCCTCGTCGGCGCGCTCATGCTGGAGCAAAATGATGTCTCGCGCCGCTACATGCCGGTGGAAAAGCTGACTGCCATGAGCAACGATCCCGATACGACGACGATGATCGCCGTCCAGTGAACGAACGACACCGGCTATGAAGAAGCCGCTGGACGCCAAGCTAATAAACCATCTAACGGGACACGACTCCAACGCCCGGAGCATGGTCTCTGGTGTGCCGAATCGCAGCCATATTTGATTCCCGCGCCAAGGCGCTTTGCGCTGCAGGAAAAGGGTTGATCACGCGTCTCGAACTGGGTGATTTCAATTCAGCCAGCCGAGGCCCGCGAAACAGGGGCCCTGAACAGCCTCGGCAAAGCTGACGACGCCGCCTTCCCATTCCAGCAACCGCACCGCGCCATGGGCGTCAATTGCGAAATCCCAGCAGACATAGCCCGGCAGCG
>JAGXFI010000025.1 GCA_024637305.1 Sulfitobacter sp.
CACGGGGATACCGGCGGCATCAGCGCGGCCACATCTTTGATAGTCAGAGCCTTTCCTGCAGGCCTGAGAGTATCTCAGAGCGGACTGAGTTCGGCCATTGGGAGTGCGATCTGATGATGTTCCGCAAGGAGAGTGGAAAGGCAAATGTGACGTCTCTGGTCGAACGCGTCAGCCGCTATATCGTTGTCATGCGTAACGAAGATCGAACATCCAAACCATCATGGAGGCGCTGATCAACGGCCTGGCACCGCTGCCCGCTGATGCCCGCCAATCAATCACCTTTGATCGCGGGACAGAGTTCTCGGCCTGGCAACGGTTGAAAGACGGGATTGGCGCAGAGGCGTGGTTCTGTGACCCGCAAGCACCCTACCAGAAAGGAACCGTCGAAAATACGAACAACAGACTGCACCGATATCTCCCCAGATCCACAGAACCGACGGCGCTGACAAATCGATATTTAAAGTCGATTTGCCACCGCCTCAATTCCACGCCGCGCAAGTGCCTCGGATACAGAACGCCTGCAGAGGCCTTCGAGAGCAAGCTGATGGAACTCCAGAACCAACTGGGTTAAAACAATAAATCAGGGAACTGCACTTCAGCGTGAGTTCACAACTCGGGCACACTCTCCTGCCCAAGAGCTGTGATCAGATCCCAAGTTTGCAAACGTGTGACAGCAAGTTTGCAAATCTTTTCCAAGTGTCGGAACCCTAGACATCTGCAAATAATGTTGGCTACTAGAAGTGAACTTAAGTTTCGGGTGCTCCATGTCCTCTATCTTGATCTTGAACGGTCCCAATCTGAACCTGCTCGGCACGCGTCAGCCCGAGGTTTACGGGCGCACAACGCTCGCCGATATTCAACGGCTGTGTTCGGATCATGCAAAGTCGCTAGGTCTTGACGTCGTTTTCGAACAGTCGAACCACGAAGGTGCATTGATCGACCATATACACGCTGCAAAAGACACGCATGCTGGCATTGTTATCAATGCTGGCGCTTATACGCACACGTCAGTCGCTTTGATGGATGCGATTGCCTCGGTCGATCTGCCCACTGTCGAAGTGCATCTGAGCAATATCCATGCACGCGAGGAATTTCGCCATGTTTCATACATCTCCAAGGTCGTGGTCGGACAGATTTGCGGTTTCGGCGCGCAGAGCTATTTATTGGCGCTCGATGCGCTCAATTCACGGGTAAACGCCACATGAGTCTGCGCGCCTACCTGCGATTTCTGGCGAATTGCCAAAGCATCGAGACCCTCTGGGATGCACATTGTCAAAAGATGCTGGAATATGGTTTCGACCGCCTGCTCTATGGATTTACCCGCTACCGCACGCCGAATTCGCTGGGAGACCCTGAGGACTTCGTGATCCTGACCAATCACTCGCGGACCTACACGGATGTGTTCCTTGGCGAAGGGCTTTATTTCAATGCGCCTATGGTGCATTGGGCGCTGGAAAACGAAGGTGCCGGAAGCTGGGGTGTCCTGGCTGAAATGGACCGAACCAAGACTCTGAGCGAGCCAGAGCGGCGGGTGTTCGATTTCAACAAGTCGATGGGTGTCGTAGCCGGATATTCCATCAGTTTCAAATCGGTCTCAGCCCGGTCCAAAGGTGCGATTGCGTTGACGGCGCAGATCGGTATGTCGCAGGACGAGGTCGATGCGGTCTGGGCAAGGCACGGTGATGACATCATGTTGATGAACAACATTGCACATCTCAAGATCCTGACCCTGCCCTATACAGCACCGAACCGGTCGCTGACGTCGCGCCAGCGCGAGGCGTTGGAATGGGTTGGCGATGGCAAGACCACGCAGGATATCGCCATGCTGATGGGGCTTACCGTTGCCACGGTCGAAAAACATTTGCGCCTGGCGCGGGAGGCGCTGTCGGTTGAAACGACGGCACAAGCGGTTCTCAAAGCTGCGTTTTCCAACCAGATGTTCGTGCTGGACGCCTGACCCGCCTGCCCCGATTAAGGAAAACTTACGTTAGGTAAGGAATTCCTGACTTTCGAGAATTGACGAAACCCCGCACAATTTCTGCGTTACGTTCATCAAGGCTTTGCCGAGTGTAACAACGATGCAGAAACCTTTTGTAATTTCAAGGCTCTTTTGTGTCGCCGGTTCCAGCGTGGTTGTTTTGAAACTTCGCTGGCCGGACCAAAATGCGCCTTTGCTCCTCCCCGGGCATCCCGTTGTCGGCGTATTGGCAGGGTCATTGCCCATGAGCGGTGGCCCTGCTGACATAAAGAAGGGCCGCAGCGCTGCCGCCGCGGCCCCCGTTTATGAGTATTGCCAAACTTAGCCTTTGGCGGCTTTCGCAACTTCGGCGGCAAAATCTTCCTTTACCACTTCGATGCCTTCGCCGACTTCAAGCCGGACGAAACCGGTGATCGTCGCGCCCGCTTCTTTTGCGGCGGCACCGACGGTTAAATCGGGGTTTACGACGAAAGGCTGGTTCAGCAAGGTCACTTCGGCCATGTATTTCTTCATCCGGCCGACGATCATCTTTTCGATAACTTCTTCGGGTTTGCCGGATTCACGGGCGATGTCCATCTGGACCTGCTTTTCCTTTTCGACGACGGCCGGATCCAGATCCGCTTCGGACAGCGACGCAGGATTCACGGCAGCGATATGCATCGCAACCTGTTTGCCGAACGCATCATCACCGCCGGTCATCGCGACCAGAACACCGATCTTGCCCATGCCGGGGGCGGCTGCGTTGTGAACGTACGAAACAACGGTATCGCCATCGATCGCCGCCATGCGGCGTACCGACATGTTCTCGCCGATCTTGGCGATTGCGTCGGTTATCATCGTATCGACCGTTTTGCCTTTGACCTCGGTGGATTTGAGCGCATCGATATCGGACACGTTCACCGCAACATCTGCGATATCGCTTACCATCGCCTGAAAATCAGCGTTCTTGCCGACAAAATCGGTTTCGGAGTTCACTTCGACCGCAACACCGTGACCGCCTTCGACCTTGACCGCCACGAGGCCTTCTGCTGCGGTGCGACCGGATTTCTTCGCAGCCTTGGCTAGACCTTTGGTGCGCAGCCAGTCGACTGCCGCCTCCATATCGCCGTTATTCTCTGTCAACGCCTTCTTTGCGTCCATCATGCCTGCGCCGGTAGTGTCGCGCAGTTCTTTAACCATAGATGCTGTGATTGCCATCTGCGTGGTTCTCCTGTGATCGGGTTGGTTCGGGCAGGTTTCACCCTGCCCTGTTTTGCTCAGCTTGCCGCGGACGCTTCTTCGGTCACGGCTTCTTCTGCAGGGGCTTCTTCCATTGCGCCGATATCGACACCGGCGGCACCCAGCTGTGCGGACATGCCGTCAAGCGCTGCGCGGGCAGCCAGATCGCAATACAGCGCAATGGCGCGGGCGGCATCGTCATTGCCCGGGATCAGGTAATCGATACCGTCAGGTGAACAGTTGGTGTCAACGACGGCGACAACAGGAATACCCAGTTTGTTGGCTTCGGCAACGGCAAGCGCTTCTTTCTTGACGTCGATGACGAAGATCAGGTCAGGACGTCCGCCCATTTCACGGATGCCGCCCAAAGACGCCTGAAGCTTGCCTTGGTCGCGTTCCATGCCCAGACGCTCTTTCTTGGTCAGGCCTTCGAAACCGCGCTCGGACTGCTCGTCAATATTCTTAAGACGGCTGATCGACTGCGAAACAGTCTGCCAATTGGTCAGCGTGCCGCCAAGCCAGCGGTGATTCATGTAGTATTGTGCGCATTTCTCGGCGGCATCTGCGATCGGCTGTGCTGCCTGACGCTTGGTGCCGACGAACAGGATGCTGCCGCCCTTGGCGACGGTGTCGCGAATGACCTGCAACGCCTGATCCAGCATGGGAACGGTTTGTGTCAGGTCCATGATGTGGATGCCATTGCGCGCGCCATAGATATAGGTACCCATGCGAGGGTTCCAACGCTGCGTCTGGTGGCCGAAGTGAACGCCTGCTTCAAGCAGCTGGCGCATGTTGAACTCTGGAAGAGCCATGTCAGTCTTACCTTTCCGGTTTTGCCTCATCGGGGGTCTCGATACGAAGATTCGCACCAACCGGCGGACGTTTGGGGATTTCTCCCCCAAAGGCCCATCCCCCGACTGCGGGATTAATGTCGCGCGTATAGGTCAGCGTGCAAGGCAGCGCAAGGTTGAAACTTGGCACTGTCTTTAATTTCGGAAATTTGCGAATTTTCGAGGTGATCCGTGAAAATTAACCTAACGTTAACTACGAAATTGTTAACCAAGTGTTCAATCCAGACATATGAACACGCTCGGCTCAGGGAATATCAGGACGACATGGATGGTGTGGTTTCAAGCATAAAAGCTGGTGAAAGCCAAAGTCACAAGGTACGGCAGGCCAACATGGCGCGGTTGCATAGTCTTATGGCTGATGTCTTTGCCCGCTCCGGTCTTCCGGTTGCAAAAAGGTTCTCGCGCCTGCTGGATGGGGCTTGTACGGCCTACGGAATGGACCATGCCTATATCACCATGACCGGTGCACGGGCCTGCACGATCGCCTATTCCAGCACTAATCTGGTGCCGATTGCCTCCACCGAAGAATGCACGACGACCGCCTGGATCGTTACCAATGCACGCGCGCTCGGGATCCCTGATGCACCCAAATCGCCTTACGCCGGTTTGCAAGATCAGACCGGCTCGCGACCGGGTTGTTTTCTGGGCGCGCCGATTGAATTTGACGGCCGGATCTATGGCACGTTGGAGTTGTTGGGCAAACACCCCCGCCCTGCCGAGTTTTCCGACATCGAGATTTCGACGGTTCGCATGCTTAGTTTATATGCGGCGGTTCCGCTGATCCTGTTGGGGCAGCGCTGAATATCTTGTCCTTTACCTTTTTATGTGTTGTGCGCACGGCTGTTTCGCTTGCCTGCGCCAAGGCTTTGCGACTGTCGAAATCAGCCACCCTCAACGGCGTGCCGTAATGCACTTCGACCCATCCTTGCCGGGACGCGGCGAGGGTTGAGAGCATATGGGTGCCAAAGGACATGTCGCCCCACCAACCGTAAAACCTGCTGTCGGAATCAGGGGGGGCGACATAAAATACCACCGCCGGCTGGATCCAGATCTCTTCGCGAAGATGTGGCGTAAAGAACGCCTCAAAAAGGGTTGTTTTAAATGGCAAAACCCTGAGTCCGTCAGTGCTGGTTCCTTCAGGAAAGAACAACAGCTTGTGACCGGCCAGCAGGCGTGCCTCGAACAGCCTTGTCTGATCTTTCGCGCGGCTCGGGTTGCGTTCGATAAAGACGGTACCCGTCGCCCGCGCGAGCCATCCGATGCCCGGCCACCTGGCAACTTCGGACTTCGACACGAAGTAGATCCGCTTGGACGCGTTCAGCGCGAAGATGTCGAGCCAACTGGCATGGTTTGCCACAACCGCGCCCCGATGGGTCATCGGCCCCCCGAAGACGCGCAACGGCAAACCCAGCACCCTGAACGCATTGCGGCACACGAATTGCGTGATGCGCGGGGTCCAGGGGCGTGCTTGCCCATAGATCGGCCTTTCCAGTAACCGCAGGATCAGAAGCAGCAGAAGGCCACCGAAAACCAGCACAAAAAGCGTGATGGCCCGATACGCGATGCGCAAGACGCTCAGCGGTGTGTTGCGGCGCGGTACGGGATGATCGCCTTCGTCCCAGACGGTGCTCACGGCGCGCGCCCATGCGGGTCGTACCGTTGCTTTTGCCGGGTCGTCATCAGCCGCGTATCAAGGATAAGACAGACATCCGTTGTGTTGAAAGCGTGGTCGACAAATGCGCCTTCGCCGACACATCCTCCGAGCCTCAGATATGCTTTGATGAGGCTGGGCACCTGCGTCATCGCTGCCTTTCGATCCAGATCAACATCGTCGACCAAGTTCATGTCCTGAAATGATTTATCCAGTGCACGCACACGGAGTTCGCAGGGCGCGAGATACTGATGATGCAAGAGGGAGAGCGGCTGCGCCAGCGCGCGCGCATCGGTGCCGTGAAAGCTTGCAACCCCGAAAAGCACCTCTATCCGATGCCGGGCCACATAGGCTGCAAGCGCCTGCCAAAGGTAATGCATCGCCAACCCGCCGCGATAGGCAGGGTGCAGACAGGATCTTCCCAGTTCCAAAAGCCGCCGCCCCGAGGATTTGAGCGGGGCAAGGTCGTACTCCCCTTCGGAGTAGAACCCGCCGGCGGCGGCCGCCCCTTCGGATCTGAGCACCCGGTAGACACCCACAACACGGCCGGTTGCGTTCTGTGTCAGAATCATATGATCGAAGTACGGATCGAACCGATCCCTCTCAAGGCGTTGTTGGTGGTCTACCAACGCGCCACCGCCACCCAGTTCGGCGACGAAAACCTCATACCGCAAACGCTGTGCCGCTTGCAGTTCTTCCGGAGACTCCGCCAGCTTGACCGAGAACGCCTCGATATCGGTTCGGGTCGTCACCATGGCTCACTACAGATAAAGAGGTACATTCGGGTGACATTCGTAAAGCGCGTGGTATGTGAAGGCTTTACACCTCTAGGTTGATATTGCAGCATGCCGTTAACCCTATTCTAACCTCGTTGATCCATCAAACACAGGCAACAGACCCACACGAAAGCTATCAATGACCACTTTGCCCGCATCACGAAAATTCACGGTCAGTCGTCCTCCGACATTGCTTTGCACCTGTCCGGTTCCCCAGTCCGGCCGATCCGGATGGCGCACCAACATGCCCGGCGTCAGCATCGCATTGAGATCATCCATTTCAATTCCTTCGTCTAACGGAGTGCCGCACCATGGGCCATAGCAACGTCAACCTCGCCGCCTTGATCGGCAGCCGTATCTGTCATGATCTGATATCGCCTGTCGGTGCAATCAACAACGGGCTCGAACTTTTGGCGATGGCTGGCAATATCCCCGGACCGGAGATCGAGCTGATCAGCGAAAGCGTCGGCAACGCCAGCGCTCGCATCCGGTTCTTCCGTGTGGCTTACGGTGCCGCAGGCGATCAGATGGTTGGTCGGTCTGAAACCGTGTCCATCCTGGGCGATCTTTACGGCAAAAGCAGGCTCGACGTGGCATGGGGACCGCTTGATGCGCAGCCGCGCAGCCTGGTTCGGCTGACGTTTCTGGCGCTGCAATGTCTCGAGACGGCAATGCCTTACGGAGGCCGGATCGAAGTGGCACAGGACAATGGACGCTTCATGCTGACAGGTCAGGCGGACAAACTGAATGTCGATCCTGAACTCTGGGCCTTGCTCGGCAACAGGGAAATGTCGGGAAACCTTCAGCCTGCGCAGGTGCAATTTGCCCTGCTCCCTTTGATCGCGGCCGACGAGAAACGCAAAGTCACCGTACAAAGCGGCGATAATCAGGTCACGATACGCTTCTAGGCGCGCACCGTCCCGTTTCCGGTCACGAGGTATTTGAAGCTTGTCAGTTGCATGGCCCCCACCGGGCCGCGCGCATGCAGCTTGCCCGTGGCGATACCGATTTCCGCCCCCATGCCGAATTCACCACCATCCGCGAACTGGGTAGAGACGTTGTGCATGAGGATCGCACTGTCGAGCCGGTTCATGAATGCAGCAGCAGTCGCAGCATCTTCGGTCAGGATGCAGTCGGTATGGTTGGAGCCGTAGCGCTGGATATGTGCGATGGCCTCCTCCACATTGGCTACGGTCCTTGCGGCGATAATCATGTCCAGGTATTCGCGGCCCCAGTCATCGGCCTGAGCGGGTATCGTGCCGGGAACACTTGCAAGCGTTTCATCGACGCGCACTTCGACGCCCGCGTCGATCAGGGCGCGGATAACACCCTGCCCGATGGTCTTGACGATGCTTTCATGGATCAACAGACATTCCGCCGCACCGCAAATGCCCGTACGCCGCGTCTTGGCGTTCATCACGACGTCAAGGGTCTTTTGAGGATCGGCGTGTTCATCAATGTAAATATGAACGATACCTTCCAGATGCGCAAAGACCGGCACCCGCGCCTCGCGCTGCACCAGCCCGACGAGCCCTTTTCCGCCGCGCGGCACGATCACGTCGATCGTGTCTGTCATCGTCAACATCTCGCGCACGGCCTCGCGGTCACGGGTCGGTACCAGCTGCACCGCGTTTTCAGGCAAACCTGCGTCGCGCAAGCCCTGCTCAAGGCAAGCATGCAGCGCCCGCGAGGTGTGAAAGCTCTCGGAGCCGCCGCGCAGGATCACTGCGTTGCCCGCCTTGAGGCAGAGCGCACCCGCGTCGATGGTCACATTGGGGCGCGATTCATAGATCACGCCGATCACACCCAGCGGCGTGCGGACGCGTTTGATGTGCAAGCCGGTCGGCTGTTCCCATTCTTCCATCACCTGTCCGACCGGATCGGCCTGTTCGGCGACGCTGCGCAATCCGTCGATGATGCCCGAGATGCGGTCTTCGTCCAGCATCAGACGATCCATCATTGCGGGGCCAAGGCCCTTTTCGCGACCGTATTCCAGATCGCGCGCATTCGCTTGCAGGATGTCCACACGGTTTTTCTGTATCGCCTCGGCGGCGCTGATCAGGGCGGCGTGTTTGCGTTGCGCGGTTGCGGTGGCCATCTGCGCGGCAGCCGCTTTGGCCTGTTTGCCGATCTGCGCCATAAGCTGTGGGATATTTTCGTTCTCGGTCATGTGTTTACGTCCCAAACCTCACAAGCCACATGAGGAGTAATAAGTGTTTACAATACCATGTCATCACGGTGGATCAGAGCGGCACGCCCCGGATAGCCTAGAATTTCTTCGATTTCGGCACTTTGATGCCCTTTGATAAGCGCCGCTTCCCGCGACCCGTAGCGTGTCAACCCTACGCCGACGGCGCGACCATCCGGCCCCAGCATCGCAACGGCGTCACCGCGCCCGAACGGCCCTTTAACATTGGTGATGCCAGCCGGCAGAAGGCTTTTGCCCTTGGTCATCGCGATAACAGCGCCCGCATCCAGCATGACGGAACCCTTTGGTTTCATTGCAGCGATCCAGCGCTTGCGCGCCACTTGTGGGTCGGTTTGCGCCGTGAACCATGTGGCATTCGCACCGGCTTCAAGCGCGCGAAGCGGTTGCATGGTAGAGCCGAGCGTAATCGCCATGGCACAGCCCGCTGCCGTGGCGGTGCGCGCCGCCATCAGTTTGGTCTTCATGCCACCCTTGCTGAGGCCCGATCCCGCGTCGCCCGCCATTTCTTCGATCTGCGGCGTGATCTGCTCAATCGTTTCAAAGCGCGTTGCGGTCGGATCGTCGGTTGGATTGCCGCTGTAGAAACCATCGACGTCAGACAGCAGGATCAACTGATCGGCCCCGACCGTAACAGCGATCTGCGCGGCCAGACGGTCATTGTCGCCAAAGCGGATTTCATCGGTGGCGACCGTGTCATTTTCATTCACGATTGGCACAACACCGAGGCCCAAAAGAGTCTCCAACGTCGCGCGGCTGTTGAGGTATCGGCGCCGGTCCGCGCTGTCTTCAAGCGTCACCAGCACCTGTGCGGTGGTGATGCCGTGAGGCGCAAGGACTTCTTCATAGGCGCGCGCGAGGCGGATCTGACCGACTGCCGCTGCTGCCTGAGACTGCTCAAGCGCGAGGGTTGCCATCGGCATTCCCAGAACGCCACGCCCCAGCGCAATGGAACCTGACGAGACAAGGACAACATCCTTGCCGGCCTGCTTCAACCACGAGACATCCTCAGCGAGCGATCGCAGCCACTCTTGCTGGAGCGAACCGCTGTTGCGGCTTACCAGCAGGGCGGAGCCGATCTTGATAACGATCCGACGCGCGTCGCTCAGGGTTGCCATGGCTCTTGCTCTTCCTGAGGGCGATGGCGCAGGCGGTCTTCGTCGATCTTGCCGCGCAATTCACGCAGCACCTCCGTAACACCGGTGCGCGCGACACCGGACATTGTCATCACCGGCCCGCCAGAAGCTTTTTCAAGCTCTTTCAAGGCGTTCGCCTGCTCTTCTTCATCCAGTGCATCAATTTTGTTCAGTACGGTGATCCGTGGCTTTTCCGCCAATGGCCCATCATAAGCTTCAAGCTCGGTAATGATGGTTCGGTAATCTTCGCTAACCGTTTGCGAAGTGCCGTCCACCAGATGCAGCAAGACGGCACAGCGCTCTACGTGGCCAAGAAAGCGATCCCCGATCCCACGGCCCTCGTGCGCCCCTTCAATCAGGCCGGGAATGTCCGCCACGACAAATTCCACATTGTCGACACCTACGACTCCCAGGTTGGGATGCAGTGTTGTAAAGGGATAGTCCGCGATCTTGGGGCGCGCGTTCGACGTCGCCGCGAGAAAAGTCGACTTGCCCGCGTTGGGCAGGCCCAGCAGTCCGACGTCGGCAATCAGCTTGAGTCGCAACCACAATGTCCGCTCGACACCGTCCTGCCCCGGATTGGCCCGACGCGGAGCCTGATTGGTGGCGGATTTGAAGTGCAGGTTGCCCCAGCCGCCATTGCCGCCGCGCGCCAGCTCGATCCGCTGACCAAGTTCGGTCATGTCGGCGATGACGGTTTCCTGATCCTCGTCCAAAATCTCGGTCCCTACCGGCACGCGCAGCACGATGTCTTCGCCGTCCTTGCCAGTACGCTGCTTGCCCATGCCGGGCTGGCCGTTCTTGGCAAAGAAATGTTGCTGGTAGCGAAAGTCGATCAGCGTGTTCAGCCCGTCAACCGCTTCGGCCCAGACAGAACCGCCGCCACCACCGTCGCCGCCATCGGGGCCGCCGAATTCGATGTATTTCTCGCGCCGGAAAGAAACGCAGCCGCCACCACCCGCGCCGGAGCGTATGTAGACTTTGCACAGGTCAAGAAATTTCATCGCGTTGCCTTTTCATTATCACTCCACGCGATACTGCGTCATGTCCGCAGGCTCAAGGGGCGTGTCGTGCAATCACTCGGTCGTCATTGTGTCGAAACCGGTGCGCAGGACCGGATCAGGGTCGGGTCGCTAGCGCATTTTCCGCACATATGTCCACGTCGGCACCGTGGCGTTGCGCGCAACGCAATAGCCTTCGGCGTCGCCAATGAAGGCAAATCCAGCGTTGGTCAGCACCTTGGCAGAGGCGGGATTATCCTGAAAGACGCAAGCGAACATCGTGTCGTTGTCCATCGGGTTCGCTTCTACCAACGCCTGCACCGCTTCGGAGGCCAGATGCGTGTTCCAGTAGGCAGGTGCTACCCAATAGGCGACTTCGGATTGCTGGCGGTCCATCCGTTGGAGGGAAATCACGCCCATGACCTCGGCACCGCCGGTGCGGGTGCCGTCGATGGCCCAGACGTCCTCGGTCCGGTTCGCCGCCAGCGCCCGCGCGATGAAAGCCTCGGTCGCCCCAGGTGCCAAAGGGTGAGCAATTGACGTTGTCATCTGCGCGACGCGTTGGTCACCCGCGAACATCTCGATCGGTCCACAATCGGCACGGCGCAGGGGGCGCAGGTCAAAACGGTCCGTCTTGATCGCCTGCTGGTCCGTTATCGGTATCATTTCCATGGTCATGTTCCTCCTCCGAACAGAACGAATAGGACAGAGGCGACAGTGAGCGCCGCCAAGGTCCACATCAGGTATGGTTCCGCACGCGTTCCCGCCACGGTGCGTGCAATACCGTCGCCGCCCAGCGTCCAGATCGGATGCAGGACGATCTGGCAGGCAAGCAGGGTCGCGGCGATGGTCGCTGTCGCCTCAAGCGTCGGTGTTCCCGGAGCAATGAAGGCCGTAAAGCTGCCGATGATCATCGCCCAGGCCTTGGGGTTGAGTGGGTGCACGACAAGCCCGGCTGCAAAGCCGGGTACGTGTTCCGCGCGCCGTTCCCCGTCCAGCCGCAGATTGGCGACTTTCCATGCAAGCCATATGATATACGCTGCCGAGAGGTATTTTAGCGTGACAAAAAGCCAAGGTAGTGTTGTTGCGAGCCCCATCAGGCCAAAGCCGATGGGCCAAATAATGAACTGTTTCCCCAATGCGACACCGGCCACGAAAGGCAGCGCGGCGCGAAAACCGTAGCGCGCGCCGGTGGCCATCAGCGCCATGTTCGCCGGGCCAGGCGTTCCGACCTGAGAGACCGCAAACACGATCAAAGGACCAAGGGCCACGGACATTATTCCGCCCTGCCCGTTTGCGCCGCGCCGCACTGCCAAAGACCGGTCATCCAATGCGCCTCCCGCGGTGCCTGGAACAAATGAAAAGGGACCGGCGTTTCCGCCGATCCCTGAATTTTTTCAAACCCTTTGGGTGCGGCTTATTCTGCGGCCTCAGCCACCGGCAGGATCGAAATGAAAGTACGGTTTTTCAGGCCCCTGTGGAACTGGACATTGCCGTCAACGGTCGCAAAGATCGTGTGATCCTTGCCCATGCCAACGCCCTGACCAGGCCAGAACTTCGTGCCGCGCTGACGCACGATGATGTTGCCGGGAACGACAACCTCGCCGCCGTATTTCTTTACGCCAAGGCGACGACCAGCTGAGTCGCGCCCGTTACGGGATGAACCGCCTGCTTTTTTATGTGCCATTTGGTCTCTCCTTAGCCTTTAGCCAGATCTTTGGCCTGTGCGATCCAGTCTTCAC
>JAGXFI010000026.1 GCA_024637305.1 Sulfitobacter sp.
AGCACAGAGGCGGGCGGCTTGGCCTTTGGGGCGCTGGCCTTGAATTCGTTCGGCTTGGGCGCAGCAGTTGTCGACGCTGACCCGGAGGATGAAGTCGACGACGTGTCACCGGACTGCGGAGCGGGATCGTTGATTTTGCTTTTAGAAAACATCGTTAGCTGCCTTGATATAGATCATCGGATTTACGGCTTCGCCTCCTACACGCACTTCGTAATGTAGGTGAACGCCGGTAACCCGTCCAGATGCTCCCATATCACCGATGTGCTGTCCGCGCGATACCCTTTGGCCGGATTTCACGCGCATTTTTGACATGTGTGCATAACGTGTCTCGATCCCGAACTCATGCTGTATCTTGACGAGCCGACCATATCCTGAGGACCAGCCCGCGTGGACCACAACACCGTCCGCCGTCGCGTAAAGCGGCGTGCCGATGCCGGCGGCGAAATCGACGCCCTTGTGCATGCGTCGGCCCCCGGTCTTGGGATCGCGCCGGAAGCCGAATTCCGAGGTAAAGCGAAAGCTGTCCTTGACCGGCGTCGCGAAGGGAGCCTTCTGCGCCGCGATGCGGTACAGGTTCAGCCGGTCCATCTGCTTGAGCAACCGGTTGGCGCGCAGCGCGTCGCCCGATGCAGGCTCCCCGCGTGTGCTGAAGCTCAGCGGCGTCAAGGGGCCCCCCTGACCCGAATATCCGCGGCGTACCGTTTCCAGAATACGGTCGGTCGGCATGCCCGCGTTGCGGAACATCTTGTCCAGCGGGGCAACCGATACGGTCATCGCATCCTCCAGCTGGCGGAAAATCGTATCGTTCTGATCCTGCATCAGCGCAATCCGCTGGGCCAATTCGTCGGCTGCCAGCAACGCGTCCTGCGCGTCGGCGACCACCTTGTCACGCTCGGCCGCCGTACGCGCCAGCGCATCGGCCAGAAAATCAAGCGGCGCACTGCTCGCGGCAACCTGCACCGGACCGGTGCCGCCCTCGTCATCTTGCAGGGTGGCGACCTGCATGCGGGCCTCGTCACGCGCGTTCATGGTATCACGCAGCGTGGACTGGATAACCTCTATGCCGGTTTCCAGCTCGCGGCGGCGGTTCTCGGACGCCAGCAGCTCCGATTGCATCAAGGAAATCTGGGTCAGGGCGGCGTTGAAACGCTCCTGCGCTGCCAATGCCTCTTCGGCCCGGCCATCGCGCTGGCCCGAAAGATCGTTGAGCCGCGCCTGATAAACCCGCTGATCGCGCTTGGCCTGTTCGCGGAAATTCCCCGATCCGATGCTGTCCATCAGGATGATCGCGGTAGCTACGATCGACCACGCGACCAGTGCCGCACACCCCGCGAACGCCACCAGCTGCGTTCCCGAGCGGAGCCGGATAAAGCGGGTATCGTTGTCGGATTTCAGAAATACACGTCGTTCCGGAAAATGCTTTTCGAGGACGGCGTGGATATTGATGGCAAACTGGCTGCGCACGTGACTGTTTTCCTTCTTTCGGGGCCCCGAGGACATCACGCGCCCGCGTAGCCCTTAATCCCTTAGCCACCACATCGGCATCCGGCAACCCTGCGGACCGGACGCAGCACCGGACCGCCCACAGATCCCCTATATGAGCGAAAATCCGCCGATACCAACGGCTTGCAGCGTGAGGCTTAAGTGGCGTCTACCAACGGCCAGTAGAAATCGGGCGGAATACCCGCTTCGGCACGTTTTTCCTCGTTGAAGGGTGGCTTCAGCGGGCCGTGAAAATACCGCCGGACAAGGGCATGGAACTGAACCGTCGGGTCCAGGTCATGACGTCCGCATAAAAAATGGAACCATTTCGACCCGTAGGCGACATGGTGAACCTCTTCGGAATAGATCACCTCTAGGGCGGCCACCGCCTGATCGACATGCGCGCAACGAAAGACGTCGATCATTCCCGGCGTCACATCCAGACCGCGCGCCTCAAGCACCATCGGCACGACCGCGAGGCGGCCCATGAAATCCTCTGCCGTATCTTCAGCGGCGCGCCACATCCCGGCATGGGCGGGCAGGGCACCATAATGGCTTCCCATCGCTTCCAGACAGTCACACATCAGGTTGAAATGTTTTGATTCCTCATCTGCAGCTTTGACCCAGTCATCGTAAAATCCGATGGGCATGGGGATATCGGTAAAACGCGCGATGATATCCCAATGCAGGTCCACGGCGTTCAACTCGATATGCGCGACCGCGTGCAGCAACGCGATCCGCCCCTGAGGGCTGCCGGGTCGCCGTCGCGGCACATCGCGCGGGTTGAGCAGCGCAGGTTCATCGGGGCGCGCAGGGTGCATCGGTGGCGCGGCGCGCCCGATTTCTGGCACCTCGCCGGCATCGCGGGCCGCGCGCCACTCGGCCGCGAAATCCCGCGACAACGCGGTTTTCTCACGCCCGTCCGCCGTGCGCAGAACCGCGTCGGCCATTTGTGCCAGCGCCATCACAGCGCGCGCACGGCCTGCAGCACTTCCTCCACATGGCCGGGCACCTTAACCTTGCGCCAGATCCGCGCGATCTTGCCGTCCTTGTCGATCAGAAAAGTCGCGCGTTCGATGCCCATGGATTTCTTGCCGTACATGTTTTTCTCTACCCAGACGCCATAATCCTCGGTCACGCTGCCCTCGTCGTCCGACAACAGCGGCACTGTGAGGTCGTGTTTGGCGGTGAATTTCTCGTGCTTGTCGATCGTGTCGCGCGAAATGCCGAACACCTTGGCACCGGCCTCTTCGAATGTCCCGAGCGCCTCGCTGAAGCCGATGCTTTCCTTGGTGCAGCCCGGCGTGTCATCCCGTGGATAAAAGAACAGCACGGTCGGCGTGCCTTGCTGTGCGCTGAGCGTAACATAATCGCCACCCGTGGAGGGCAGGGTAAAATCCGGCGCGTTTTCGCCTGTCTCGGGCATGGTAATGATCCTCTTGTTAGATGCGCCCGCGCGCCGGGGTCTTGGAAGCGCCGGGTGCAGGTGTCATACTAGCCGGGTGTCGGCAGAGTTAAAGAGCCGACCGCACGTTTCATGCCCCGCTTGTTGGACCCAGATGACCGAACACGGCAGTCCCCTTCCAGAAAAGAAGCACCGCCGCAGCCGGATACACCGGTTCGGACGCGGCTCCCTACTTGCAATGGCGTTTCTGGTTGTGCTGGCGTCGGGTGGAACGCTGTGGCTGATGGACCGCACGCTCACGGCGCCCGACTGGATGCAACAGCGCATTGAAGCCCGTCTGGCGCAGGCAATGCCGGCAGCCCGCGTGCGCTTTGGGGATATGTCGCTGGTGGTTGAGCGTGGCTGGCACCCGCGCGTGCGCCTGCGCAATGTCACGGTCGAAACGCTGGGCGGTGTCGAAGTCATGGCCTTTTCGGAATTCCGCGCAGGTCTGTCGATGCGCGCCCTGCTGCGGCGTCAAATCCAGCCGCGTCAGGTTTCGTTGACCGGAGCTTTTGCCACCCTGCGCCGCAATCTGGATGGCACGATCTCTTTGCGTGGCGGGCTTGGCGCCGCTGCTCCGGCGCAAGAGGCGGCAACCTTGGGCGAACTGGTTAAACATCTGGATGCGTTGATGTCGCAACCAGCGCTGCACGGGCTGGAAAGTGCGGAATTGCGCGGTCTGACCCTACGGTACGAAGATCTGCGCGTGGACCGCGCCTGGACGGTTGATGGCGGACGGCTGATCGCGACGCGGTCGGGTGACAGGCTGAACCTGGCGGCGGATCTTGCGGT
This sequence comes from Sulfitobacter sp., assembly GCA_024637305.1. GTDB lineage: Bacteria > Pseudomonadota > Alphaproteobacteria > Rhodobacterales > Rhodobacteraceae > Sulfitobacter. The sequence goes on from JAGXFI010000026.1 coordinate 3,722, forward strand.
GTTGAGCGGCGATGCCCAAGCCGCGACCCTCAATGCGACCTACACCAGCGAAATCGGCGCGACCGAAGCCGAATTCGGCGTCACCATCGCAGGTCTGCCCGCCCGCGACATCGCCACGCAAAGCCCGGCCTTCGCGTGGCTCGATGTGCTGCGTGCGCCGATATCGGGGGCCGTGCGCAGTGGCGTGCGGGCCGATGGTACCCTCGCACCGCTGAACGCCACACTGCAGATCGGGGCCGGCGCGGTGCAGCCGAACGCTGCCACCAAGCCGATTCCGTTCGACTCGGCACGCAGCTATTTTTCCTATGACGCTGCCGAAGGTTTGCTGCGGTTCGACGAATTGTCGGTGATCAGCAAATGGGTCACCGGCCGCGCCGAAGGCACAGCTGTCCTGGGTGGGCTGCGCGACGGGGCACTTAGCGATCTTGTCGGGCAATTCCGTATCTCCGACCTGCGCGCGAACCCGCAGGGACTGTATCCCGAGCCCGTTACGCTGCAGGAAACCGAACTGGACTTTCGCTTGCAACTCAACCCCTTCCGCATTGATCTGGGGCGCGCGCAGATCTCGGACCAGGGCAACATCCTGCTGGCGCGCGGCGGGCTTACGGCCGAATCCGATGGCTGGCGGCTGGCACTTGATGCGCACATGGACGCAATCGCGCCCGCAAGGATCATCACACTCTGGCCCGAACGGGTAAAGGTCAAGACGCGCAAGTGGCTGGTGGAGAACCTGATTGGCGGGCGTGTAACGGACGCCGATTTTGCCTTGCGCCGCGCGCCGGATCGTGAACCCCGTACCTATCTGGCATTCGATTTTGCCGATACTGCGGTGCGTTTTCTCAAGACGATGCCGCCCATCACCGAAGGTCGCGGCCACGCCAGTCTCGATGCGCAACGATTCGTGGTCACGCTGGATGACGGCGTGGTGGCGGCACCCGAAGGCGGGATCGTCGATGCGGGCGGATCGTCCTTCATCATACCGGACGTAACCGTCCGCGACGGTGCGCCTGCGGTGATCCGGCTCAAGACGCAATCGGGCGTGACGGCCGCGCTGTCGTTGCTGAACGTGGAGCCGATCCGCGCGATGTCCCGCGCCGGTTTGCCTGTCGATATCGCCGATGGCGCACTGTCGCTGGAGGGTACGCTGGCTCTGCCGCTCAAGAAGGGCGGTAAACCGGAAGATTTCCGCTACGATGCCCAAGGCACCCTGCACAACGTTTCAAGCACCACGCTGGTCAAGGGTCGCACCCTGAGCGCAGAGCGCCTGTCGATCACGGCCAGCAACAACGCGGTGCGGATCAGCGGCCAAAGCCGGATGGACGGCGTGCCCTTCGACGGCGTTTGGGAACAGCCTATCGGCAAGGGGGCTGCCGGTCGCAGCACCTTGCGCGGGGCCGTAACTCTTAGCCCCGAAGCGCTGGCGGCATTCGATGTGGACCTGCCCGATAGTACTGTTTCGGGTTCGGGTACCGCGCAGCTCGCGCTGGACTTCGCCCGCGGCGCGCCGCCGGCCTTTGCGCTGGAGTCGGACCTTCGCGGACTGCAATTATCGGTGCCACAAATCGGTTGGGTAAAGCCGGAGGGGCAATCGGGGCAGCTTTCTGTCACCGGCACGCTCGGTGCCGCACCGCAGATCGAGACATTGGCCTTGTCGGGGGCCGGGCTTGATGCCCGTGGTGGCATTACCTTACGACAGGGTGGAGGGCTGGAAAGGCTGCGCATCGACCGTTTGCAACTCGGTGACTGGTTGGACATTCCTGTGGACGTCATCGGCCAAGGCCCCGGCCGCCCGGCACAGATCGTTGTGCGCGGCGGTGCGTTGGACCTGCGCCGCGCCGATTTCGGCACCGGCGCAGGCGGCGGCGGGGCAGGCGGCCCGGCGCCGCCGCCGATGCAGATCGCTTTGGACCGGCTCCAGATTACCGATACGATCGCGCTGACGCAGATGGAAGGAAACTTCAGCACCGCCGGCGGGCTGGACGGGCCATTTCAGGCGCGGCTCAACGGCGGGACGCAGGTTTCCGGCCGCGTTGTCCCGCGGGACGGCCGTAGCGCGGTGCGGGTGATCTCGGAGGACGCAGGAGGAGTGTTTCGTTCCGCGGGCGTCCTGAAACAGGCTGTCGGCGGGACGTTGTCGCTGACCCTTCTGCCGGTGGGTTCGGGCGGTTCCTTTGACGGCCGGCTCACCGTGGCCGACACCCGTATCAAGGACGCGCCCGCGATGGCGGCGTTGCTCAATGCCGTGTCCGTCGTGGGGCTGATAGAACAGATGAACGGCGCAGGGATCTATTTTGACGAGGTCGAGGCGGATTTCCGTCTGACCCCCGACCGCATGACCCTGACTTCGGCCAGCGCCACGGGATCATCGATGGGCATCTCGATGGACGGCGTTTTCGCCACTGACACCGGACAGATCGCAATGCAGGGCGTCATCAGTCCGGTCTACCTGATCAACAGCATTGGCAGCGTGCTGACCCGCAAGGGCGAGGGTCTTATCGGTTTCAATTATTCGTTGACCGGTCAGGCCAAATCGCCGGTAGTTTCCATAAATCCCCTGTCCGCGCTAACCCCCGGCGGGCTGCGCAATATCTTCCGCGGACCGCAAACGAAATTGCCCCCTGTGGAAGGGGAGCAGGGGGCCGGCGCGCCGAATGTCGCGCAAGATACAAATCCGCCCATTGAACGCGGCTTCGAAGGGCGTTAGGGCGCGCCCATGAAGCTGTCCGATTTCGATTTCGACCTGCCTGACCGGCTGATCGCGGTGCGCCCTGCGCAGCCGCGTTCTTCGGCGCGCCTTCTGGTGGCCGACGGCGACACGATCAGCGATGCCCGCGTGTCGGATCTGACGCAATGGCTGCGCGCGGGCGACAGGCTCGTCCTGAACGATACGCGCGTGATTCCTGCGCGGCTTTCCGGTCTGCGCCACCGCAACACCGCGCAAGGCCCCGTGGCCGCGAAGATCGAGGTGACCTTGCTGGAGCCGCAGGGCGATGGCACCTGGTCATCACTTCTCAAGCCGATGAAAAAGCTGGCACCGGGCGAGGAAATCATCTTTGGTGGCGATCTGAGCGCCACGTTGGAGCATGTGACCGACGGCCAGGCCCATCTGCGTTTCAACCTTGCAGGCGATGATTTCGATGCGGCGCTCGACAGCGCGGGGGCCATGCCGCTGCCACCCTATATCGCCAGCCGCCGGCCGGCAGACGCGCGTGACCGTGTGGACTATCAGACCGTCTGGGCGAAACATGCGGGCGCGGTTGCGGCACCGACGGCATCATTGCATTTCGATAACGACCTGCTGACGCGCCTCGCGGCCATGGGCGTGCAGTTCAGCTATGTAACGCTGCATGTCGGCGCAGGCACTTTCCTGCCGGTCAAGGTGGACGATGTCACACGGCACAAGATGCACGCCGAATGGGGTCGCGTCAGCGCCCGCGCTGCGCAGGAAATCGCGGCGACCCGTGCCGAGGGCGGGCGCGTGATCCCTGTCGGGACGACAGCACTGCGCCTGATCGAGACAGCAGCGCGAGGCGGCGCGATAAAATCGTGGGAAGGCGACACCGATATTTTCATCACACCGGGTTTCACCTTTCAGATCACGGACGCGCTCGTGACCAATTTTCACCTGCCGCGATCAACCTTGATGATGCTGGTCTCAGCGCTCATGGGTCGTGAAAAAATTCTGAAGATTTACAAACATGCAATACGAAACGACTACCGCTTCTTCTCATATGGCGATGCGTCGCTGCTGATCCCGGCGCAAACGTGACGAACAGCGTCGCGTCGGACCATGAGCGGCCGGCAATAGACGCCTAGACGAAAACGACACCTGCCAGAAAGGCACCTGCCATGATTTCAGTCCTCTCCAGCGCTTGGGCGCTCTTGCTCGGCATGTGCCTGCTAATGGTCGGCAACGGCATGCAGGGAACGCTGCTGGGTATCCGTGGCGGTATCGAAGGGTTCGACACGATGATGATGTCGATCGTCATGTCGGCCTATTTTGTAGGCTTTCTCGGCGGCAGCCGCATGGCTCCGGGCATGATCAAAAGGGTTGGCCATGTGCGCGTCTTCGCGGCCCTTGCTTCGCTGATCTCCGCCGTGATGATCCTGTATCCGACGTTTCCCAACGTGATCGTCTGGTCGCTGGGGCGTGTGCTGATCGGGTTTTGTTTTTCGGCTGTCTACGTGACGGCGGAATCCTGGCTCAACAATGCTGCAACCAACGAAAATCGCGGTCAGGCGCTGTCTCTCTATATGATCGTGCAGACGTTGGGCATCGTGATCGCACAAGCGCTGTTGTTGACAGCCGACCCGTCCGGTTTTGTCCTGTTCGTCATCCCGTCGGTGCTGGTCAGCATCGCGGTGACACCGATCCTGCTTTCGATCAGTCCGACACCGGCTTTCGACACGACAAAGCCGATGAGTTTGCGCGAATTGCTCAACTTCTCGCCTCTGGGCTGCGTCGGCATGTTTCTGTTGGGTGGCGTTTTCTCGGCGCAGTTCGGCATGGCTTCGGTCTATGGTGCCGAAGCAGGGCTGAGTGTGGCACAAATATCAATGTTTGTTGCGATGTTCTTTGTCGGAGCGGTCGTGCTGCAATATCCCATCGGCTATATTTCGGACCGGATGGACCGGCGCTATCTGATCATTGCGGTGTCGCTGATCGGGGCGGCAGGGTCTTTCCTCGGCATGGCGCAAGGCCACATCTTTACCACGCTGCTGGTTTCTGCCTTTGTGGTGGGGGGGATGTCGAACCCGCTTTATTCCTTGCTGATCGCTCACACCAACGATTTCTTGCAGCATGAAGATATGGCAGCGGCGTCGGGCGGGCTGATATTTATCAATGGCTTGGGCGCGATTCTTGGGCCGATCGTGACGGGCTGGATGATGGGCACGGCGCTTGGGCCGGGGGGGTTCTATCTTTTCACCGGCATCCTGTTTGTCATGCTTGCCGGCTACGCGGCCTATCGCTCGACCGTGGGGGCGACCATCGCGGTTGAAGACACGGGCAGCTATGTGCCGATCTCACCTGCCGCAACATCGGTTGCTCTGGGGATTGCACAGGAATATGCGATTGAATCGGAACTTGAAGCAGAGGCTGAAGGTTAGAATGACGCTAAAGGAAACAGTTTGTGTCGGATTTGAAGCAAATCGTGTGTTTCAATTGTGTTACACTCAGACCTAGGCTGATGTTGTTTAAGCGGTTTTGATGACGCGGGAGGGTGAGACCGGCATGGTACGTCCAGAGGAAGTTCTGAGCTTTTGGCTCGACGAAGTTGGTCCGAAAGGCTGGTACGAGGTGTCCGAGACGCTGGATGCCGAGATTACGACCAAGTTCAAATCTGCTTGGGAATCCGCGCGCGACGGTGGGTATTCCCTGTGGCTGACCTATCCCTCCGGCGCGCTGGCCTATCTCATCCTGACCGATCAGTTTCCCCGCAACATGTTCCGGGGGTCCGGGCAAGCCTTTGCAACCGATCATATTGCCCTCGCCGTTGCAAAATCCTCGATCTGCAAAGGCTGGGACATGGCCATAGATGAACCCGCCCGACAGTTCTTTTATCTGCCGTTGATGCATTCCGAAAACCTGTGCGATCAGGACCGATGCGTGCGCCTGATGGTCGAACGCATGCCGAAGGGAGGGGAAAGCAACCTGCTTCATGCCCGCGCGCATCGCGAAGTAATCCGCCAGTTTGGCCGTTTCCCTTACCGCAATGAAGCGCTGTCACGCCAAGGCACGCGTGCCGAACAGGCCTATGTCGCCCAAGGGGGATATGGCCATACCGTGCGCCGCCTGCAGGAAGCAGCTCAGGCGGCATAACCGGAACCATCCGTGCCGTTCTACGTTTTGCTTGTTCAAGAGGTAGGAGAATTCCAATGTCCGCACGTGCCATCCTTTGGCTTTCCGTCATCATTCTGGTCCTTGGTGTTTTGATTCTGACTTTTGCGCCGGTTGCGCCGACTGACGGCGGAACCTCGGCTTGGCTCATTCCCGTCGCCTATTTCACCATGCTGATCGGTGCCGTCGGTCTGGCCTGGGGCTGGTTCAAGGGGCGCCGCATCGACTGACGTGAGGGTAATCTCGCTGTTGTTACGCTGGGCAATTTGGTTTAACGGTAAACTATATTTACCCATTCTACCCAGTGAGGTGCCGAAATGGCCGAGAAATCCTATGACCTTATCGTGATCGGTGCCGGTCCCGGCGGATATGTCGCTGCGATACGGGGTGCGCAGCTGGGCATGAAGGTATGCATCGTCGAGCGTGAAAATCTTGGCGGCATCTGCCTTAACTGGGGCTGCATTCCTACCAAGGCCTTGCTGCGATCCTCCGAAGTCTTTCACCTCATGCACCGCGCCAAGGAATTCGGGCTGACAGTCGATAACGTCGGCTTTGATCTGGATGCCGTCGTCAAGCGGTCCCGCAAGGTTGCAGGACAGCTGTCGGGCGGCATTGGCCATTTGATGAAGAAGAACAAGATCGACGTCATCATGGGCGAGGCCAAGCTGGCGGGCAAAGGCAAGATTTCCGTCAAGACCGATAAAGACACGCAAGATCTTGGCGCAAAAAATATCATCCTCGCGACCGGCGCCCGCGCCCGCGAATTGCCGGGGCTTGAAGCGGACGGCGATCTCGTCTGGACATACCGTCATGCGCTGCAACCCGTGCGGATGCCAAAGAAATTGCTGGTCATCGGCTCCGGGGCGATCGGCATCGAGTTTGCCAGCTTTTACAACACACTGGGTGCCGACACGACCGTTGTCGAGGTGATGGACCGTGTGCTGCCGGTTGAGGACGCCGAGATTTCGGCCTTTGCCAAGAAGGCGTTCGAGAAACAGGGCATGAAGATCATGCAAAAAGCCATGGTCAAAAAGCTCGATCGAGCCAAAGGCAAGGTCACCGCGCATATCGAAATCAACGGCAAGACGGAAAAGCATGAATTCGACACCGTGATCTCTGCCGTGGGCATTGTCGGCAACGTCGAGAATCTCGGATTGGAAGAGGCGGGCGTCAAGATCGACAGGACCCATGTCGTCACCGATGAATATTGCCGCACGGGCGTCGACGGGCTTTATGCCATCGGTGACATCGCGGGTGCTCCGTGGCTGGCGCATAAGGCGTCGCATGAGGGCATGATGGTCGCCGAACTCATCGCAGGACACAAACCGCATCCCGTCAAACCCGAAGCTATTGCCGGATGCACCTATTGCCATCCGCAGGTCGCCTCCGTCGGGTATTCCGAAGCGAAGGCCAAGGAACTCGGCTATGACATCAAGGTCGGGCGCTTTCCCTTCATCGGCAACGGCAAAGCCATCGCTCTGGGCGAGGAAAGCGGCATGATAAAAACGGTTTTCGATGCCAAGACCGGAGAGCTTCTGGGGGCTCACATGGTCGGAGCCGAGGTGACCGAGCTGATCCAGGGCTACGTCATCGGCAGGCAACTCGAAACGACTGAAGAAGATCTGATCAACACCGTCTTCCCGCACCCCACCTTGTCGGAGATGATGCACGAGAGCGTGCTGGACGCATTTGGGCGCGTCGTCCATATGTAGACCGGTCTGTCTCTCGGCATTAAAGGGGCAGGGGCATTCCACCCAAGGTTGACACGGGCGGCGGTTGCACCTTCATCTTGCCGCCTGCAAAGGAGCCGCCGATGGTCAGCCTCAACCGCGTCGTGATGCAGCCGCAAAGCCGGCGGTTGATCCAATCGCTTGGTCCGGGTGGATTGGATGTGTGCGAAATCTCCGGCACCTGGGGCGAGATGTTCAGCTTCAAATCCTATCGGAAATTTCGCTATCCAGAGTACGATATCTGCGCAGGCCCCTATATGCAAAACCCCGAGAAGGCCGAGAAATTCGATCTCGTTCTCGCCAACCAGGTATGGGAACATCTCGACCGGCCTTATGCCGCCACGCGAAACGTGCGGCGGATGCTGCGCAAGGGCGGGCATTTCTGGGTTGCCGTCCCGTTCTTTATTCCCTTTCACGCCGCCCCCAGCGACAATTCGCGCTGGTCCGCACGCGGTCTCAAGAACCTGCTGGTTGAGGCCGGTTTCGAAGATCACGCGGTTCAGGCGTGGCAATGGGGCAACCGCCACGTGGCGCGGCGCAATCTGGATGAAGGTCCTTGGCCGCCCGTCTATGATGCAGCAACAGATGACATAACCGACGATCCGGACATGCCGATCTGTGCTTGGGCGCTGGCGCGTAAAACATGAAAGGCTTCGGCCTGATTTTTGCGCTTTGGGGTGCCGGTCTTGGTGCTGCGGCACAATACGGCAAGGTCAGCGTGACATTCGATCTGTTCGACGAGGCGTATCCCGACGCTGGTGCGGCGCTTGGGTGGATCGTTTCGCTTGTTGGCTTTGTCGGGATCGTTTTCGGCATCGTCGCGGGCTTGCTGGTCGCGCGCATCCGCTATCGCCGCGCGCTGCTGGCCGCGCTTTGGCTGGGTGCGGCGGTGTCCGCGCTTCAGGCGCTGATGCCAGCGCTCCCGTGGTTGCTGGCGCTCCGCGGCATCGAGGGCCTGTCCCATCTCGCAATCGTAGTCGCGGCCCCCACGCTGATCGCACAGCTGGCACCCCCGGCGCAGCGCGGATTTGCCCTGACGCTTTGGGGTACTTTCTTTGGTGTCGCCTTCGCCATCCTCGCATGGGTCGGGCGGCCGCTCGCTATTGCATGGGGATTGCCCGCGCTACTTATCGCTCACGCAACCTACATGGCCGCCTTTGCGCTGTTCCTGTCGGCCCGTCTGCGGGCCTTGCCCTCCGAGGGGGATTCGCCGCCCGTGTCCCTTGTCAGCATGATCCGCGATCACGGCACCATTTACCGTTCTGCGACTATTGCCGCTCCGGCCGCTGGCTGGCTGTTCTATACGTTCTGTTTCGTCTCGGTGCTGACGGTCCTGCCGCCCTTCATCGACGAAGACTGGCGCGCACCCGTCATGGGATTGATGCCGCTCGTTAGTATTGTTGCTTCCATGACCTTCGGGGTCTGGCTGTTGCGTGTCATTGCAGCCGTGCGCGTTGTGCAGATCGGCTTTGCCGGGTGCGCGGTCACAATGCTGTGGCTCTGGGCGGTGCCGGGCCTTCCTGTTGCCTGCCTTGTCTTTGCAGTCTTCATGGGCCTGATTCAGGGGGCCAGTTTCGCCGCCGTGCCGCAACTCAACAGCACGCCCGCTACCCAGGCCCAAGCCAACGGCGCGATGGCGCAGATGGGCAATCTGGGGAATACGCTGGGCACGCCGGTGATGGCCGCCGCCCTGATCGGCTTTGGCTATCTCGCTCTGCCGCTGCTTGTCGGTCTGGCCTGCCTTTCAGGTCTATGGATCCATCTGTGGCTTGCCGCGCGCCGCCGCGCCGATGCTGAACAGCCGCAAGACCGATACGATATGGCTGGTTGACGGAACGCTCATGTGGAAACGCAAACGCTGAATTTCTCAGGCGATCTAGGCCTCGCCACATGCCTCTTTGGCAATCACTTCACGCTATCGTGCTGCGTTCCACCTATGTTCTCATTTTGCCATTGGAGAATCCCGATGACACCCCTATGTACGAAGGGTTAACGGGGGTCCGACATGGCAGAGTTGAAACACATCGAAGTCCGCGGCGCGCGCGAGCATAACCTCAAGAACATCGACGTGGACATCCCGCGCGATCAGCTGGTGGTCATCACTGGCCTGTCAGGGTCTGGAAAATCCAGCCTCGCGTTCGACACGATCTACGCCGAGGGCCAGCGACGCTATGTGGAATCGCTGTCGGCCTATGCGCGTCAGTTCCTCGACATGATGCAAAAACCGGACGTGGACCACATCAGCGGTCTTTCCCCGGCGATCTCCATCGAGCAAAAGACGACGTCCAAGAACCCCCGCTCGACCGTAGGCACGGTGACGGAAATCTATGACTACATGCGTCTGCTGTTCGCGCGGGTCGGAACACCTTATTCCCCTGCCACCGGCAAGCCCATCGAGGCGCAGCAGGTGCAAGATATGGTCGACCGCATCATGACGATGGAGGAGGGGACGCGTGCCTATCTGCTCGCCCCGATCATCCGCGACCGCAAGGGCGAGTATCGCAAGGAATTTCTGGAACTGCGCAAACAGGGCTTTCAGCGGGTCAAGGTCAACGGCGAGTTCCACGAACTGGATGAGCCGCCCACGCTGGACAAGAAATTTCGCCACGACATCGACGTGGTCGTCGACCGGATCGTGGTGCGCGAAGGGCTGGAAACGCGGCTGGCGGATTCGCTTCGCACCGCGCTGGACCTTGCCGATGGCATCGCGATCCTGGAAACCGCCCCGGCGGAAGGCGACCCCGAACGCCACACATTCAGCGAGAAATTCGCCTGCCCCGTCAGCGGTTTCACGATCCCGGAGATCGAGCCGCGGCTGTTTTCCTTCAATGCGCCCTTCGGGGCATGCCCGTCCTGTGACGGCCTTGGCGTCGAATTGTTCTTTGACGAACGTCTCGTGGTGCCGGATCAGAACCTGAAGATTTATGACGGCGCACTCGCCCCATGGCGCAAAGGTAAATCCCCCTATTTCAAACAGACAATCGAAGCCATCGCCAAGCATTACGGTTTCAACCAGAATACCAAGTGGAAAGACCTCGATCCGAAGGTGCAGGAGGTATTCCTGCGCGGCTCCGGCACGGAAGAGATCAAGTTCCGCTACGACGAAGGCGGCCGCGTCTACGAGGTCTCCCGCGTGTTCGAAGGGGTCATCCCCAACATGGAACGCCGCTATCGTGAGACCGACAGCAACTGGATCCGCGAAGAGTTCGAGCGCTATCAGAACAACCGCCCCTGCGGAACCTGCGAAGGCTACAGGCTCCGTCCCGAGGCATTGGCCGTCAAGATTGGCACCCCCGGCAATCTGCTCCATGCGGGGCAGGTGGTGCAGATGTCGATCCGGGAAGCGTTTGACTGGTGCAATTCCGTGCCTGACGCGCTGACCGTCCAGAAAAACGAAATCGCCCGCGCCATCCTCAAGGAAATCCGCGAACGGCTCGGCTTTCTGAACAATGTCGGTCTCGAATACCTGACGCTGGCCCGCAACAGTGGCACGCTGTCGGGCGGTGAATCTCAGCGCATCCGGTTGGCGTCGCAGATTGGTTCGGGCCTGACAGGCGTGCTCTATGTGCTGGACGAACCTTCCATAGGCCTGCACCAGCGCGATAACGACCGGCTGCTCGGTACGCTGAAAAACCTGCGCGATCAGGGCAATACGGTCATCGTCGTGGAGCACGACGAAGAAGCGATCCGCGAGGCCGATTACGTCTTTGACATAGGCCCCGGCGCAGGTGTGCATGGTGGCCAGGTAGTGTCCCATGGCACCCCCGACCAGATCGCAGCCGATCCTAATTCCATTACCGGTCAGTACCTTACCGGCGCGCGTGAAATCGCCGTTCCGCAGACGCGCCGCAAGGGAAACAAGAAAAAGGTGCAAGTGGTCAAGGCGACGGGCAACAATCTGCACGAAGTGACCGTGGACTTTCCGCTGGCGAAATTCGTCTGCGTCACGGGCGTGTCCGGCGGCGGCAAATCCACATTGACCATCGAGACGCTGTTCAAGACAGCTTCGATGAACCTCAATGGCGCGCGCCAGACGCCTGCGCCCTGCGAAACGATCAAGGGGCTGGAGCATCTCGACAAGGTCATCGACATCGACCAACGCCCCATTGGCCGTACGCCACGTTCCAACCCCGCGACCTATACCGGCGCATTCACACCGATCCGGGACTGGTTTGCGGGCCTGCCGGAATCCAAGGCGCGCGGGTACAAGCCGGGGCGCTTCTCATTCAACGTCAAGGGCGGCCGCTGCGAGGCGTGTCAGGGCGACGGCGTCATAAAGATCGAAATGCACTTCCTGCCCGATGTCTATGTGCAGTGCGAAACCTGCAAGGGCAAACGCTACAACCGCGAGACGCTTGAGATCAAGTTCAAGGGTAAATCCATCGCCGACGTGCTCGACATGACAGTTGAGGACGCGCAAACTTTCTTTGCCGCTGTTCCGTCCATCCGCGAAAAGATGGATGCGCTGATGCGTGTGGGTCTGGGCTACATCAAAGTGGGCCAACAGGCGACAACCCTATCGGGAGGTGAGGCGCAACGGGTCAAACTTTCGAAGGAACTCAGCAAACGCTCGACGGGCCGAACACTCTATATCCTCGACGAACCGACAACAGGATTGCATTTCGAGGATGTGCGCAAACTATTGGAAGTGCTGCACGAACTTGTCGATCAAGGCAACTCGGTCGTGGTGATCGAGCATAATCTCGACGTGGTGAAAACCGCTGACCACATTATCGACATCGGCCCCGAAGGCGGCGATGGCGGTGGCAGGGTCGTTGCTACGGGAACACCCGAGGAGGTCGCCGAAGTCGCTGAAAGCTATACGGGAAGATACCTCAAACCGATGCTCGCCCCGCGCAAGAAAGTTGCGGCGGAATAACCTCCGGTTTCATTGTTCCAAAAATATTCGCACGGGGGTGTGGGGGTGGGAAACCCCCACACCTGTCGCCCCCACGGGCGGGGGAAATCTCTAGCGTGCACCCTCGCACAGCAACCGGCGAAACTTCCGCGCCGGTTCCCGGCCTCAATGATCGCGACTACGCGCCTCGAACCGCGGCAACATCGCCGAGAAATCACGGCCCTTGCCGCCCTCGTTCTCGACGAACTGCTGATAAATCGCCCGCGCCAATGCGCCCATCGGGGTGTCGGCATCGGCTGATTCTGCAGCCTGCTGACTAAGCCCCAGATCTTTCAGCATCAACTCCGCTGCAAAGCCGGGTTTGTAATCGTTATCCGCAGGCGATTGCGGCCCGATACCTGGCGCGGGGCAGTAGGCGTTCATCGACCAGCTGTAGCCCGAAGACGTGCTGACAACGTCGAACATCTTTTGCCGGTCGAGCCCCAGTTTGTCCGCCAGTGCAAATGCTTCGCAAGTCGCAATCATCGTGACGCCCAGAATCATGTTGTTGCAGATCTTGGCGGCCTGACCCGCGCCGGCTGCGCCACAATGCACGGCCTTCTGGCCCATGATGTCAAAAAACGGGCTGGCACTGGCAAAGGCATCATCCGTGCCGCCCGCCATGAAGGTCAGCGTCCCGCCCGAAGCGCCGCCGATACCGCCTGATACCGGCGCATCGACGAATAGAATCTTTGCGTTTTCAGCCTCTTCCGCGACGATCTTCGCGCTGTCGACGTCGACTGTTGAACAATCGATCAGCGTAGCGCCCTTCGTCATATGCGGGATGATCTCGCGGGCCACGGTTTGCAGGATAGCGCCGTTTGGCAGCATGGTGATGACGACACCCGCACCCTTGACCGCGTCCTGCGCACTTGCTGCGTTCGCCACGCCCTCAGCGGTGGTCCCGGCGGTATCGAACCCCGTGACCTTATATCCCGCTTTCGCGAGATTGGCCGCCATCGGCGCACCCATGTTTCCCAGCCCGATGAACCCGATCTTCATGTCGTACCCTCCAGTTTAAGCGCGTCTTTACCCAATGGTTGCAGCATCTTGGCGATATCTTCCGCCGGCACGTCGCGGCCTGCATGTTGCCAGTTCGGTTTGCGGTCCTTGTCGATGATCGCGGCGCGTATGCCTTCAAGAAAATCGCCATGCTCCATCGCGCGGTAAGTATACCGATACTCAAGTTCGAGCGCCTTTTCCATCGTCAGGGACGGGCCTCGCAGACGGTGGATCATCTCAATGGTACAGGCCATCGACAACGGCGAATTGCGGCGCATGAGTTTCAGCGTGTCCCTGGCAAAGTCGCTGTCTGCCGCGTCCAGGCCAGACATGATATCACCCAAGGCGTTGCCCGCAAAATGCGCGTCGATCTGCGTTTGCAGTGCTTCGATCGGGCCGCGTTCGGGTGCTTCGATGAACGGGGTGATCCTGTCTGCATCGCCCGTTTTCACCAGCGTGGCGATCAAGTCCAGCCACTTTAGTTGCGGTATATAACTATCTGCAAAACATGAATAAATTGCGTCAGACGCATTCATCCGCGCCGCGGTCGTCCCGAGGTATTCACCCAGCCGCCCGGGTGCTTGTGCCAGCATCAGCGACCCGCCGACATCCGGCACCAGACCGATGCCGCATTCCGGCATGGCGATCTGGCTCGTCTCCCCGACGATCCGGTGCGACCCATGGCAACCGATCCCGACACCGCCCCCCATGGTAAAGCCTTGCAGAAACGAAACAACCGGCTTGGGATAGGTGAAGATCTTGTGGTTCAAGCGGTATTCATCGGCCCAGAATGTCCGTCCATAACCGTAATCGCCCCGTGTTCCCGTGGCATAGAGCTCCGCGATATCGCCGCCTGAACAAAATGCGCGGTCGCCTTGCGCGTCGATCACGATCAGCGCAACAGCGGGGTCATCGCGCCATTCGTCAAACGCAGCTTCGATCGCCATACACATATCGTAGGTCATCGCGTTGAGCGCCTTGGGACGTTGCAACGTAATGCGACCGGCGCGGTCTTCGATGCGGATGGAAATATCGCTCATCGGTTTTTCAGCATGTCCCGCGCGACGATGACGCGCATGATTTCGTTGGTGCCTTCAAGGATCTGGTGAACCCGCAAATCGCGGACCAGTTTCTCGATACCGTAATCCGCCAAATAGCCATAGCCGCCATGCAGTTGCAGGCATTGGTCAACAACTTTGGACCCCGTCTCGGTGACGAATTTCTTGGCCATGGCGCAGAATTTGGTCGCATCCGGCGCGCCATTGTCGAGCTTCCATGCTGCCTGCCGCAGGAACACCCGCGCGGCCTGCAATTCGATCTCCATATCCGCGAGCCGGAATTGCAATCCTTGAAACTGGTCAATGGGTTTGCCGAATGCCTTGCGCTCGCCCATATAGTCCAGCGTGGCAGAAAGCGCGGTCTGCGCTGCCCCCAGCGAACAGGCCGCGATGTTCAGACGCCCGCCATCCAGCCCCATCATCGCGTATTTGAAACCCTTGCCCTCTTCGCCGACCAGATTTCCCGATGGGATTTTGCAATCGTCGAATTGCACCTGTGCGGTGGGTTGGCTGCGCCAGCCCATCTTGTCCTCAAGCCCACCAAAGGACAGCCCGTCGGTGCCGTCCTCGACATAGACGCACGACACGCCTGCGGCTCCGTCGTCGGACGTGCGCACCATCGCGACATAGGCGTCAGAATAACCGCCGCCCGAGATAAACGCCTTGGTCCCGTTGAGCGTGTAACCTTCGTTTGTGCGCACAGCGCGCGTTTTGAGCGCTGCCGCATCCGAACCGGAACCGGGTTCGGTCAGACAGTAGCTCAGAACCGTCTTCATCGACAGCACATCGTCCATCACGCGGGTCTTGAGGTCGTCCTCCGCGAAAGTATCCAGCATCTTGGCGCACATGTTATGGATCGACAGAAACGCCGCGACGGAGGGACAGGCCATGGAAAGCGCCTCGAACACCAATGTGGCATCCAGCCGGGTCAGGCCCGCGCCGCCACCGTCTTCGGAGACATAGAGCCCGCCAAAACCAAGTTCGGCGATGCGGGGCCACAGGTCTTTGGGAATGCTCTCCTCCTTTTCCCACTGACGGGCAAAAGGAGCGATATGTTCTTCCCCGAAAGCGTGGGCCATATCGAAAATCGCTGACTGCTCTTCGCTCAGTGCAAAATCCATATTGAAGATCTCCGTGGCGTTATTGAACAATCGTTTCTTTAGCTTGCCGAGCGCGGTTTGACAACAGGTTGATTCGTTTTGGTGGTGCTATGAAGGGTGGGGCGCAGGACGCATTATTTTGCATTCGTGGCCAATGTCATGGAACCTGCGGTATTCCGCTTACATTCTTGCCTTTGTACCGAGAGTTCAAGCGGATTTACACCCATTTAGAGAGGAGCAAGGCTTCTCACGAATGTGCCGAGACTGTGGTCAGAAGAAATGTTAGTCATTTTTTGCCCCTAATTCGGGCAAACCACCGTTCAGTCATGATTTGGAGTTATTATGCTTCCTGTTAAAATGAATCTTTCATCCGCGCTGGCAGGCGCGACATTCGCACTCTTTGCAAGCACAGCGCTGACCGGGGCTGCGACGTTGAGTTTCACGCTTGAAGATCAGCAAGGCTCGGCCAGCAGCATTGCCGACGTTGTCCTTACAGACATCTCGGGCGGGGTTAATTTTTCGTTCGTCGTGAATGACCCGACCAATACCGCCGACGCGGCAGCGGTCTATTTCGACATC
>JAGXFI010000166.1 GCA_024637305.1 Sulfitobacter sp.
ATTCGCGCGGGAAATGCGTCAGATGCGGTTGATCAGAGCCGAAGAAAAGGCGAACTCCTTGCCGGTCAAGATGTTGTTTCCAATGGCACTTTTCATGTTTCCAGTGAACCTCATCATTGTTCTGGTCCCGATATTGATGGTGATCTTGGATATGATGGCAGGCCTCACGCCGCAGTAGAGAACTGCCTGCGGAACATTTTAACATAATGCTTATTACAGATCTCGCTTAGAGGGGCACGCGCCCATTGCCGATTCTTGCGCGGTGGAGGATCGGATTGCCTGCGGTTTCTTGGGTCGCCGTGTCGTTTACCAGCCCGTGATCGTGATTTTGCCCCGCTGCGGCATTGCCCGCCATCCAGCGCGTTGTGCGTGCGGCGGCTGCTGATGTGCCGGTTACGCGGGCGAAAGATCCTGTCATGCACCCGATCGAACGCGCGCCTTGGATCGCGCGGGACTGGTCCGACGTGGCCGACAGCGTCGGGATCGCGCCGTCGATCCGGGGTGTGGTGTCGCGGTCGCGGACAATACCGGCCCCGGAATAGCGGGCCGGTTCGAATGACGCCCCGACAACACCTGCAACACGGGTCGCTGATGGCGGCGAGGCGATGGCACTCATCGCTCCGTACCCCGTAACCTGCGGGCCGATCAGGCGGCTTTGGCGTCCGCGCGTACCCATGGGTCGCGGATCATCGTCACGCTGGACCCACAGGTCCACCGCCTGATCTTCTGCAAGCGGCCTGCCGCCGCGCGGATCGATTTCAACAGTCCATTGCCCGCAAGGAATGCGGCGACCCGTGCCTGTTTCGGCTGTCGGGATTGTCGCCACCAGAACCCGCCACCGGGATCCGCGGTCGAAATCCACTGAAATCTGTCCGACGTTTCGGCCATCGATCTCCATTTCCACAAAGCGGCGCGGATCACCGACCGGATCAAGTGCATCATCGGCGGTGATTTCGATCCTGTCCCCTGCGCTCAGTACCGTTCCCGGCGGCGGGATCATGCGCACCTGCCAATCCGCAGTGTCGAGCCCTTCGGGAAGCCATATTTCCAGATAGCTCGACGTATGGTCGTCCGGAGGCAGCATCCAGCCGATCCTCGCCGGCCCGTTTTCGAAATCGGACGCGGTAATCTGGGCGTGCATATCGGCGTCGAAATGGTTGCCCATGGGAAGAACAATGGCTGTTGCGGGCTGTTTGGCGCGACGGCGTGTCAGCATTTCTTCCATCACGCTTTCCATGACCGACGCGCCATCATGTCGGCCTGCGTTCCAGCCGTAGGAAAAGTTCACGATCAGCGGCAGCGCGCTGTCCGCCCCGGTCCCCTGCGCGATCTCATCGGCGCGGCAGAAGATATAATGGAGCGCGGAGAGCATGAACATCTCCTTGCCGAAACCGGATGTGTCCCAAGCCACGGTATTGGGAAGCTGTACCGCGACGATCTGGATGCGGTGATCAAGCTCGGGACCATCGATGAAGGCACCGTTTCCGGCGGCCAGCCCGAGGATATGCGCCCCATGGCTTGCCCGGCCGTCAAGCACTGTACCGATTTCGGGAATATCCCGGTCGATGGCCCCTGCCGCGCGGTAGAGGCTCCGCTCGTCAGCACCATATTGCGCGCGCAGTGCGTCAATCTCGGCGTTGACGATTTCTTTTCCGAACGGCACCCGATCCACGTTCTTGGCGCGGGCGGACTGAAGCCATAGGTGGCTTATCCGGGTGCGTTTATCATTGCCCAGAAACGCGCGATTTGCGAATGGCAGGCCGTCGTCAATCACACCAATCACCGTGACGGGCGGCTGCGCGGGCGCGCGCCACCCATCGGGTTGGTCGTCCGGTTTGTAGGCCGCAGGCCAAGTGGCTTCTGGCACCGGCAGGTTAAGCCGGATGCGCGCGGCACCGCCGTCTTTGGAAAGGGTATCGAGCCGTTGGGCAAGCGTCAGATCGGTGATATCGTGCGCACCCCCCAAATCCCTGAACGCAAAGGGCACCGCCGGATAGGGATCGCCTTGTGCCGACCATAGCGGTGGCACGCGGACTTCGGCATCGCCCATCAGATGCGGATCACCGCTTCCATCCAGGATCGCCGCCATGATCGGGGATGGCCTGCGCACCGCCGGAAACGCGTAAGGACGGCCAAGTTCCGGTGACAGGACCCAACGCTCGTAGGGTCCGGCATATCGATCGATCCGCGCCTCCTTGGCCCGCTCAAGATACATCTCAGCTTCCCTGTCGTTCTGCGGCGGCGGCATTCCAGAGCCATTCGAACGCCGGGGAAGATTCTGCGCTGACCGCTTCGGTCTCAAGCGTCAGGCCGGCGGCGGCATAGCTTGTTTCATCCCGCAGGTCCGCGTCGAAGAAATCGACATCCGTGGCATCAAGAGTGGCTGGTCTGAATGCGCTGGCCCGACCGCAGCGCCCAAGGACGCAGTGACCAACAGCGCGGCCAAGGATCGCACCGGCCCAGCTGTCGATGGGATAATGCACCCCGGCAATCGTGCGGTTAACGGAAATCCGTTCCGCCAGCGCGCGCAGGATGGCGGTCCGTCCCGCATTGTCAGCCAGCGAGCCCCAGTTTTCGGACAATGCTTCCAACACGGTGGCGACGGCGTAGGCTTCCGTCGCGTGTGCCGAAGGGAAAGACCCGTGGCCCGGGATCGGAATCATCGGCAGCAATCGTCCGTCAACCTGATCGGGGCGCCGCACCGCCAGAAGCGATTTCAGGATCATCGCGCTATGCGCCGCGACTACCTGCGTCGCGGTGATAAGCTCGAATGTCCGGCTGTGCGCGGCAGTATTCAGCCCCAGAACCATCGCGAAATAAGCGGTCGGAAATCCCAGCTGCGACAGGATCTCGACGCCGCGTTCATCGCGCAAGGCGGCGTAGTCTCCCACACGCCTGCATTGGTCCACAAGCCGCCGTGGTTCGGGCCGGTGAAGCGTGACCCAATCCTTGTTGTCCACGCTCAGTGTCGCGCTATGGCGGTCGTTGTTTTTGTCACCGCGCCACGACACAGCTGACAAAAATTCGCTGACGTAAAGCGACCCGCGGACCCAGACGGCCATGCGGTCGAAATTTTTAGGGTCGCCCGGCTCCAGTTCGCCGGGGTCGGGGGGTGCTTCGTGGTCTATGAGATGGCGTAACGCTTCGGCGGTCAGTCCCAGGCCGGTTGTGGTCAGCCCGTCATAGCTGCCCACATCGCCGATACCCAGAAACCCACCGATGCCGATGAAATTGCCGACACCGCCGACACCACCAACGCCGCCCACGCCCCCTACTCCGCCGTACTGACCCATCTTATTTCCTCTCCGCTAATATCATCAAAAAACGCCCGTCGCGCTCAGCGCCTCCAGAACCTGCTGGCCCAGCTTGCCCTCCACCGAAGGGTGGGTGTTGCGGTATTCATCCAGGCTGAACGTGGGAAACTTGCGCTTCAGCTCGGCGGCCGTTTCGCGCGCGCCGCCGCCATCGCCCAGACAATGCTGCGACGTGATCTTGGCGCGCAGCGTCGAGATATGCCGATCGTTCACCAGCAGACTGCGATCTGCAAATTCCAACGCCCGCTCAAAATTCCCCGCAGAAAGATGTGCCGTGCTCGACAGGCTGTCGAAGTAATAGCCGAAAGGGTCTATCGGCGAGAGACGGCGCGCAGTCTCCGCCGCGTTGACCGCCGCTTCGCCCTTGTCCTGAAATGCCAGCAGCGACCCTCGCAAAAGCCAGCCGAGGCTTTCGTTGTGATTGCGGTCAAGCGCTGCGGTGTAGCGCTGACCCGCCTCGTCAAAGCGGCCCAGCAGGTTGCCGCGCACGAATCCGTCGATGGTCAGTGCAAAACTGGAATCCGGATCGAGATCGAGCGCTCGTTCCGTACACTCGAGCGCCCGTCGCGTGTCGGCATCGCGGTCGGTTGTGTAACCCTTGAACACGCTCAGCACATGCCAGTTGCCAAGCCAGGCGTGGACGTCGGCCTCGTGGGGGGCGCGCTTGACTGCTTCGGTCAGATAGCTTCGCGCAGCCAGGAAATCACGCAGCCGGCGGCGGTGCATCAGCGAGACGCCGGAAATCAGCAGCTCGTGGTTCGCGATACGGGGAACGGCGTTTCCGCGCGTATGGCTCAGCGTTCTTTCAGCGACGGATTTGCCGATACTGCTCACCATTTCGGCAACCCCGACAAGCAGCGCCTCGCTGGTCTTGGTGTCAGGGGCGACAATGTTGCGGTTCCACAGGATCTTGCCTGCGGCGGTGTCGATGAAATCAAGATCAAAGATGATCTCGCGTCCCTGACGACGCACCGACCCCGTGATCAGGAAATCGACGTTCAGGGTTTCGCGCACATCATGCAGGTCGATCATCCGTTCGGCCATGCGCCGGCCGGAGAGATGTGAAATGACCGTCATCAAATTCGAACGTGACACCGTGCGGCAGATTTCCTCGGCAACCCAGTCGCCCAGAACGCCCAAAGCGGGATCGGCATCGGGGTTGGTCAGAGGCAAGGCGCTTATCGCCGGGCGCATCCTTTGGGTCGGGCACGCGCAGGCACGGCGCAGGACCGCCAGTTCATCCTCGCAAGCGCGCATCTTGCTTAGCCACTCGAGAAACTGCCGCTCGCGCACGTTCAGATCATGCAAGAAGGCACCGTCGCCTCCCGAAAAGCGGACGCGGTCAAGCGATAGCTGAACGTCCGTCGTCGTTGTATGCAGCAGCTTGTCAAAGTCATCCGCCATGACCTTGCGCAGATCGGCCAATGCGCGGCGCAGGTTCTGGTGGCCACTGTCGTAATCGGCCTCACCCCAGAGCATTTTTTGCAGATATGCGCGGGATCGGCGGCCCATCGGAGCAGTCGCAAGCAGCGCAAACAGCGCGCGGTGTTTTGCACTCCGAATGTCCACGTTCCGGTCGCCATTGACCCGAACTGCACACGTCCCGAATAAGGAGATGCCGAGCTGCGCCATACCTTTGCCCCTTTCCCTTAGGTAACTTCTAGTAGAAGTCGGACCATCTGCATAGGCATTCACGGTTTTTTCACGCCCGCAGAATCTGCGCATCGGATAGGTTGGTGACACCTCAGGATTTGGTGAGAGTGATGACGGAAGACCGCGAAAATACGCCTGAAATTAACGATTTGTTCGAGTTCTATCGGCAGTGGCCCGGTTTGCGGACGGCAATGGTCTCCTTGGCCGCCGCAGAAAGGCTAACCGCATCAGAGCGTATGATCCTGACTTCCATGATCGCTATCGTGGATAGGGTCGGACCCAACGATCTGCATCCCGGCACCGAATCCTGAGACCTCCCTGGAACTGCGCCCGGACTCTTTCGAGAGATCGGGCGCATTTTTTATGGGCGAACGGGATTCAGCATCGCCTCAGGCCGCGCCGTGTCCAGCCTGAAGGCTCGGAAAGCGCCGGCATCCAGACATTCCGGTGGCGCGGCGACAAAGCCGTGGGGTTGCGCGAACGGAGAGACCGCATCGGGCAGCACGCGCGCCTCGATGGTCATCACCTCGCATGACATTGACAGGCCCAACGTACCTTCGGTTGCGCTGGACCAGTCGATGACGGGCAATGCAAGCCTGCGCAGTTCCGCCATGACCGGTGGACCTTTGGGGCCGATGGGCTGGCCCTCGGCGGGTCGGCGCGCGATGATGCGGTCGGGGCCAACCACGACATTCGAGGGCAGCGCCACAAAGGCGCGGACTGGCTGAAAGATTTCGGGACAGCCCTGTTCGATCGGGGGTGTTTCGACAAGCAGCACGTCATCGTACCCCTGCGCAGATAGTAGCGTCATCATCACGCCCGCGTCCGCAAGGCAGGCATTGGCGAAACTGATCACCAAACCGCCTTCGGTGACGCGGATCAGCGCCGGCCCCGGCGTGACCGGCACGAGCCGCAAATCAAGCGGCGGCTGCGCATGGCCAGAGGCCGAAAGGCCGATCAGGGCCGTGATGAGGCTTATGAGTCTTGCGGTCATTATTTCAACTCCTCGAATGGGTGAAGCCCGGCAACCGCCGGACTTCACAATTGTTGGTATTTACAGACGCGACCCTAGTACGTGGCTTTCCACTTCTTCAGGTTCTCGAACACCGCCTTGCGGATTCGCGTCGCCCCGTTGAGCCCGGTATAGTTGACGCCATAAGCGTGGACGCCATAGATGATCCGGCTTTGGTCCGACGATTTGTAGACATAGACGCCGCTGCCGCTCATGCCTTTGTACGTATCGCAGGGATAATAGAGCCGGTAGGTCGTCTTGGGCCCAAGATTGCAGTACGCGTGCCACATCGTACCAAAGGGCTTATCTCCGGGATAGCCGTTGATATTGACGTTGTAGTCAGGCATCGGCTTGCGCCAGCCATAGCCAAGCCAGCCAACGGTGCTGCCGACGTCACTGTCAAGCACGATCATTGCATAATCGTAGTTGCGTTTGTGATCCTGCGTCCAGCCGCGCACCGAGATGGCGCGCTTCCAGCCGATCTTGCCGTAGGGGCGGACGGCCCCGTTCTGACCCGGAGAGAACGACAGCGAGGAGTACCACTTGTCGTTGTCGATGTTGTAGACGCAGTGACCGGCCGTCAGGACATGACGCGGCCCGATCAAGGTGCCGGTACATCCGATATCAATCCGGCCCATGGTGCGGAACGGATAGCTGGTCGTGCCGTTGATCCGAACGCGGGTATCGGTGCCAATGACACTTTCGGCATTGACGGATTCACTGGCAAAGGCGTCTGCCGCCTCGTTGTCCCCTTCGGACCCGGGTTCGACCGTAGCTTCGAGATCGGTTAACACCGCGTCGTCGATTTCAAGGCTTTGCAGGGATTCCAGCAGGAACTGGACGGTAGCGTCATCGGGCGGCAGCACTTCGGCCTGGCCATCCGGCGTGATGGCGATCGCCGTCAGTTCTTGCCGGGCCTGTTCGGCGGTGATCGTGAGGGCCTCCTTGATGTAGGTGTCCTGAATCGGCAGCCGTTCGGGCGGGATAAACTGGTCCCGGTCGTCGAACTGCACGGTTATGGTCGGTCTGCCGCCGTCCCCTGGCTGGCCACTGCCGGTATCGCCCGGTTCAAAGCCGGCGTCCTGTGCCAGCGCTGCGGCACTCGTCAGGATGAACGCCGTCGTCATCAATATCTTGAATCTGTGTTTCATTTCCTTACCTCCGATTTGCACGAACCAAGATTGCTTGACGGGACCGGTCGGGATCACGGACAGGGTCGATCCCGTATGGGGACCGGCTGTGCCGTCAGGTGTCTGGTCGCTAAAGATGGCCGGCGCTTAAATCTTTGGCCGGTAAGGAAAGGCTATCAAAAAAATACCGCAGCCCGCCTGTGAAAACACTGTGAAAGCGGCGGTTTCGTTGTCAGACAAAGGAAGGTATTCCCTTGAAATTCAAACAGTTATTTATCGATTTCAAGGATAAAAACGGGCTGCGCATAGGCCACGGGCCCAAATGCGTTCAGCCGATCGGCAATCGCGGCGATGGTGCGTTCGGGGTCAATCTCGATCGTGGTGCCGCCGTTCTTGCGCGCCACCGGATCAAGACGTTCGGCAAGGGCATTGGCCAGCCTGAGATCGCTCACGCTCAGCACCACCCGGTCACCCTGCTCGACGCCGCCCATCGCCTGCCAGTCGGGCGCAAAGCTGATCTCTCTGCCGGAGCCGAGAAGGATATCGCGGATCGGCATGCCCACCAGATCCTCCAGCGCCACGGCCAGCGGTGATCCCTGTGCGACCTCCGCCGTGCCCTTGGCCCCTTCCGCATACGCGGCGGCTAACGCCGAATCCGGCGCAAGGCCGACGATCATCCGCCCGCTTGTGGATAAATCCGTACCGGCGCTGGCGGGAACGGCAAGAAGCGCCCCGCAAAATAGCGGGGCACCCAGTAGAGTGAGAAATCGGATGCATTGCATCATTTGGCTTTCTTTCGACCTTTCGTTTCGTCGACGGTTTCCACATCTGTTGTAGACACCATACCGCCGTTTCCGTCCGCTGAATTTGTCCGGTAGACTGCCCGGATTTCAAGCGGCACCGGCGACACGATAGTCAGGAACCCGTCCACGAAATCACCTGACCCGACCGGATCGCCTAGCCTTTCTCCGACGTCCGCGCAGTCTGCGGCAAGCGCATGGCCAGCAGGCAGCTCATCCTGCGCAATCCGCATCACCTTTCCCGGCTTCTGGCTTCCGGGAGGAATGGCGAGCGCGAGGCTTTTCTCGATCCGGATGTCTCTCGCAGTGGGGTTCAATACATTGACGATTGTATCATAACCGACTTTGCCGCCGCCCAGTATCATTTCCCGCACGCCGCAGATAAATTTTGCGTCATAGCGGTAGCCGCCTCTTGGCTCTGGAGGTTGCGGATCAGCCGCCCGCTCAAGCTTCACGTTCAGCAAACCCGTGCCGCAAGGCTGCGGGCATTGGGTGGCGTCCCGCGGTGTCGAGCTGCTTTGGAGTTGCGACAGGATCTGCGCGGATGTCAGCGCCGGATCATTCGCCAGCATCAAGGCCGCAGCACCTGCGACATGCGGCGCCGCCATCGACGTGCCATTGTACCACGCATAGCCCCCATTCACGAGGCTCAGGACGCCATCGGGGTTGCCGTCGCCGTTATCGTCGCGCTGGACGTCGCCGCCCGGTGCCATGATGTCGACGACACTGCCAAAGTTGGAATAGCGCGCAAGGTGGCCGCGTGCATCGCCTGCGGCCACGGTGATGACATTGGCGCAGCTGGCCGGAAAGGCATTGGCCGCAGACATGTTGTCATTGCCCGCCGCCACCACGACGGTCACACCCTCCGCCACCGCATCGTTGATCGCCGCCTGCGTCGAGGGGGACGCGGAACAGGGTACCGGCGCGCCAAGGCTCATGTTGATGATCCTGGCTGGCGTCGGGTTTGCGGGAACCCCCGGAACCGGCAGTCCGGCAGCCCAGCGGATCGCATCGTTGATGTCGGTGGTGGTCCCGCCACATTTGCCCAGAACCCGGATGGATTGAAGCCCGACAGACCAGTTGACGCCCGCAATCCCATTGCTGTTGTCGGTGGCGCCGACGCCCACCGTGCCGGCAACGTGAGACCCGTGCCAACTGTTTGAGCGTGCCTGCCGGCCCGCCCCGCATTCGCCTGCGGCCACCGCGTCACCCGCGTCATAAGGGTCGGAATCCCGCCCATCGCCGTCAGCGGCGCGGGCGGGGTCGGAAATCATGTCATAGCCGGGACGGACATTGCCCGAGCTTGCGACATCCACATGATCGTCAAGAATTCCGGTATCAATCACCGCAACGATCACGCCTGCGTCCCCGGTGGCGACATCCCACGCAGTAGGCAGACCAATGCCGCCGGGCGACTGGTCTGGGCCTGTCCCGAAATCATGATAGTGCCACTGTAACGGAAAACCGGGATCGTTCGGGGTGCCGAACGGATAGACCTCCCAGTCGGGCTGGGCGTATTCCACATTGGGCAGCGCGGAAAGTTCGGCGACGATGCCCTGCACGGTCGCACCCAACTCCTCGGCACTCTGCGCGCCCAAAAGGGTCGAAACATTGACGCGGTAGATCAGCTCCCCGCCCGAAGTCACTTCGGGTGATGCTTCAAGTCCGAGCGGCAAGACCTGATCGGTGGCAAGCGTCTCAAGCCGGTCAATCCCGGTATTGGACAGCTTGACGATGATGCGGCCCGGAACGGCCTGCGCGGTTTCGGGAACGGGTATCAGGTCAAAGACCGGAAAATCCGTGGCTTCCTGCGCGTTGGCAGCGGATGAAAGGGCCAGGGCTGCTGCCGCGCCAAACGCTAACCGGCGTGTTATCTTTGAATGTGTCATATTTGAAATCTCCTGCAAGGGCGTCTTGCCGCAGGCGATCTGCGGCAGCTCCACGAACACGGGAACAGCCTCAGAATGCCACCTATCGCCGGACAGGTGTGCGTGAGATCAGCGTGAATAATGAACGCGGCGCGGGGCCTGTCAGATCGTGTTCGCCGCATCCATAAGCCAGGGCAGGATCTCGGCCCGGATGCGGGCGTCATCCCAGTGGTGCGACGAGACCGAACAATGCACCGCTGCCCGGCTTCGCCCATCGGGGCCACGAATCGCGCAGGCGATACCGACTTCGCTCTGGATCATCTGGTGATAGGTAATGGCATATCCCAGCCGCATTACATCGTCGATCTGCCGGCTGATCTCTGCCCGGTCGACCGTCGTGCTGGATGTATGAGCATGCAGGTGCCAGTCCCGAATGGCCACCTCACGCTCTGCCGCCGGGAAGGTCGCGAGTATCGCCTGCCCTCCCGATGTACTCAGCGCGGGAACCGTCCGGCCCGGCACCGAAGCGGCGAAAATCGTTCGCGTACAGGGCAAACGCGCAGCATAGATGATCCTCTCGCCGGAAAGCTCGGCCAGATTGACAGTCTCGCCCAAGCGTCTCGACAGGTCGATCAGCTTGGGGATCGCCCGCGCCACCAGAGGATCGGACCAGTAATACGCATACGCCAGTTGCAGCCACGCATGCGACGGACGATAGCGCCGCGTCACCGGATCCTTGTCCAGCATACCCTCCACATGCAGCGTGTTGGCAAGGCGTTGAACCGCGCTCTTGTCCAATCCGGTGATCTCGGCCAGCCCGCTCAAGGAAAGTTCCGTATGCGTTTCGTCAAAGGCGCGCAGCACCTGCAGGCCTTTTGCCAAGGTGCCCAAATAAAGGGTGTTCTGCTTGATTTCGTGCATGAATTTCCGTTCCGTTAGAAAAATCGTCTGAACCCGCAACAAAAAACAGCCTTGATAATCGAATTGTCCTAGGTACAACTAATCATATGGCGATCTAAGATATCATTATATGACACTTGTGATCGCGTAAACTATTTCATGCAGACGCCGCAATGTTCCGGCGACAGGGAGAAAAAACCGATGAAGAACGGATTCATGAAGACGACGGCGCTGGCGCTGGCCTTGTCAGTTTCGGCCACCGGTGCCGCGCTTGCCGACAAGGCGAACGACACGCTGCGCGTCGCCTATACGAAAGAGCTGGAAAACGTGGACAGCTATTTCAACTCGTCCCGCGAAGGCGTCGTTTTGCAACGTGCCGTCTGGGATGGCCTGATCTACCGCGACCCTGAGACGAACGAATACAAAGGCAACCTCGCGACAAGCTGGGAATGGATCGACGACAAGACGCTGGAGCTGAAGCTCCGCGAAGGGGTCAAGTTCCACAATGGTGACGACTTTGACGCCGATGATGTTGTCGCAACGGTCAACTTCGTCGCCAACGAAGAGAATGGCGTCAAGACGCAGCGCAACGTGAACTGGATGGAATCGGCCGAAAAGATCGACAATTTTACCGTCCGCATCAAGACCAAGGACGTGTTTCCGGCAGCCATCGAATTCCTGTCCGGCCCGGTCTCGATGTACCCGGCTGACTATTACGCCGAAGTCGGCCCGTCCGGCATGGGTCTGAACCCCGTGGGTACCGGCCCCTACAAGGTGGTCGAAGTCGTGCCGGGTCAGCATTTCGTGCTGGAGAGATATGAAGGCTACCACGACAGCCCCAAAGGCCGGCCATCCATCAGCAAGATCGACATCCGCACAATTCCGGACGTGAACACCCAGATCGCCGAGCTGTTTTCCGGCTCGCTCGATCTGATCTGGCAGGTTCCTGCGGATCAGGCGGAAAAATTGGCCGAAATGGGGGATCAGTTCACGGTATCGAACGAATCCACCATGCGCGTCGGCTATCTGTCGATGGACGCGGCGGGCCGGTCGTCAATGGACCCGAACCCGTTTCAGGATCTCAAGGTCCGGCAGGCCGTCAACCACGCCATCAACCGCGAGGCGCTGGTCGATAACCTGCTGAAAGGCAAATCCAAGGTCGTCTGGACCGCCTGCTTCCCCAGCCAGTTCGGCTGTGAGCAGGACGTGGCCGAATACCCCTACGACCCTGAAAAGGCAAAACAGCTGCTGGCCGAAGCGGGATATCCCGATGGGTTCACGACAGAATTCTACGCTTACCGTGACCGCGATTACGCCGAAGCGATTGCGAGCTATCTGAACGCTGTCGGGATCAATATCGACTTCAAGATGCTGCAGTATTCCGCCCTGCGCGAGCTGAACATGAAAGGCGAGGTGCCGATCTCGTTCCAGACATGGGGCAGCTATTCGATCAACGACGCCTCAGCGATGGTCAGCCAGTTCTTCAAGCACGGCAGCCTCGACACCACACGCGACGATCAGGTGCTGGAGTGGCTCAATGTGGCCGACAGCTCAAACGATCCTGACAAGCGGGTGGAATACTACGCCAAGGCGTTGCAGCGCATCGCGGAGCAGGCCTATTGGGCACCGATGTTCAGCTACAACACCAACTACGTCATGTCCAAAGAGGTGGAATACACCCCGACGGCAGACGAGGTCCTGCGCTTTACCAACATGAGCTGGAACTAACCACAGATCAGGCCCGCAGACGCCGCACTTGTCCGCGGGCCTTGTCTATCCTTTCCCCCCATCCCTCGTACAATCCGTCAAGGAGATAGCGGCGCATGCTGCAATTTATTCTGAAACGTCTGGGCCTTGCGGTCCTTGTAGCCTTGACGGTCAGTTTCATCAGCTTTTCGCTGTTGTTTCTGTCCGGCGACCCCGCGGCCGCGCTGGCTGGCGAAACAGCCAGTGGCGAAGATATCGAGGCGCTGCGGCGTGTCTACGGATTCGACCGGCCGATGCTGGTTCAGTACGGCGAATGGCTCTGGCAGGCGCTGCAGGGAAATTTTGGCGAAAGCTATTATTTCAAGCTCCCTGTCGCCAGCCTGATCGCGGACCGGTTGTCGGTCACGATGACGCTGGGTGTTTGCGGCATTACCTTTGCGTTGCTGACGGCCGTGCCCTTGGGTGTGGCAGCAGCGATCAAGCCCAATTCCCTGATCGACCGCGTCGCGCTCTTCCTGTCTGTTGCAGGTCAGGCGATGCCAAGCTTCTGGTTCGGCCTGATCCTCATCGTGCTTTTCGGGATCCAACTGGGCTGGTTGCCGCCATCGGGCGCGTCGACATGGCGACATTTCATCATGCCGACGATCGTGCTGGGCTATTACGCGATGCCCGCTATCATGCGCCTGACGCGTGCCGGCATGCTCGAAGTGTTGAATTCCGACTATATCCGCACGGCACGGGCCAAGGGCGCGGGAGAGGGTCGCGTGCTGTTCAAGCACGCGCTGCGTAACGCGATCATCCCGGTGGTCAGCCTTGCCGCAGTGCAGATGGGTTTCATGCTGGGCGGGTCCATCGTGGTTGAATCGGTGTTCGCGCTGCATGGTGCCGGATACCTCGCGTGGGAAAGCATTGCGCGCAACGATCTGCCGACGGTGCAGGCGCTGATCCTCATCTTCTCGATGTTCTACATCATCTTCACCTTTCTGGCGGACGTGCTGAACGCATGGCTCGACCCTCGCATGAGGAGTTCCTGATATGGCCTTGCAAAGAATCGCAGATCCGCTTCTGGAGGAAATCACCGGCCCGAACCCGCGCCAGATCCTGCGCAAGCGGGTGACGGGGCATGCCGGCCTGCTGTTCGGTGTCGGGGTGGTCTTGGTGTTGCTGATCATCGCAATCCTGGCCCCTGTATTGGCCCCGCATGACCCTTATGCGCAAAACCTCGCCAACCGGATGGTCAAGCCCGTGTTCATGGGCGGCACCTGGGAACATCCCCTCGGCACCGACCATCTGGGCCGAGACTACCTGTCGCGCCTTATCTACGGGGCGCGTGTCTCGCTGTTGATCGGGACGGTGGCCGCGCTGATCTCCGGGGTGATCGGCACCGCGATGGGTGTGGCAGCGGGATATTTCGGTGGCAAGGTCGATGCCGTCGTGACCTTCCTGATCAACGTGCGTCTCGCGATGCCTGTCGTGCTGGTGGCATTGGCCGTGGTCGCGATTCTTGGCGGATCGTTGCAGGTCGTGATCGGTGTGTTGGGCCTGTTGTTGTGGGACCGCTTTGCCGTGGTGATGCGCGCATCCACCCTTCAGGTACGACGCCGCGAATATGTCGCCGCCGCACAGGCGATCGGCGCATCCACCCCGCGGGTGATCCTGTCGGAAATCATGCCCAACATCGCCAACAACCTGATCGTCATCGTAACGCTTGAAATGGCTCACGCGATCCTGCTCGAAGCGGCGCTGTCCTTCCTTGGCCTCGGCGTGCAACCACCGACGCCAAGCTGGGGTCTTATGGTGAGCGAAGGCAAGAACATGATGCTTTTCGAGCCGTGGCTGGTGCTGATCCCGGGGATCGTGCTGTTCATATTGGTCCTTGCGATCAATCTGATGGGCGACGGGCTGCGCGACGTGACCGCCCCCGAAAACCGGAGCTGACCTGATGAATGATACTGCAACACCGCTGCTCGGCGTGCGCGGCCTGACGCTGGACATTCCGATGTCGAGTGGCGTTCTGCACGCCGTGCGGGGCATTGATTTCGACCTGCATCGGGGCGAGACGCTGTGCATCGTCGGCGAATCCGGCTCGGGCAAATCACTGACATCGCTGGCCATTATGGGCCTGCTGGACAAGAACATCCGCCGCAGCGCAGAGCGGATGGAATTCGACGGGATCGACCTGCTTAGTGCATCCAGACGCCAGATGCGCAGCCTACGCGGTGACCGGATCGCGATGATCTTTCAGGAACCGATGACATCGCTGAATCCGGCCTACACCATCGGCGACCAACTGATGGAGGCGCTGCGCCTGCACCGAAATGTCAGCCGTGAAAAAGCTCGCGCCCGAGCGGTCGAGCTGCTCGAAAAGGTCGGAATCACCGCCGCAGCCAGCCGTCTTGGTCAGTATCCGCACCAATTGTCGGGCGGTCTGCGTCAACGCGTCGTCATCGCAATGGCGCTGATGTGCGAACCGGAGCTGATCATCGCGGACGAACCGACCACCGCGCTCGATGTCACCATTCAGGCGCAAATTCTCAGCCTGCTGGTGGAGCTGACCCGTGAAATGGGCGTGGCGATGATCCTCATCACGCACGACCTCGGCGTGGTGGCACGTGTCGCCGACAAGGTGGGCGTGATGTATGCGGGGGAACTGGTCGAAACCGGCCCCGCCGCCGACGTCTTTGGCAAGCCGTTGCACCCGTACACGCGCGGCCTGCTGCGCTGCATCCCGCAACCGGGCAAGACGCAGCGCGGTGCCGAGTTGGGGACCATCCCCGGCATCGTGCCATCGCTGATCGGCGATGTGCAAGGCTGCGCCTTCCGCACGCGCTGCCCCCATGCAATTGACGCCTGCCGCGACGCGATCCCCGAACGTGGAACACCGCCGCATGAATTTCTGTGCGTTCACCCCGATGGGGCCCGCGCTGCCGAAGGAGAACCTGCATGAACGCCCCAGTTCTGGAGCTTCGCAACGTCGCAAAGACCTACCGCGTCAAGCAGGGCCTGTTCGGCAAGGCCAAGCCGCTGAATGCCGTGAACGACGTTTCTCTGACGTTGAACAAGGGCGAGGTGCTGGGCCTTGTCGGCGAATCCGGCTGTGGCAAATCCACGCTCGCCAAGATCCTGCTGGGGCTTGAGGCACCGACCGCCGGGCAGGTGCTGGTCGACGGAGAAGAGATCGGCGGACAGGGCCGTCTTGCCCTTGCGCGGCGCATTCAGCCGATCTTTCAAGACCCCTATTCGTCGCTGAACCCGCGCAAGACCATCGCCGACATCGTCTCGCTACCGCTTCGGGTTCACGGCGTCGGCGACGCCACCAGCCGCGCGAAATCCGTTCGCGAAACGCTGGAACTGGTTGGCCTGCCTGCGCGCGTTCTCAACACCTATCCCAGCCAGATGTCAGGCGGGCAACGTCAGCGCGTCGCCATCGCCCGCGCCCTCATCATGCACCCCGAAATCGTGATCTGCGATGAACCGACATCGGCGCTGGACGTATCGGTCCAAAGCCAGATCCTCAATCTGCTCAATGATCTGCGCAAGGAATTCGGCCTGACCTACCTCTTCATCAGCCATGATCTGGCGGTGGTCGAACACCTCGCGACGCGCGTGGCCGTGATGTATCTGGGCCGGATCGTCGAAGAAGCAAACGTGGCCGATCTGTTTGACGCGCCGCGCCATCCTTATTCGCGCGCGCTGCTGAATTCGGTGCTGACCCCCGATCCTTCGCAGGGCGTGCCGGATACGCAACTGGGCGCGGCATACCCGAACCCGATCAATCCGCCATCGGGGTGCCATTTCCATCCGCGTTGTCCTTTCGCGCAAAGCCATTGCAAGGCCAATGCCCCGCGCCCCGTGCCGCGCGAAGGCGGGCACGTGGAATGTCATCTTCATGATCCTGACAGCCCGATGTACCGCCCCGATTTTACCGTCTGAACCACCAAGGAGCGTCCCATGGCCTCGTCCCTGTCGCGAACGATGCAAACCCGCAAGACCGTCATCAAGACGAAAGGCGGCGTCGTCGCGGCACAGCACCGCCTTGCCGCCGAAGCGGGCGCGCAGGTGCTGCGCGCGGGCGGTGATGCCGTCGATGCGGCGGTTGCAACATCCTTCGTGATCGGCGTACTGGAACCGTGGATGAGCGGTCCAGCCGGCGGCGGCGCAATGATGCTGTGGCGCGCCGGCGAGGAAAAAGCCATTGCCGTGAACCACGGCATGCGGTCGCCCGCTGGGTTGAAGGTCGAGGATTTTCCCTTGTCGGGGGCCGGTGTCGCGGGGGATCTTTTCCCGTGGGAACAGGTCATCGACGATGTGAACGTCCAGGGGGCCAAGGCGATTGCCGTGCCGGGTGTCGTGGACGGTCTGGGCCAGGCTCATGACCGCTATGGCAAGGTGCCGTGGGCCGAATTGCTGGCCCCTGCCGTGAGCCATGCGCGTCAGGGTCTGCAGGTTGATTGGTACGCCGCGCTGTGCATCGCGTCGGTGACGCGAATGCTGGCGAAAGACGCGGATGCCGCGGCGCTCTTTCTCGAAGACGGCCAGTGGCCGACCATCTCGGGCTGGACGGCGCTTGCCGAAAAACGGCTCGATCAATCCCGCATGGCCGACAGCCTCGACATCATCGCCCGCGACGGTGCCCGTGCGCTTTATGACGGAGATCTGG
Source organism: Sulfitobacter sp. (assembly GCA_024637305.1). Classification (GTDB taxonomy): domain Bacteria; phylum Pseudomonadota; class Alphaproteobacteria; order Rhodobacterales; family Rhodobacteraceae; genus Sulfitobacter. The sequence continues at coordinate 17,045 of JAGXFI010000166.1, forward strand.
GCGCGGCAATGGCCCGCGATGTGCAGGAAAAGGGCGGATACCTCAGCCATGACGACCTGCGCGCCTACCGCGCAGACATGCAGGTGCCGCTGAGCTTTTCTTACCGCGACGCGCGTTTCCACGTTGTTGACGGCCTGACCGCCGGGCCGACCTTCCGCCATGCTTTCGCCGAAATGGAAAAGCGTAGCATGGACAGCAAGCCCGACGCTTTCGCCGCCTATGCCGATGCGCTGAACGCGGCCTACGCCGCGCGGCTGGGGTCGATGGGTGACGACGGCGAAAGCCCTGCCGCACCGGGGTCGACCACACATTTCTCCGTCGTCGACGCGGAAGGCAACATGGTGGCGCAGACCCAGACATTGCTGTCGATCTTCGGCAGCCGCGTGGTGTCTCCGTCCACCGGGTTTTTGATGAACAACGGGATCATGTGGTTCGACCCGGTGCAAGGCCGGCCCAATTCGCTGGCACCGGACAAGCGCTGTCTGATGAACGTGTGCCCGATTTTGGGCGAGGTTGGCGACCGGCGCTTCGCATTCGGCGCATCGGGCGGGCGCAAGATCGTGTCGGCGGTAACGCAACTGGCCTCCTTTGTCGCAGACTTCGGACTGGATATCGAAGCGGCCTTTCATCATCCCCGCATTGACGTCTCCGGCGGGCCAAAGCTGATGGCGGACGAGGCGCATGCGCTTGAGGTGTTGGACCGTCTGCGCGCCGATCACACCGTTGTCACGACCCCGCGCAGTGTCTTTCCCTATGCCTTCGCCTGCCCCGCCGGGGTGATGCGCGACGGTGACATCAACACCGGCTGCACCGAAATCATGTCGCCCTGGGGCGATACCGCACTTGAACAAGAGGACTGAGCCATGACCCGCGACAGCGCCATCAACAGCGTCACACAGTATTTCGACAACGGCACATTCAAAACCGAACTTGCTGCGCTGGTCGCCCACCCAACCGAAAGCCAGAACCCCGATGCAGCGCCCGAATTGATGCGCTATCTTACCGAGGCGATACAGCCCCGGCTGGAAAAGATGGGTTTCACCACCGAAATTCTCGACAACCCCGATCCGCGCGGCGGGCCGCTGCTGATCGGCGAACGCCACGAAGCCGATGACCTGCCGACTATTCTGACCTACGGCCACGGCGACGTGATCCGCGCGCAGGACGGTATGTGGCGCGAGGGGCTGACCCCGTTCGATCTGGTCGAGGAAGGAGATCGCCTTTACGGGCGCGGGACTGCGGACAATAAGGTTCAGCACCTGATCAACATCGCAGCGCTTGAAGCGGTGCTGGCAACGCGCGGCGCATTGGGCTTCAACACGCGCATCGTGCTGGAGATGAGCGAAGAGGTCGGATCAAGCGGGCTTGCCGACGTGTTTCACAGCCACAAGGACCGGCTGGTTGCCGACGTGCTGATCGCGTCCGACGGTCCGCGGCTGCAACCCGAAGTGCCGACCGTTTTCATGGGATCACGGGGCGGCATCACATTCGATCTGGACCTGAAGCTGCGCGAAGGTGCACACCATTCCGGCAACTGGGGCGGCCTGCTGGCGGATCCCGCGATGATCCTGGCGCATGCGTTGTCGACGATCACCGACCGCCGTGGGCAAATCAAGATCGCGGAGTGGCGTCCCGACAGCCTGACCGATGACGTGCGCGCGGCGCTGGACGGTCTGCCCGTCACTGGCGGCGAAGGCCCCAAGGTTGACGAGGATTGGGGCGAGCAGAGCCTCACTCCGGCGGAGCGGGTCTATGGCTGGAACAGCTTTGCCGTGCTGGCGATGACCAGCGGTGTGCCCGAGGCACCGGTCAATGCCATATCCGCCTCCGCCCGGGCCACCTGCCAGCTGCGCTATGTGGTAGGTACGGACCCCGAAGACATCATTCCCGCACTGCGCCGCCATCTTGACGCCCACGGGTTCGAGGCGATTACGATCCGCCCGCATGATCGCGGCTTTTTCGCCGCGACGCGGCTTGACCCCAAACACCCTTGGGTCGGTTTCATCACCGCCTCCATCGAACGTACGGCGGGCCAACCGCCACATGTCTTGCCGAACCTAGCCGGATCGCTGCCGAACGACAGCTTTACCGATATTCTCGGCCTGCCGACAGTTTGGGTGCCGCATTCTTATCGTGGTTGCTCGCAGCATGCGCCGAATGAGCATGTGCTGAAATCGCTCAGCCTCGATGCACTGCGCGTGATGGCGGGGCTGTTCTGGGATCTGGGCGAAGGCGGAACTCCGTCCTCCTGACGCAAAATCGCCGGAAAAGCTGGCGAACCCCCTTGCGTCCTGCCTTATGGACTCCATATACCATCCACATGGATGGAGATCGGCATGAGTAACATCAGACAGCTTCGGGACAAGCAGCCCGAGAACGAGAAAGTCACGATCAACCTCGGCTTTGTCGATCTGGGGCGGATCGATCTGCTGGTGCAGGAGGGATTCTATTCCAACCGCAGCGATTTCATCCGCACGGCGATCCGCAACCAGTTGGATACGCAGTCGGACACCGTCTCGAACTCCATCGCGCGGCACACGATGGACCTTGGCCTGCGCGATTATTCGGCCGCTGATCTGGAGGCGGTGAAAGCCGCGAACGAGGTCTTGCATATCAAAGTTGTGGGGCTCGTGCGAATTGCACCTGACGTCACGCCTGAATTGGCGCGCGCCACGATCGCTTCGATCAACGTGCTGGGAGCCCTGCAGGCGAGCAGGGAAATCAAGGACGCGCTCGGCGACCGGATAAACTGAACACACATAATTCCCCGAAAGGAATAGAAGATGAAACATGAACTTGCCTCGGCCATGCGCCGGGCGACTGAACTTGTGCGCGCGGGCGATCCTGCGGCCGCAACGCAGCTGATCCAATCCTCGCTTGGTGGGAATGGTATCAAAACCAGTGGCATCAGACCGAACGGCAGGATGCGCGGATTGCGGGCGACCCTCGCGGAACTGGGTGCCAGAAAGACAGGTTTTGGCGGCCAACCCAAGCACGCAGTCGAACCGTCCCTGCCCGAAGGTGCGGTTTTTGAGCACGGCACATTTTCCTGTGCGGCAGGTCAACGGGACTACCGCGTCTACGTGCCAAATCTCGACGGAAAGCCTTGCACCGGTATGGTCATGATGCTGCATGGCTGCACCCAATCGCCGGTGGATTTCGCCAATGGCACCGGCATGAACCGGCTTGCCGATGCGCAGCGGCTCATCGTCGTTTATCCGGCTCAGGCACGCGGCGCGAACATGCAGTCATGCTGGAACTGGTTTTCTCCCGCCGATCAATCCCGCGGTGCGGGCGAACCTGCGATCCTCGCCGGACTGGCAGAACAGCTTGGCCGCACCCATGACATACCGCGCGGTGCCACATTCGTCGCGGGCCTGTCAGCCGGCGCCGCGATGGCGGTCATTCTGGGGAACGAATATCCGGAGATCTTCGCAGCGGTCGGTGCGCATTCCGGGCTGGCGCACAAGTCGGCGCATGATGTCGCCTCCGCCTTTGCTGCGATGGGCGGCGGGGCGGCGACAGCCAGACCCGGCGCGTCCCCGGTGCCGACAATTGTGTTCCACGGTAGCGGCGATAGCACGGTCAATGCGGCCAACGGCCATCAGATCGCGGATCACGCAGGCGCAGGCGGTGCCGAGGTTCTGGACGAAGGCACCCAAAACGGCCGCGCCTTCTCGCGCCGGTCGGTCTTTGCCCGCGACGGCAAGGCTGCGATGGAACATTGGCTCATCGACGGGCTGGGCCATGCATGGTCCGGGGGTGATGGCGCCGGTTCCTACACCGATCCCAAAGGGCCTGACGCCAGCGCCGAGATGGTTCGGTTTTTCCGCGATATCGCCGTGAAAGGCTCCTGAAATGACATATTCGCTAACTTTCGATGCGATCCGGGAATCCCGGCCCGGCCCGAAATGGGCCGCACGCTGGGATCGGTCCTGGCCTGCCTATGAGGCATGGTTCATCGCCCGAGGCGGTGACAACGGCCCCGATCGCGCCACGTGCGAAGCGGCATTGCGCCACTATATGCCCGAATTGCTGCCGGTGCATGCAGAGCTGACGGCACTGGCGGGCGGCTCGGACCGGGCGGCGCGGTTCCTGTCGACATGGTGTCCCCCGAGCTATCTTGGCGGTTGTTCACTGGCGGTGGCCGTGTCGGACGAAGATATCCGCTTGGTGCGCAACTACGATCTGTCGCCAGATCTGAACGAAGGCTTGCTGCTGCACAGCGCGTGGTGCGGGCGGCCCGTGATGGGAATGGTTGAATTCCTGTGGGGCTTGTCCGATGGCATGAACGCGGCAGGGCTCAGCATCGCTCTGGCTTATGGTGGGCGACAGGTCACGGCGCGCGGCTTTGGCATCACCACCATCCTGCGCTATGTTCTCGAAACCTGCGACACGGTCGAGGAAACGTTGCGCGTTCTGCAGCATGTGCCGTCGCATATGCCCTATAATCTCGTTCTCGCAGATGCTTCGGGCGCAGCCGCCAGTGTCGAAATCTTTGCCGGTGGCGGCGCAAAGGTCCAGCCGCGCGTGATCGCAACCAACCATCAGAACGACGGATCGACCCCGGATCGTGCCGCTTTTACCCGAACCTACGAACGCGCGGCTCATCTGGACGCCAACGTCGATCTGACGGCACCCTCGACATTGATCGACAATTTCCGCGCGGAACCGCTGAAGCAGTCGCGCTACGATCAAGGGTTTGGGACGCTTTTCACCGCTGAATACGAACCCAAACGCCAGCAACTTACGCTTCATTGGGAGAACGACAGCTGGACGCAAGCGATTGACCACTTCGAAGAGGGTCAAAAAGTGATCCGCTACGGGACCCCTGTCGATAGCGCAGCACCTGTCCCTGGCGGTATCGACTGGGCCGAGATCGGCAGGGAGTACGCCGCAGGCCGGTATCCCGACTGGCGCAGTTTCGTCCCCGGCTGGAAGGATGTTGCTTAACGTTTCGCACCGAATCCCGCACCCGCCGGAACGCAAAGCGGGTGCGGTTCGTTGGTCTGACGAAGCGTATCCAACGGAGAGTCCCCATGACCGGCACCGAAATTCTATTCGACCCCACGACAATGGGTGATCTGACCCTGCCCAACCGCGTGCTGATGGCCCCTCTGACCCGCAACCGCGCTAACAGCGACGGCACCCCAAAGGAGATGGCGCGAACCTATTACGCACAGCGCGCCAGCGCCGGGTTGATTCTGACGGAGGCAACGCAGATCTCCGCGATGGGCAAGGGATACCTCGACACTCCGGGCATCTACACGGACGATCACGTCGCCGGCTGGCGCAAGATCACCAATGCGGTCCACGCCGCGGGGGGCCGCATTTTCTGTCAGCTTTGGCATGTTGGACGGATCAGCCACGTGTCGCTTCTGCCGGACGGGCGCGACCCCCTGTCCTCCACCGATCAGGCGGCGCAGACCCAGACATTCACGGCAAACGGTTTCGAAGACTGCTCCCCGCCCAAAGGGATGAGCAAAGCCGACATCGTCAAGACCGTCACGGAATTCACGCATGCTGCGAAATGCGCGATGGAGGCGGGTTTCGATGGCATCGAGGTCCACGCAGCCAACGGCTATCTGCTCGATCAGTTCCTGCAGGACGGGGTCAATGATCGCGATGACGAATACGGCGGATCGGTCGAGAACCGGATGCGCCTGCTGCAAGAGGTGCTGGACGCCGTCAAGACGATCTGGCCGGCAACGCGGACAGGGGTGCGATTGTCCCCGCTGGGTCAGGCGAACGACATTTCCGACAGCGATCCCTCAGCGACTTTCAGCGCGGTTTACCGGATGCTGGATGCCCGTAATCTGGCCTATCTGCATGTCGTCGAGAAATTCCCCGGCAGTGATCCGTCCGAAGACGAAACAAAACTGATGTCTGAGCTGCGCGCCTGCTACAGCGGCTTTTTCATCGGTAATGGCGACTACGACGCCGCCTCTGCGGCCTTGGCGATCGACAAAGGTGAGGTGAGTGCCGTGACGTTCGGACGTCCGTTCCTCGCCAACCCCGATCTGCCCAAGCGGATCTTGCTGGATGCCGATCTGAATGCGCCCGATCAGGAAACCTTCTATGGCGGCGATGAAAAGGGATATATCGACTATCCCTTCCTCGGGACTGATTGGACCTAGCCGCCGGGGGCCGCAGTAAAGTCCTGTTTGCCCCGAATATGAAGATTTGTAACGGGCGGGAAATTGCCCGTGCATTCCCATTGACCGATCCCTTCGCACTGCGCAGACTGCCTCGAGGAAACGCGGCCTCCAGCGCACGCAATTCAAGGAGTTATCGCCATGACCCGTCTTTTCACCACCACTGCCCTGACGCTGACATTGGGTTTGGGGCTATCGTCCTACGCCGCCGCCGACACGCTTGTCATCGGCCTGCAGCAAGAACCGACATCGCTCGATCCGACTGCAGACGCTACGGCGTCGATCGACGGCATGCTGACGATGAATGTCTACGAATCGCTTACGACGGTTGCCGAAAACGGCGAGGTCCTGCCGAACCTCGCGACCGGTTGGGACGTGTCCGATGACGGGTTGACCTACACGTTCAATCTGGCAGAAGGCGTCACATTCCACGACGGCACCGAATTCGACGCGCAGGACGTGGTATTCTCGTTCAACCGGGCGATGGCAGAGGACAGCACGAACCCGTCCAAGGGGATCTTCAAGCCCATCGCGTCGGTTACCGCGCTGGACCCGCAAACGGTTGAAATCAAACTCAAGGAAAAGGACGCGTTCTTCCTGTTCAATATGGGTCAGGGCGACAGCTCCATCGTGGCGCAGGAATCCGCGGACACCAACAACACCGATCCGGTCGGCACCGGTCCGTTCAAGCTCGACAACTGGACGCGCGGCGACCGTCTGACGCTGGTCAAGAACGCCGATTACCGCGATGCGGACAGCGTGGCGCTCGACAGCGTGGAATTCCGCTTCATCTCCGATCCGGCGGCGGCCACCGCGGCGATGATGGCCGAAGAGCTTGACGCATTCCCCGGCTTTCCCGCGCCCGAACTGCTCCCCCAATTCGAAGCCGATCCAAGGTTTCGCGTCAACGTCGGGTCTACCGAGGGTGAAGTCATCCTTGCGATGAACAACGCCAAACCGCCTTTCGACAATATCGAGGTGCGCCGCGCTGTCGCCACCGCGATCGACCGCGACGAGATCATCGAAGGTGCCATGTACGGACAGGCCGTCCCCATCGGCAGCTTCTATCCCCCCCACGGCACCGCCTATGTGGATCTGACCGGTGCCTACCCGCATGACACCGAAAAAGCCGAAGCGATGTTCGAGCAGGCAGGTGTCACGGGCACCACGATGACACTGCGCGTGCCGCCCTTCCCCTATGCGATGCGCTCCGCCGAGATCATTCAGGCGCAGCTGTCGGATGCGGGCATCGACGCCAAGGTCGAAAACGTCGAATGGGGCTTTTGGATCGACGAGGTCTACAAGAAGAAAAACTACGACATGACGATCATCGCGCACACCTCACCCAACGACATGGGCAATTTCGCGCGCGGGCCCGACTATTTCTACGGCTATGACGATGCGGAATTCACCACACTGTGGGACGCGATCCAGACCGAAGCGGATCCGGCCAAGCGCGACGAACTCCTCAAGCAGGGCCAGCAATATCTAAGCGATCAGTCGGTACATGGCTTTCTGTTCCAGCTTCCGCTGCTCGGGGTGTTCCGCACTGGTGTCAAAGGCTACTGGGCGTCGTCGCCTGTCCTTTACATGCCCCTCAAGGGAGTGAGCAACGAGGGCTGATCGGCCCGGACGCAATAGAATGGCGTATTTCCTGCTCCGCCGCACGGTCGGCTTTGTTCTTACATTGCTGGCGGTGTCGGTCGTGGTGTTCGCCGTGATGAACGTTTTGCCAGGCGATCCGCCGCTGACGATCCTCGGGCTTGACGCCACCGATGATGCACTGGCGGCCCTGCGCGAACAGCTGGGCCTGAACGAGCCGTTGTTGACGCGCTATATCTCATGGGTCTGGAACGCCCTGCACGTCGATTTCGGGATCAGCCATTCCTTCCGCGTGCCGGTTTCCACGCTGATCGGGGAACGGCTGCCGCTGACGGTTTCGCTCGCGGTGGCCGGCATGGCCGTGACGCTGATACTGGCGCTCTCCCTCGGAATCGGCGCGGCGTCAAAACATCGGCAGGTCGGTGACTGGGGCGTGATGTTCCTCAGCCAGCTTGGTATCGCGGTGCCGGCATTTTGGCTGTCGATGCTGCTGGTTCTGCTGTTTGCCGTAAAACTGCGCTGGTTGCCGCCCGGAGGGTTTGCCGGATGGTCTGACCCCGTGGCGGCAATGCGCTCGCTCGTGTTGCCGACAGTCGCTCTCGCGCTGGTGCAATCGGCGGTTCTCGCCCGCGTCACACGATCCTCCGCGCTTGAGGTGATGCGTCAGGATTTCGTGCGCACCGCCCGCGCCAGCGGCCTGTCGCGGCGGCGTGTGCTGTGGCGGCATGTCCTGCCCAACGCGCTGGTGCCCATCGTCACCATTGTGGGGATGCAATTCGCGGCGCTGGTGACGGGAACGATCGTGATCGAGAACGTATTCTACCTGCCGGGACTGGGGCGGCTGATCTTCCAGTCGATCTCCAACCGCGACCTGCCCACGGTTCAGGCGCTGGTGATGCTGTTTGCGGCCATTGTCGTGACGGCGAATTTCATTGTTGATCTTCTCTATGTGGTAATCGACCCCCGCCTGAAGGTCCGCGCATGAGGCGACTGCCTGCGAATTTCATAATCGGCGCGATCCTCGTGACACTCGTGGTCGGGGCGGCGGCGCTCTCGCTGGTCTGGACGCCACATGAGGCGACACAGATGAATATCCGCGACAAATTCGCCCCCCCTTCAGCCGAGCATTGGCTCGGCACGGACCAGCTGGGCCGGGATGTGGTATCGCAGCTGATGGCGGCGGCGCGTAATTCGATGAGCGTGGCACTGATTGCCGTGCTGTTGGGCGGCTCCATTGGCGTGGCGCTGGGGTTGCTGGCCTCCGCCATTGGCGGCTGGGTCGAGGACGGTGTGATGCGGCTTGCCGATCTGGGCTTTGCCTTTCCGGCGCTCTTGTTCGCGATCATGCTGGCGGCTGTATTCGGCCCGTCGCTTACCAACGCGGTGCTGGCCATCGCCTTCATCAACATTCCGGTCTTTGCCCGCGTGACGCGTGGATCGGCCAATCAGGTGTGGACGCTGGATTACGTGTCGGCGGCGCGGGCTGCGGGGATGAACCGGTTCGCCATCAGCCGCGATCACATCCTGCCCAATATCGCCGCCGCGATCATCGTGCAGGCGACGATCGAATTCGCCGTCGCGATCCTTGCCGAAGCGGCCCTGTCCTATCTCGGTCTCGGCGCGCAGCCGCCCGCGGCCAGCTGGGGCCGCATGCTGTCAGAGGCGCAGACGCTCATGTATCTTGCGCCGCAACTGGCGATCTATCCCGGCCTGTGTATCGTCATCGCCGTGCTGGGCTTCGGCCTGCTGGGCGACGGGTTGCGCGACATCACTGATCCCCGCCTGACGAGGGAGCGCTAGATGTTCCAGCTCACCGGTTTTACCGCCAGCTTCGGCAGCGCAACGGCCCTGCGCCGCGCCGATCTGACGATCCGTCAAGGCGACCGACTGGGCATCGTCGGCGAAAGCGGCTCCGGCAAGACAATGCTGGCGTTGTGCCTGATGGGCATGGCCCCGGATGCCGCGCAGCTTGACGGGCGTCTGGAGATCGATGGCCATGACATGACCCATGCCACCGAAACCGCCTGGCAACACATGCGCGCGCGCCGGGTGGCAATGATCTTTCAGGAACCGATGGCCGCGCTCAATCCCTTGCGTCGGGTGGGCGACACGGTGATGGAGCCGATGATTGTCCACGAACGCCTCGGCAGGGACCAAGCACGGCAGCGCGCCCTGTCGCTATTCGAAGAGGTCGGCATCCCTGACCCCGTCGCCCGCCTTCGCCAGTTTCCACACGAACTCAGCGGTGGACAGCGCCAGCGTGTGCTTATCGCCCTCGCGCTGGCGTGCAACCCCGATCTGTTGATCGCGGATGAACCGACGACGGCGCTTGACGCGAATGTGGCGTTGCGGATCACTGACCTTCTGGTGCGGCTCGCGACAGAGCGGGGCATGGCGCTGGTTTTCATCACCCATGATCTGGCCGCAGTAGCACGCGCGACGCAGGATATCGTGGTCATGTACGGTGGCGACATGGTCGAACGCGGAACAACGGCCGAAGTGCTGGCCGATCCGGCGCATCCCTATACCAAAGGTCTGCTGGGCGCGCGGCCCGATCCCACCGCGCAAGCCCGCGACCACAACGGCAAACGCCGCCGCCTGCCGACCATCCCCGGCACGGTGCCGCCGCTGTTCTCGCTGCCACAGGGCTGCCGTTTTGCCGGGCGGTGTCCGGTCGAAATTCCGCGATGCGCCACGAACCGCCCCGCGCCTCAGGATCTGGGCGCGAACCGCATCGCCGCTTGCCATCTGCTGAGGGGACAGCGACCATGACCGCACCCCTGCTCGATGCGCGCAACCTTTCGCGACACTACCGAATGCCGCGCACATCGCTCTTGCGCGCGCCGCCCGTTCTGACTGCGGTGGACAACGTCAGCTTTACCATCCGCGCAGGTGAAACCCTCGGGATCGTGGGCGAATCCGGCTCCGGAAAATCGACGCTGGCCCGTATGGTGATGGCGTTTGAACAGCCCGACGCGGGCGCGATCGTGTTTGAGGGTCAGAACCTGCACAACCTCTCCGCCTCTGCCCTGCGCAAGCTGAGACAGCGGTTTCAGATGGTGTTTCAGGACCCCTTCGGATCGCTCGATCCGCGCCGCCGGGTGGGCTGGTCGATTGCAGAGCCGTTGCGCGCCATCGGTGTGGACGCCGACACCAACCGCAGGACGGTTGAGGCGCTTGAACAGGTCGGCCTGCATCCGCGTGATGCTAACAAATATCCGCACGAGTTTTCCGGCGGTCAGCGCCAGCGCATCGCCATCGCCCGCGCCATCGTGACCCGCCCTGCCCTGCTGGTCGCGGACGAAGCGGTATCCGCGCTCGATGTCTCGGTGCAGGCGCAGATCCTCAACCTTCTGATGGATCTTCAGGACGATCTGGGGCTTGGCATCCTGTTCATCAGCCATGATCTGGCCGTCGTCGCTTCGATCTGCGATCAGCTTCTGGTGATGCAGAACGGCAAACCGGTCGAAGCCGGGCCGGCCGCCGAGGTCTTGCGAAACCCTGCGCATCTTTATACCCAGACATTGCTGAAAGCAGCCGGAGTAACCGCATGACCCGTTTCATCCATCTGACCGATCTGCATATTTCTCACCCCGATGCGGGCGACCCTTCCGACAAGTCCGGCGCAATCGAGATCCTGCGCCGTGTCGTCGGAATCGTGAACGGCATGGACCGACAGCCGGAGTTCGTCGTGGCCAGCGGCGATCTGACGAACATGGGCGACACGGCAAGCTATGAACTGGTGCGCGATCTCCTGAATCCTCTGCGTGCGCCGCTTGTAATGGCGCTTGGCAATCATGACAAACGCGCGCCGTTTCATGACGTGCTCGGCAACGCCGGTTCCGATGCGCCCTATTGCCACGACGCGGCCCATGGCGATCTGCATGTCATCACGCTGGACACCTCCATCGCGGGGCATGTGGCGGGGACAATCTGCGATGCGCAGTTCGACTTCCTGCGCGCCGCGCTGGATCGGCACACCGACATGCCCAAACTGATCGTCATGCACCACCCACCGCGTGTCGATCCCGACGGACTGCCCTGGGGCAGCATAGACATGGCCGCCACCGACCGCCTTGCCGCGACGCTGAAAGGTCATGACATCGCGGGCATCCTGTCGGGCCACATTCACCTCAACCGTGTAAGCCACTGGCACGGTATCTCGGTCGTCATCTCGAACGGACAGGATTCTTCCATTGACGTGCTGGAAACCACGGATCTGCGGCTGGTCGAAGGCACTGGGATGGGAATTTGCGACTGGCGGCCCTCCGGCCTCTCGGTCAGCTTCGTACCGCTCTCGCCGATCCCGCGCGAGATCGCCGTGATAGACCGCGCGCGGCTGCTGGCGTTCACCTGATGCGCCGGTCCCGTCACCTGCCCGTCCAGGGGGCGTTCAATATCCGCGACCTCGGCGGGTATACCACCATTACGGGTGTCTCCATCCGCTGGCGGCGCTTCATGCGGTCAGACAGCCTGCACCGGATTGCCCCCGGCGAGGTCCAGCGACTGCATGACGAAGGCTTGCGCGTCGTCATCGACCTGCGCACGACGGATGAGTTGCAAGGGGCACCGAACCCTTTCACGGCTTTCGCGGACGTCCATTTCATCCATCTGCCGCTGTTCGACGACCTGTCACCCCAGGCGATGTCACGGGCGGCCCGCAGTGACCACGATCACCCGCTGTTCACCTTCTACATGGCAGCGCTTGAAACGCGCGGTCCTGCAATCCGCACGATCCTGTCGGAGATGGCGCGTGTCGAAGAGGGTGCCGTGCTGTTCAACTGTACCGCCGGAAAGGATCGCACCGGCATCATCGCAGCCTTGCTTCTGGGGATCGCCGATGTGGACCGTGACCAGATCATCGCCGACTATACGCTGACAGCCGATCTTATCCCTGATCTGGTAAGCGAGTTCCTCGCGTTGTCGCGCGAAAGGGGCGGTGACACCAAAAGCTACGCCCGCCTGCTGGAAAGCCCTGCATCCGCGATCACCGCGACGCTTGACCAGATCGACGCGCGCTATGGCACGATCGAAGGATACCTTGACGCCATCGGACTTCCACAGACCGACCTTCAAACCCTGCGTAAACGCCTGACCGACTGAAGCGCGCGCTGCCGCACCCGCACCAAACCGATCCCCATATATGTCCAGCTACCCACCGAACTTACGGCTCAGATAGTCCAGATAAGGCTGTGGATCATTTGCGACCAAGCCAAGATTGCCTAGCAGCTCTGCCCGTGTGTGCGACCGGCCATGTCGCCAGACCGCATCTTCCAACGCGGCGCGCAGCGGGCCAGTATCGGCGCGGTCCAGACCTGAACGGATGGCAGGCTGCGTGGCGTCGAAATGCGCCATGAGCTGCGCCGCCGTGGCATTGCCGATGGTATAGGTCGGAAACGAACCGATATAGCCCGAGGACCAGTGAACATCCTGCAAGCATCCTTGCGCATCCTCAGTGATCTCGACGCCCAGATCGTCGCGCATCGCGGCGCGCCAGACATCGGGCACGTCCCGAACCGCCAACGACCCGTCCATCAGCGCCATTTCCAGCCGGACGCGCAGCATGATGTGCAGATCATAGGTCAGTTCGTCCGCTTCGACCCGGATCGGCCCCGGCTCTACCCGGTTGATGGCCGCGACGAATTCGGCCTCGCTGACATCGCGCAGTTGTTCGGAGAACGTATCGCACAGACGCGGGTAATGCGCGGACCAGAACGCCGCAGTGCGGCCCACATGGTTCTCCAACAGCCGCGACTGGCTTTCGTGCATGCCGAAACTGGTGCCGCCGACAGCGTAAAGCCCGATCATGTCCGTCGCGAAAGCCCCGCGCGTATGCGACGGATCGACACCCTGTTCATAAAGCGCGTGGCCGACCTCGTGAATGCTGCCGAAGATCGACATCGGCAGATAGCCACGCGGCCAGCGTGACGTGATCCGCACATCATTGCGGGTAAAGCTGACCTCGAAGGGATGCACCGCCGTGTCCAGCCGCCCACGGTCGAAATCATACCCCAGCGCACGCGCGGTTTCAGCGGCGAAACGCTGCTGCAACTCGGGTGGATAGTCGCGATAAAGGAAATCCGTGCGCGGTTTCTGCCGCCCCCGCGCGGCGTCCAGCACCGGTTTGATCCCGTTGCGTAACGTGTCAAAGAACGCCGACAGGCTGGCCGCTGTCTCATTCGGCTCGTAGATCTGAACCATCGGATCATACGGATGGCCGTCATATCCAAGCGCCTGCGCACTTTGGCGGGCAAGGTCGACGACCTTTTCCAGATGCGGCTGGAACAGCGCGAAATCGGACGTCTCGCGCGCCTTTGCCCATGCGGCCCCCGCGACCGTCGCCTGTTCGGCCTGCGCGCGCAACAATGCGGCGGGCAGGCGCGCGTGGTGGGTTATGGCCTGCTGTACCGCTGCGGCGGCAGGATCATCCACCGCCGCATCAACGGCATCCTGCATCGCCGGATCGAGGATCATCTCGCGCGCGATACCCATCAGCGTCGCAACCTGATGGCCCCGTGTTTCAGCCCCGCCCGACGGCATCTGTGTGCGAGCATCCCAGTTCAGCGTATTGACCGCGCACAGCACATCATTGAGCCGTGCCACCCGTGTTGCCAGATCGCTCATGCCGCTGCGTCCTGTAGGCCAACACCACCGTCATTGAGGTGGCACGCGACCGTGCGGGCTGGTCCTGCGTCGGTCAAACGCGGCACTTCGACCCTGCAGCGCGGCCCGGCAAGCGGACAGCGGGGATGAAACGCACAACCTGACGGCGGATTGATCGGCGACGGGATCTCGCCCTTGATCGCTTCGAACACGCGCCTGCCAGTGCCGACCGTTGGAACGGAGGCGAAAAGCGCGCTGGTATAGGGATGTTTAGGCTCGGCATAAAGCTGATCGGCCGGGGCCAGTTCCACCAATCGCCCCAGATACATGATCGCCACGCGGTCGCAGACATGACGGACGACGGACAGATCATGACTGATGAACAACGCCGTCAAACCCAGATCGCGGCGCAGATCCATGAAAAGATTGAGCACCTGCGCCTGAATGGACACGTCCAGCGATGCGACGGCCTCGTCCAGTACCAGCAGGTCAGGCTCCATCGCCAGCGCGCGCGCAATCGCCACGCGCTGCCGCTGGCCACCGGAAAACTGGTGCGGCAAACGGTCGGCATAAGCCCCTTCAAGCCCCACCTTTTCCAGCAGTTCGCGCATGCGGGCGCGCACCTCGCCAGCGGGAATGATACAGTGATGGCGCGGACCTTCGGCCAGTGTCTCGCCCACCTTCATCCGCGGGTTGAGCGAGGCAAACGGGTCCTGATGGATCATCTGCACCTGCGTCGTCAGCTTGTCGATATTGCCGCCACGTTCGCGCGCGATCGGCTTGCCGTGCAGGGTGACGCGCCCGTCGCTGGGGGCGTAGATGCCTGTCACCACACGGCCCAGGGTGGACTTGCCGCATCCGCTTTCGCCGACGATCCCCACCACCTCGCCGGGGGCCACGTTCAGCGATACGTCCGACAGCGCATGCACCACCACGGGCTTGCCGCCGCCGGTGACCTTGCCGACCAGACGCTCCGCCAGCCCCGGCATCCGGGTAAACCGCTTGGAGACGTTTTCAATTCTCAGGATGGGGTCGGTCATGATCGCTCCAGCGGGTGGTGGCACAGGACGGTTTGACCGTCCACGGTATCTTCGGGCGGCGTCTTGGCGCAGATCTCAGTCGCGCGTGGGCAGCGCGGACGAAACGGACAGCCTTGCGGCAGCCGCGACAACTGCGGCGTCGATCCGGGGATCTGCGGCAGCGGCGTGCCAGGTTCATGCAGCGCCGGTATCGATTCCAACAAACCCTTCGTGTAGGGATGCCGCGGCTGGCCGATAACCTGCGCCGCCGTGCCCCGTTCGACAATGCGCCCAGCGTACATGACGCAGATATCGTCGGCGAGGCTTGATACCACGGCAAGGTCATGGGTGATCCAGACGATGGCCGCACCGGTGTTGTCCGCCAGCTCACGCACTTCGGCGAGGATCTGACCCTGGATCGACACGTCCAGCGCGGTCGTCGCCTCATCCGCGATGATGACCGACGGGCTGTGCAGCAGGGCCATCGCAATGGCAACCCGCTGGCGCATCCCCCCCGACAACTGATGCGGATACGCCTTGAGCCGCTCTGCGGGCGACGGAATACCCACGGTCTCCAACGCTTTGCGCGCCTCTTCCAGCGCCGCGTTCTTCGACATTTTGCGATGCACCCGCACGGCCATTGCCATCTGGTCGCCGACGCGCAGGACGGGGTTCAGCGTCATCATCGGATCCTGGAACACCATCGCGACCTTGCTGCCGCGCATCTTGCGCATGTCTTCGTCCGACAGACCACGCAGGTCGGATCCGTCCACCAGCACCTGCCCGGCGCGCACCTCTCCCGGTGCGTCGATCAGGCCCATGATGGAAAAACCGGTCACGCTCTTGCCCGACCCGCTTTCCCCGACAAGCCCGAGGATACGCCCCTTTTCGACGGTAAAGCTCACGTCGTTGACAGCGGTGACGGCTCCGCCGCGCGTGTCGAAACGGGTGGTCAGGCCTTTGACCTCAAGCGCGGCAGTCATCGGCTGTTCCTCGGGTCCAGAACGTTGCGGACCTGATCGCCCACAAGGTTGATCGCCACGACGGTTATCATCAGGAAAATACCCGGATAGATCGACAACCAGTAGCGTCCGGCGTGAATGTATTTGAACCCGTTCGAGATAAGCGTGCCCAGCGACGGCTCCGTCAGGGGCAGGCCCACGCCCAGAAAAGACAGGGTCGCCTCAAGCGAAATCGCGCTGGCGACCTGAACGGTGGCGACCACGATCAGCGGCGGCAGCACGTTGGGCAACAGGTGCTTGAACATCACCCGCCATGTCGGCAGTGGGGTAGAGCGCGCCGCTTCGATATAATCCTTGCGCCGCTCTACTGATGCGGCACCATGCGTGGTGCGGGCGAAATAGGCGTATTGCGCGACGACCAGCGCAAAGATGATCTGCGGTATCCCCTGCCCCAGCATCGCAACCATCACCAGCGCCAGCAGGATCGCGGGCATCGACAGTTGCAGGTCGACGATCCGCATCAACAACGCTTCGATGCGCCCGCCGAAATACGCCGCTGTCAGCCCCACGGTGATGCCAACCGCGAGCGCCAGCGCGCCGGCGGAAATGCCGATCACGAAACTGGTGCGCAGCCCGTAGAAAATCGCCGACAGCATGTCGCGGCCCGCATTGTCGGTCCCCAGCACATGGGCATAGCCTCCCGACCCTTCGGTGCCCGGCGGCAAAAACGCATCCAGCCAATCGAGCTTGGCCAGATCATAGGGGTCTTGTGGCACCAGAAACGGGGCAAAGAACGCCCCCAGCACCAGTGCCACGATCACGATCAGCGCGGCAATCGCGACCCATGACTGCCGGTAGTCCGACCAGAAGTTGCGCAGCCGCATCACGCGCGTTTCCGCCGGGGGCGCGGCCGGAACCGCCGTGACGTTGCTTTCAGGTGTCAGGGTATCGGTCATCATGACCCCCCTTTCAGGCGCACGCGCGGATCAAGGCGCGCATAGATCAGATCGACGATCAGGTTGATCAGCACGAAAAGGATCACCACCATCACGAGATATGACACCATCACAGGCCGGTCGAGCGTCAGGATGCTGTCGATGATCAGCTTGCCGACGCCGGGCCAGTTGAACACCGTCTCGGTCACCACCGCAAAGGCAAGGGTGGAGCCAAGCTCAAGCCCGAACACGGTGATCACCGGAATGGAAATATTGCGCAGGATGTGGCTGAACACGATCTGCCGATCGGGCAGCCCCTGGGCGCGGGCAAAGCGGACGTATTCCGCGCCCATCGCCTCGACCATGCCGGCACGGGTAAGACGAATGAGCAGCCCCATCTTGAACAGCGAGAGGTTGATCGCGGGCATGATGACATGCGCCCAGCCATCCGAGGTGGCAAGCGATGTCTTGAACCACAGGAATTCCGCCACCTCACCGCGACCGCCCGAAGGCAGCCAGCCAAGCTCGACCGCGAAGGCCATGATAAGCAGCATCCCGATCCAGAATGTCGGCACGGAAAAGCCAAGCACGGACAGCGCCATGATGAGCTTGGCCGCGATGCCGTCGGGTTTGTATCCAGCATAAAGGCCAGCCGGAATACCGATGACGGCGGCGATGGTCACCGATACCAGAACCAGCTCAACCGTCGCAGGCAGGCGCGAGAAGACCAACCCGGTAACAGACGTGTTGTAAACCATCGACCGGCCCAGATCACCCTGGAACACGTTGCCGACAAAGGTGAAATACTGCCGCCACAGCGGTTGATCCAAGCCATATTGCCGGATGAGGTTTTCGCGGATTTCCGCAGTGGCACCGGGGTCTATCATCACGTCGATGGGATTGCCGATGGCATAGACACCGACAAAGACGATGATCGACATGACGAACACGACGACTACCGCCTGTGAAAGCCGCCCGACAAGATAACCAAACATCTCAACCTCGCGTTTCGCCAGCGGACGTTGGCTGGTCTGGGCGTAAAAAGGGCGGCGCGCAGAAAATATGCGCGCCGCCCCGATGGAACCGGATTATTTCGGCGTGATCGCGTAGGCGCGGGTTTCCTGATCGATGCGCGGCGTCAGATCAAGCTTGTTTGCCTTGGCCGCCCAGACCGTCTGCAAGATCACCGTGGGGATCAGCGCGCGGTCTTCCATGGCGATAAAGGACGCCTCTTCGTACAGCTTCTTGCGCGCTTCGGGGTCCAGCGTCTGGCTGCCTTCGCCGAAGACCCTGTCGAACTCGGGGTTGGAATAACCCGAACGGTTGAAGTTGCCGAAACCCTTTTCTGGATCTTTCGTATGGGTCAGCGCGCCGTAGGTATACGCCGCCTCACCTGTCAGGGTGCCCCATGCGGACATCGTCATGGTGTATTCCTCGCGCGCGGCGGCGGGGAAATAGACAGTGCCGTTGAGCGCTTGCGCGTTCACCTTGAGCCCCAGACGCGACCACATCTGCGCCAGCGCCTCGCAGACCACGGCATCGCCGGGCACGCGGTTGTTGGTGCAGGTGAAATCAATCTCGAACCCATCGGGATATCCCGCTTCGGTCAGCAATGCCTTGGCCTGCTCGATGTCATACTCGCGCTTGCCAAGCTTGTCAGTGTAGCCAAAGAATCCTTCGGGCATCAGCTGGTTGGCCGGCGTGCCGAGCCCTTCGAGAACCACATTGACCAGCACGTCGCGGTTGATCGCGAGATCCAGCGCCTTGCGCACGCGCAGATCCTGCAGCGGATTGCCTTCGACCTCGACGCCGTTGACCTTGATCGGCTGCGGCTCCTCGTCCTTCACCGAAGGCGCGATGTTGAGGATGTAGACCGAATCCGACACGAAGGTTTCGATGGCGGAATCATTCTGCATCGACAGGTAATCAGTCGCCGGAACATAGTTGATCAGATCGACCTGCCCGGATTTCAGCGCAGCAACGCGCGCCGCGTCATCAGGGATTTCGCGACGAACGACCTTTTCCCACGCAGGCGCGCCGCCCCAATAGCCCTCGAAACGCTCCAGCACCAGATCGCCCTTTGGCTCCCAGCTTACGAACTCGTATGGCCCCGTACCGATGGCCGCCTCGCCAGAGTTGAACTCCTCGTTGCGGGCCTCCATGCCGGTTTCGGACGGCACGACGAACAGACGGGTGAAATCGTTGGGCAGCGACGGTGCCATACCCTTGGTCTTGACCCGCAGCGTCAGCGGATCGACGACTTCGACGGAATCGACGTATTTGGTATAAAGCGTCATCGGCATCGGGCCGGTCACCTCGGGAATACGCTCGATCGAGAACTTGACGTCCTCGGCATCAAAATCGCTGCCATCGTGGAATTTCACGCCTTCGCGCATCTTGAATTCCCACGTCGTCTCGTCGATGGCTTCCCAGCTGACGGCAAGTCCGGGCTTGAGCTGCAACGTCTCGTCGACATCGACCAGCGTGTCGAAAACATGCCGCAACGCTTCGGCCTGGCTGCCCAGCGTGGACCAGTGCGGATCAATCGAATCCGGCCCCGCGCGCAGGCCGATCATCAGGTCTTGCGACATCGCCATCGGCGCCGCCGCAAGCAGCGCCAGCGTGGCGATGCCGGACCTCAGTGTGGTTTTCAACATTCTAGCCTCCATTTGTTATGGTGTACTGTAACACTAAGCCTCGGGTGATTTTAACGTCAAGAAAATATGACGGTCAGACGCAATTAAATTTGCATACTCATATAAATCGCGTAACATTAGTGCAGATTATTTCGTTAGATCAGCCTTGAGCCAGAAACCGTTATACCCCATTGATACATTATGATGCAGACTGATACAGACAAGATTGACCCTGCACTGGCGCGCATCGCGGCGGCGGTCGACCCTGCTTCCTCGGTCAACGTGTCGGTCCAGTTGCGCGGCGCGCTGGAATACGGAATCGCGACCGGGGATATCCCGGCCAACACCCGCCTGCCCTCGGTGCGCCGCCTTGCCGCCAGCCTGAAACTGTCGCCCGTCACCGTCAGCAACGTCTACGCGGCACTGCAGGATCGCGGCCATGTCGAAGGGCGCGTCGGCTCGGGCACCTTCGTGACCGACCGCGCACCACCTCCCGCATCGCAGTCCCAACGCCTCGCCGCGTTCGAACGCCAGATCGCGGAACTTATCCAGTCGGGGCGCGATCTGGGCCTGTCGCGTCAAGATATCGCCTTTCGCATCGCGATGGCCACGTCAGCCCCGGCAACGCCTTTGCGTATCTTGGTCTTGGGCACCTTTCTCGAAGCAACCAAAGCCTACGCCGAAGATCTGCACGCGCTGCTTGACGCAGCCGATAGCGTGACCGCCGTCAGCATGCGCGAGGTCGAAGCCGGAGAACACCCTGACGCCGATCTCGTGTTCTGTCCGCATACGCTGACCGCCACTGCCACGCCCCTCTTCCCCGACGTGCCGGTGTTGGGCATGACGCTGATCCCCAACGAGGCGACGCGCATCGCGCTGGCCGGCATCCCGCCCGAAGCCGAGGTCACGGCCGTTTCCTATTTTGACGATTTCCTGCCAACACTCAAAAGCGGGATTGACCGGTTCGCCCCGCATCTGGGTCGCGTAACGGCCGTGCCGCGCGGCGATCCGGCCCTGCCCGATCTGGTCACCCGCGCCGATGTGCTGATCTATGCGACAGGTGCCGAATACCTGCGTGAAGGCCTGCGCAGCGACCAGACCGCCATCGAATACCGCCACACCCCCGACAGCCACGCCCTGCGGTCAGAGCTTTTGCCCGCCATCGAGGCCGCACGGTCAAATATCAGTAAAAAGGAACCGCATGATGAAAATAACTGACAGCAACTGGTTCGAGATTGAGGAATACCTCAAGAACGACGACCGCTGCGTGCTCCCTCTGGGCAGCACCGAACAACATGCGCATCTCAGCCTGTCAGTCGATTCCATCCTGTCGGGCAAGATCGCCGCAGACGCCGCCGCGCCCTTGGGCGTGCCGGTATTTCCGGCCGTTCCCTATGGCCTCACGCCCTATTTCATGGGTTTTCCCGGTACCGTATCGCTCCGCCTGACCACCTATGCAGCCCTTGTGCGCGATATCCTGGACAGCCTTTATGACACCGGCTTTCGTCGCGTGCTGATCGTCAACGGCCACGGCGGCAACAGCCCGGTCCAGCCGGTCTGCGCCGAATGGATGCAGGACCGCCCCGGTGCCCGGTGCCGTTTCCACGACTGGTGGCGCGCGCCGCAGACATGGGCCGCGGTGCAGGAAACCGACCCGATCGCGTCACACGCATCATGGATGGAGAATTTCCCTTGGACCCGGCTTGAAGGCCGCGCCGTGCCGCCGGAACAGAAACCCTATGTCGATTTCGATCGCCTGCGCGACCGCAACGCGCAAGGTGTGCGCGACCTGATCGGTGATGGCAATTACGGCGGCCACTACCAGAAACCGGATGAGGACATGCACCGCATCTGGGACATCGCCGTCGCGGAAACCCGCGCCCTGCTCGAAGGTAACTGGGCATGAGCAACGATCCTATCTTGATCTGGGGTGCCGGTGCCATCGGCGGTATCCTCGGCACCTATTTCGCACGCGCAGGCCATGCTGTGCATATGGTCGATATTGTCGAGGATCACGTGATCGCCATGCGCAAGGGTCTGGCGATTGAAGGCCCGGTAGAGGAATTCACGCAAGCACTGCCAGCCGACACGCCCGCCACGCTCAAAGGCAAATTCAGCCGCATCATCCTCGCGGTCAAGGCGCACCATACCGAAGACGCGCTGAAGATGCTGCTGCCGCATCTGGCGGATGGCGGCTATATCGTGTCCGCCCAGAACGGTCTCAACGAACGTCTGATCGCGGCACATGTCGGTGCCGACCGCACGCTGGGGTGCTTTGTCAACTTCGGTGCCGATTGGCTGGAACCGGGCCGTATCCTCTATGGCAACCGCGCCGCCGTGGCGCTCGGCGAACTGGATGGCAGCGACTCCGACCGCCTGACAGAAATGCACGACCTCTTCCGCATCCTAGAGCCGGACGCGGTCAAGACCGACAACATCTGGGGCTATCTCTGGGGCAAATGCGGCTACGGTGCGCTGCTGTTTGCGACGGCGCTGACGCCCGCCTC
This sequence comes from Sulfitobacter sp., assembly GCA_024637305.1. Classification (GTDB taxonomy): domain Bacteria; phylum Pseudomonadota; class Alphaproteobacteria; order Rhodobacterales; family Rhodobacteraceae; genus Sulfitobacter. The sequence continues at coordinate 39,464 of JAGXFI010000166.1, forward strand.
CATGTCCGACGCGATGGACCCCGCCGCGACCCGCTGCGTCTATGCGAAACTCGGGGGTGAAGTCATGCAGCTCGCCGCCGCCGAAGGGGTCAACCCGTTAGGCTTCAACGGCTTTGATCCGCAAGCCTTCCGCACCGGCGACACTGCAGGCATCGACGCGGCGCTCGACGCGATGGTCGCGCATAATCGCAAGACGGCCAAGACCCATTCCGGCATCTATCGCGATCTGGCGGTGCGCAAGCGCAAGACCGAAGTGGACGCGCAGATCGGCGTGCTGGTGCAGATCGGCAAGCAGCACGGCATCCCTACGCCAGCGCTTGCGATGCTATGCGACCTCATCCACGACATAGAGGACGGCAAACGCGCGCAATCGACTGACCTTCTCAACCTGATGGTGCCTCTATGCAGTTAAGTTTGACAGGCAAGGTTTTCGCCGTAACAGGTGCCGCGCAGGGGATCGGTGCCGCCATCGTGCGCGCTCTGGCCGAGGCGGGCGCAACCGTCGCCGCAATGGACATCGACGGGATGGACCACCTGGGCGACACGTCATGCGTCACCTGCCACAAGGGAGATCTGGGATCCCGCGAAATCGCGCACGCGCTATGCGCGGAAATCCTAACACGGCATGGCGGCATCGACGGGTTGGTTACCGCCGCCGGGGGCGTGCGCGGTCAGGTCGGACGCCCACTGGAAAAAATCACCGAGGATGACTGGCGCGTCATCTTCGCCGCCAATGTGGACGCTGCCATGTGGTGCGCCCAGGCGTTTGCCCCCGCGATGAAGGACCGGGGGGCGGGCCGCATCGTCACCATCTCGTCGGGCGCAGGTCTCAAGGCCAGCCTGACCGGCATCCAGGCCTACGCCTCTGCGAAACACGCGCTGATCGGCCTGACGAAACAACTCGCATTGGAGCTTGGACCCCAAGGCATCACCGTCAATTCCGTCGCACCGGGTTTCATCCTGTCCAACCCCGCAACGGAACGCCAGTGGGAAGCCTTTGGCCGCGAGCGCCAAAAACAGATCGTCGGGTCGATCCACATGCGCCGCCTCGGTCGCGCGCAGGACATCGCGGACGCGGTAACGTTTTTATGCTCCGACAAGGCCGCGTGGATCACCGGTCAGACCCTGCAAGTCGACGGAGGCCACGCATGACAGACCCGCATACATGGGACGACGCAACATGGCGCGGCAAGGTCGAAGCCATCCGCGCAGGCCGCAACCTGCTGCCCAAGGCATGGCCGGGCGGCAAGCGCTGTGCCGTCGCCCTGTCCTTTGACAGCGACCATGAAACCAACGAACTGCGCGACGGTGGCAACTCCGTCGCGCGCCTCAGCTGGGGCGAATTCGGCGCGCGCCGCGGCGTGCCACGAATTCGCAAGGTTCTGGACAAATACGGTGCCAAGGCGAGTTTTTTCGTCCCCGCCGTCGCTGCCTTGCTGCACCCGGACGAACAACGCTCCCTGGCGGACGAGGGCCATGAAATTGGCCTGCACGGCTGGATTCACGAGCTGAACACCGGTCTGGATGCCGATACCGAACGCGATCTAATGCTGCGCGCCGCCGACACGCTGGAAAAGGTCAGCGGCGCGCGCCCTGTCGGCATGCGCACACCTTCATGGGATTACAGCCCCAATACCCTCACCATCGCCCGCGAGATGGGGCTGATATACGACAGCTCGCTGTTCTCCGACGACGACCCTTACGAGATCCTCCAGAACGGGGTGCCGACCGGCATGGTCGAGCTGCCCGTTGAATGGATTCGTGATGATGCCGTCTATTTCATGATGAACCGTTTCGGTGCCCAGCGGCCCTATACGCCACCCACGGATGTGCTGGACATCTTCATGCGCGAATACGAAGGTGCGCGCGACGAAGGCGGTCTGTTCTTGCTGACGATGCACCCGCATGTAACGGGCTACCGCAGCCGGATTTTCATTCTCGAACAGTTGCTGGACCGCATCGCCGGTGACGGCGACGCCTGGATCGCCACCCACGCCGAGATCGCGCTCTATTGCGCGGATCAGGCTGATATGACCCCGAAAGGACTGAAATGAAACGATTTTCCCTCGCCGTTCATGGTGGTGCCGGCACCATCCTGAAATCCAACCTCACGCCAGAGCTTGAGGTTGCCTATCACGCCGGTCTCCGCAATGCCTTGCAGGCTGGCTATGATATTCTCAGTCAGGGTGGCCGTGCGGTGGACGCCGTGACTGCGGCTGTTTGCGCGCTGGAGGATGAACCGCTGTTCAACTCCGGTCGCGGCGCAGTCTACACATCGGACGGCAAGCAGGAAATGGACGCCGCGATCATGGATGGTGCAACCCGCGCCGCCGGGGCCGTTGGTGGCATCTTTGGCCCGCGCAATCCGATCCTTGCAGCACGTGTTGTCATGGAAACCACCGACCATGTCATGCTGATCGGCCCCAACGCGCTGCGCGTCGCGCACGATGCCGGTCTGCCGTTTGAGGATGGCGACTATTTCTTCACGCAGGCGCGCTGGGACGCTTTGCAGTCCACGCTGGAGATGCGCGCCAAGGGCGTCGAAGACGATGACCCCGCGCGCCGGCACGGCACCGTGGGTGCCGTCGCCTGTGATGCTGACGGCAACATCGCCGCCGCCACCTCCACTGGCGGCATGACCGCCAAGGCACCGGGCCGCATCGGCGACACACCCATCATCGGCGCCGGCACCTTCGCAGACAACGCCACCTGCGCCGTATCAGGCACGGGCAATGGCGAAGTGTTCATCCGCTACACCGCCGCCGCCGAGATCGCCGCACGGATGCGGCATGCGGGCCAGTCCCTTAAGGAGGCGGCGGAACATGTCGTGATGCATGATCTGGGCGAGAACGATGGCTCCGGCGGGCTGATCGCGGTGGATGCCAAAGGCAACATCACGATGCCCTTCAACTGCGAAGGCATGTACCGCGGCAGCGTCACCGAAGGGGACGACTTCGCGACCCATATCTATCGCTGACCCGGACGGCGGGGCCTTTGAGATCCTTGCGAGGGCTAATGCATGCGTCGCCCGATCCTGAGCAATTCCAGCCCAGGGCAGGCTCGTCTGTACATCGAGCGCTTCAAGGTCTTCAGTCGGTTGATTTGGCCTTCGGCGTGACGATTGTCTATGATCTTGTCTGGGAATTTGCGCTGCAGCAAGGTTACACAAACGCTGGCTTAGTCGCGCCAGTGGAGGCAATCGCACGGCAACAACGCGTGTCGCACCCCACCGGGATTTTCTATGGATCCGGGTGCTTTACCCTCACAGAGCGTCTTGCCTGTTGCGAGGTGATCAGCAGCCCCACCTGCGCCCGCCCGCACGCGGAGATGTTGCACGGACGCTCGCTGGGGCATGTCGCGCAACTGCACGGCGTGCCGAGGCTTGAGGTCCAGAGACTCGTGCGGGTGCAGGAAGCCGTCGCATCACTGTGCAAAGTCCCGGTGACGGGGCATGTCCGGGCGCAACTTGAGGTCAAGCTGCGGCATATCCTCAAGCGGATTGACGACAACAAATGCCCCCCGGCCGCATGAGGGCCGGGGGTGTCACATGTTACAGACAGTCAGCGAGGTCTTCGAGACTGAGATCCGCGTCCAGCGGGCCGGAATGTGCGATGAGGATTGCGGTGATTACCCACGTGCCGAGCGCGACCGCAACCCTTGGACTCATGCCTGCGGCCTGCCGCGAGGCCTCCAGCACCCGGATCATCTGCGAGGCCCCAAGCGCCATCTTGTGTCCTTTGGCCTGTGGCACCGTCGCGGTTTGCGCCAGCAGAGCGTCCCATTCCGCCTCGCTGCGCGCGTCCCTCAAGTTCCGGCACGCCTCCGGCCACCCGAGCGCGAGCAACCAGACTGATAGGTTTTCCCCTACCGGGCCGGGCAAATCCCCAAGGCGCAGAAGGTGCATAGCATCGCGCAGCTCCCCTGCCTTCTCGGGTCGCCCTTGGTAACCGAAAACCCTGCCGCCAGCCGACTATCTGCTCAACGAGTATCAGACGTAGGACCCGTATATCCTGCGTGCCATAGCTGGGAACGAGGTGGAAAAAAGGTGGGGGTTTGGTGGGTCGCGGCTTTCTCAGGCCCGCTGGCTCTCCCAATCGGGTGGGGGCTCAGAGCGACTTGTGGCGACGCAGCATATCCCGTTATAGCAGCTGTGACGTTCGCAGTTCGATCAAACCGCCGCGCGACCAGACCGTCCTTCGCCATGCGGCACGAGCCGAAAATTCATGGAATGCGGGCTGGGCTGGGCCCACCTGAACGCCGAGGAGGCTATCATGCGGTTCTGGACCACGATCAGCTTGATCCTTGTTCTGTCGGTCGTCGGGCTCACATATGAAATCGCGGCTGGCCGCGTGCTCGCGCCGTTCTTCGGCACATCATTGGTTACCTGGACAGCCGTAATCGCGACCGTTCTGGCCGGTTTTTCGCTTGGCAGCGCGCTGGGGGGCCTCGTGGCAGAACGCGAACATCATATCGCGATAGGTAACGTGCGCACGGCGCTGATCGCGACGGCCGTGCTGATGGCGCTTTCGCCCACCGTCCTTGGCCTGCTCTATGCATTGGGCGCGCGGGGAACGGGAGGGATGCTGTTCACTGTCTTCGTAGCTTTCTTCCCCGCCTCAGTGCTCGTCAGTTTTCCGTCGCCGTTTCTGGCCAAGCTTGCCGTTGAGGCACGCCCGGGGCGGGAGGGATCATCGCTCGGTCTCGTACTTGCGGCGGGCTCACTGGGCGCGATCGTAGGCGCGATCCTCGCTGGCTTCGTTGCCCTGCCATATGTCGGTTCGGCTGCGACCTTCGCCGGATGCGGAGCCGCAGCCCTTCTCTGTGTCCCGTTCGTGCGGGGCGGTACGCCCGGAGACGACGGCGAGGCGGAGACGACGGCCGCTCGCGCGGCGCAGCCGAAGTTCTTGATTTCGTTTGCGGCAGCGGCGCTTGTGGTAGTGGCGAGCATGGCCGGCGGCTCGGTATGCCGGTACGAATCCGGCCTGTCGTGCATCGACGTTGCGCACAGAGGCAGCGTGGTTCATCTCTATTCGGACCGCACCCCGCAGGCAGCCGAGCGGATCATCCGGAGCGATAAACAGACCCAGCTTGACGGGCTTGTGCTGGCATACACCCAGTGGCTTTGGGCGCGCATGGACCGCGATCTGGGACCGGCACCATCGGTGTTATTCGTCGGTGGGGGCGGCTACACGCTGCCCACCCGATTACTCGAGTCGAGAACTTTGGCACGGGCTGTCGCGGTCGAAATCGACCCCCTTGTTACGTGGGTAGCGCGTTTGCACATGCCCGGGGCTGGCGCGATGATCGAAAGGGCAGGATTTGATGCAAGCCGCGAAGGTTCTCAGGGCGAGGAAGACAACGGCGGGCGGTTGGGCATCGTCCACGCCGACGGACGGGTTTATATCAACGAAACGGATCGCCGTTTCGACGCCGCCGTGATGGATGCGTTCTCTTCAGGGTCGGTCCCGGCCCATCTGGCCACACTCGAAACCTATGAACGCCTCCGCGCGATTGTCGACGGTCCGGTCTATGTGAACTTGATCGATGCGCCCGACGGTCCGCTCGTACGCGGCATCCATGCAATCCTGACCAGTCTCTATCCGCACGTCGAAGCCGTGCAGGGCCCGATCAGTAGTCGCGGACGCACCAACATCGTGCTTGCGGCGTCGCGACGGCCCCTGGCCCCCTTGGACGCGCTGCCGACAGGATACGAGACCGCCCGGATCGAACCCGGGCGCACGTTTACCGACGACCGGGGTTGGGTCGGTCATCGGTAGGCCGCGAACCTGCAATTTAGAAAATGTGCAGAAAATAATGCGGCTCTTCTGGCCCTTCGCTGCGGGTGCGGCACCGTCTGACCTGAGCGTCTGCGATGCGCATTGGCGTAATTCTGAACGAAGCCAGCGCGGTCCTATGGCAGCGACTACTCAAAGCCCTAAGTTTCATTCTACGTGACCATCCTTAATCAACTCAACGGACAGGAGAACGACCATGACCGTCAAACTTGCCATAATCTACTACTCCAGCTACGGCACGAACCACCAGATGGCATCCATCGCCGCCGAAGCGGCAAAGAACGCAGGTGCAGAAGTTCGGCTATTGAAGGTGCCTGAGACTGCTCCCGATGACGTCGTCGCCAGCGTTGATGCGTGGCAAGCTCAGAAAGATAAGACCGCTGCCATTCCCGAGGCGACGGAAGAAGACATGGAATGGGCAAATGCCTATCTTGTTTCGGCGGGGACTCGTTTTGGTGTTATGGCCAGCCAGATGCGCGCCTTTATCGACACACTTGGCGGTATCTGGGGTAAAGGCGGGTTGGCCAACAAACCTGTCTCAGCAATGACATCTGCCCAGAACGCCCATGGCGGCCAGGAAACGACACTGCTTTCCTTCTATACTACCGTCATGCATTGGGGCGGGTTCGTTGTTGCACCGGGGTATACAGACGAGGTCCTCTTCAAGACCGGAGGCAACCCTTACGGCTATAGCCACACTCAGGGGGCGGAGTTTACAGATGAAGTGAAAAAAGCCATCAGCCATCAAGCGCGCCGCTTGGTCGAAGTCGCCGGAAAGTTGAACTGACGCACTCTGCAAGCTCTCTTTCATAGCGAAAGACTCCGGTGGTGGTACAACTTTCGCGACGCTGGTGCTCTGCCAACCTGCAGACGGTCGGTGACGCGGCCAGCATGGCCTGGCTGGCACAGCTACCGGATGTCGCCCAGGCGCCACCGCGCATCTCGCAGCCGCCCGACAAAATCGGGAAAATCACCCCGGCCCAGTGTCTGGTAGCCTGTGCTGTCAACAACCATGCATTTCGTCGTTTCGGGGTTGAGTTTCGCCATGTCGGTGACCGACCAAAGGCTCCCCCGCTGGCGCAGCCGGACCTCCACCGTGTCGATTCCGCGCAGCATCCCCCGGCGATCGAGCAGCACGCAGGCTGTGAGTCCGTAATGCGCGCAGGACACCTGCAGGGCGCTGATGACCCCTTTACTGACATCGGACCAGCGTGCGGTGTCCCGATCGATCCAGATCCCCACATGCGGG
>JAGXFI010000167.1 GCA_024637305.1 Sulfitobacter sp.
AGTAGATGTCGCCAATGACAACGTCATCATCAGCACCTCGCCTGGCGGTTTTGCCGCGATGGTGACCGACGACCTCTATGAGGCTGATCCGGACCTTGGTCAGGTTCGGTATCTCGAATCCGAACCAATGGCGTCGGTAGAGCTTTATCTCAAGAAAAAGCTCCCCAACATACCCGCCGAAGTCGTCGTGTTCATGGATACCAAGTACGAAATGACGTTTCTCGACTATTCCCAGACCTGGGATATGGACAAGACGTTCTTGTATATCACCGTTTCGGATTTCAAATCGCTCCTCTCTGCGGTACCGGAACGCCGTGAAAAGGGAACCCTGATCCTGGATCTGAAGCATCCAAAGACCGCGATTGATTACATCCTGCGCGAAGTCATCGCGAACATCGATATCAGCGAATCGGATATCGACCTGGTCCAAACCTCTATCGATACCAATACCGGCGAGGAGCTATTTGCCAATCTGACCGGCAGTTGGGAACACCGGCCGGACGTGAAAACCAAATTCGAGAACATGTACCTTGCCGGAACCTACGTGAGGAACTTTGCGGATGTGGCGACGGTGGAGGGCGCTTGCGCAACCGGTTTGATCGCAGCTGAATACATACGGCAATCCGCGGTGCATGACAGCGATGACGACAGGATGAAAAAACCGATTGAGGTGATTACGCCCGACTTTTATCCAAGCGAGATGTTTCAGGCATTGAAGGTCGCGTGGGTCCCTTACGCGGGGGCGGCAAAAGCATGGTCCATGGCGGACAAGGCTTTTGGGCTGAAAAAGTTCTGGCCAGCCAAGAACTTTGACCTGCCAAAGTCCAAATTTACACCAAGTCCAGACGATCTTGGATCACTTTTCACTGACTGGTTGCCAGCAAGCAAATGGAATGAGAAAACCATGGGATTGGGTCCGTTGTTCTGGAACTATACAGCAGACGGAAAACGGCGATCAAAGTGATTGCCGGTAGATACTGGCAATGAGTACCACGATGACAAAGACTTCGCTAAAGGACTGGCTGGCCGAACTCAACTTACCTCAATACAACGATATATTTGAGGAAAACGAGATCGACCTCGACGTCCTGAGCGAAGTCACCGCAGACCATCTCCAGCAGATGGGAATCTCGAAGCTGGGCCATCGGCTAAAGCTGCTCAAAGCGATTGCGGCGCTTGAGACGACACGCGAAAGGGAAAACACGAGCGACCATCTCACTGGCGTGGAAACGGCAGAGCGCCGGCAGCTGACCATCATGTTTTGCGATCTGGTCGGATCGACGGCGATCTCTGCGCGGATTGATCCCGAAGATTACCGCGATCTGATGACTCTCTATCAGGAAACGGTTTCGAACGCCGTGACCAAAGCCGGCGGGCATGTCGCAAAGTATCTTGGCGACGGCGTTCTGATCTATTTCGGGTATCCCATCGCGCAAGAGGACGCGGCAGAGCGTGCAACCCGCGCCGGATTCGAGATTATCGACGCGATCGCTGCACTGGATCCGGTTGCAGAGGACCGCCTTCAGGTGCGGATTGGTGTGGCTACCGGCATCGTCGTGGTCGGTGACCTGATCGGCGACGGGGTCGAAGAAGCGTCTGCGGTGGCGGGCGAAACGCCCAATCTTGCGGCACGGCTTCAGGGATTGGCCAAACCCGGTCAGATCGTTATCGGTGAAAAGACCCGTCTTCTGCTGGGCAAACTGTTCATCTATGAGGCGATCCCGGACGTTCAGCTCAAAGGTTTCGACAACATTCAAGGTGCCTGGCGTGTCGTATCAGAGTCGCATAGCCAGGAACGGTTTTCTATGGGTGTTGGGCGCGACAAGCTGTCTCCACTTGTCGGGCGGGACGAACAGCGTGCGCGCCTGATCTCGTCCTGGAACGAAGCGAAATGCGGCAAAGGCCGTGTCTTTCTGATCTCGGGCGAGGCAGGTATCGGCAAAAGCCGACTGTCGCACGAAGTTGTTGAACAGGCCTATCGTGACAAGGCTAGGGTCCTGAATTTTCAGGCGGCACCCTATTATTCGAACACGGCGCTTTATCCGATCCGCCACCACCTTGAATACACGCTGAACCTGTCAGCCGAGGATGATAACGACGCGCGGTTGAGAAAACTCGAAAGGGTAGTGGTGGCAGAGACGGACATCATCGGTGCGCGTGCCTTGATGGCGTCGCTTCTGTCCTTGCCCACCGACCGCTATCCGCCGCTCAACCTGTCCCCGGCGCTTCAGAAATCCCGCACGATAGACATGCTGATAGAACAGGTGCTCATTCAGGCCAAGAGTGGCCCGATGTTGCTGTACTTTGAAGACCTTCACTGGACCGACCCGACGTCGCTGGAATTGTTGGAGAGCTTCATCAGCAGGCTACCCGGTCATCCGATCCTGCTGCTGGCGACGTACCGCCCTGATTTCCAGCATGACTGGTACGGAGATCACATAGAAACCTGCGCTCTGTCGCGGCTGACCACGGGTGAGATCGAAGCCCTGATGGATAACCTTACCGATGGCATGGGGGTCTCACCCGAACAACGTGCCAAACTTCTCAACCGCTCCGACGGCGTGCCCCTGTTTGCCGAAGAACTGATCCGTTTTGTCATGGACGCCAAGAATGGCATCGACGGCGCGCATGTGGTTCCGGACAGCCTGCAAGACAGCTTGATGGCGCGTCTCGACAAGCTGGGGTCGACGCGCAGGCTGGCACAGATCGGCGCGGCAATCGGGCGGGAGTTCGACGTCGAACTTCTGGCAGAAGTCACTGGTACGGCCGTCCCGAAGCTAAAGACGGCGATGGCACAACTGGTTGACGCCGATCTTGTCGTTGCATCGCGGGACGGAAACAGTTGGACATTCCGGCATGCGCTTTTGCAAGAGGCCGCCTATCGGTCGATGTTGCGACGGCGTCGGCAGAATCTCCACGGCAAGATCGCGTCCACACTGGAAGAAAAATTTCCCGAACGGTGTCAAACCGGCCCCGAACAGGTGGCGAACCATCTGGTCGCCGCCGATCTCGGGGCAAGGTCGGTTCCCTATTGGCTGACCGCCGGCAAGGCCGCATGGGCAAGAGCGTCGGCAAAGGAAGCTCTGACAAGCCTTGGCCACGGTCTTGAGCATGTCGCCGCCGTGACCGACCCTGCGGAACGGGCAAAGCTGGAACTACAGCTTCAGTCGACCATCGGCGTGGTGCATTTCGCCGCGACAAGCTATGCGTCGCCACAGGCGCAGGCCGCTTTCGAGCGTGCGCGTGAGCTGCTTGAATCCGTTGATAATTCCGATCTGGGTGTTGCGGTTCTTTACGGGATCGGTGCCTTTGAAACGATGCGCGGTGATGTCAGAAAAGGCCATGCAACATTTGCGGCATTAGCAGCCGAGGTCGAACGCAGTGGCCATCCGCGGTATGAGGTCTATTCCGCTTCGATGCAGACCTGGTCCTATTTCAACCGGGGCAAATATGCGCAAGCCCTGCACTATGGCGACCGCGTTCTCGATCTCTATAAAAACGGCGCAATGGAACAGCCCGGCCCGCGTTTGTCTGCGGCAGAACCCAAAGTCATTTCCGAATGTTTCCGGGCGGCAGCCCTCTGGTCCGTGGGCAAACCGGATCAGGCGGTGGAAGTGGGCCAGGATATCCTTGAATACGCCCGCACGTTGCCGGATCCCTATTCCTTGGTCTACGCCTTGGCAAATGGGGTCATTCGGGTGCTGGACTGGACCGGGAACTGGGATCAGGTCATGGCGCTGACTGCGGAATGCAGCAGCGTGGCGGATGAATACGGATACGGTTTTCTAGGGCTCTGGGGGTCGCTGTGGCGCGCGCGCGCGCTAGCGCAAGACGGCAAGTTGGAAGAGGCCGAAAAAATGACCTCAGGGTCTCTTGCTGCGTTGAAAAAGGCAGGCGTTCACTATCACCGTGTCTGCTTCAAAGCCAATCATGCGCGGATTCTGTTGGCGATGGACAGAATTGACGAAGCCGAGACCCTCCTCGACGGGCTGGACAACGAACTGGAAGAAGGCGGCGAACTGAATCATCGGATCGACGTGAAACTCGTTCAGGGAACGCTTGCAGCTGCGCGCGGAAACAGCGCGCAGGCGCAGGTATATTATCGCGCCGCGCTCGCATTGGCAGAGGAAAGCGGCGCGCTGTCATGGCAGCTTCGCAGCGCCCTTGGTCTGGCACCGCTGTTGCAGAACAAAACATCGCAGAAAGACCTGATTACGCCCATCCATGCGCAATTCAAAGAAGGCTTCAGCAGCAGGGATTTGATTGCCGCCCAAGCGTATCTTTAGCGCATTCCGCTATCTTGCCTCTCCCAAAGCTCTTGTGCGATCGACGAGCGTGATCAATTTCCGGGGCCTTGCCGCGAAATACTTTGCCTCGGCGATTGCCTTGTGCGCCATTCGGTCCAGCTCCGCCTCGGCCTCGGGCAAGGCGGCGCGAAACGCTTCGGCAAGCGCGTCATAGTTTTTCGGGTTCGGGTTGCGGAACATTGCCGCGATCTTTGGTTCCCGCACCGCAATGGCTGCGGGCAGCGTCAGAATACCGTCGCGGATGTCCTCATCACCGCCACCGCCAAGAGCGTCGGTGCCGCGCACATCGGAGACATCGTCGCAAGCGTGATACAAGGTGCCAAGCAGCCCGCCATATTCACGCAGCCCCTCACTCCGGTCACCCAGACAGGCCGCGACTTCGAACATCGAACCTGTGTCTTCTTGCGCCAGCCGGCGCCAGTCTTCGACGCCGCGTGGCATCTTGCGACTGTCCCACTGCATCACCTCTGCCACGCCCAAACGCGACATCAGTTCCGACAAGAGCCGAACCACCTGCTGGTCCTGCGCCATCATGCGATACCCCTCGGCCACCATGAAGCCGGACGTCATCAGGGCGGTCAGTTGACCAAAGGCCGTGTGCATCGTCGGTTTGCCGCGCCGCTCGTCGGATTGGTCAAGAATATCATCCACAACCAAAGTCATATTGTGAAACAATTCCAGCGCGACGGCCGCCTGGATGGTCTCTTTGGTGATGTCTTCGCTGCCAACGGCTGTTTGGCAGGCAAAGATCGTCAGCGGACGAAAGTATTTCGAGCCGGCCAGAAACTGCTCTCCCAGTTGGGGTTGCATCTCTGCTGGGGTTGACTTGACCCAATCGGCGATGGCCTCCCGCAGGGCCTGTGTTTCTGCTTCGAATCCCAGTTCCGGGATCACCCAATCGGGGCGTGCGCCGTCGTTATTCATTTAATCGGCCTGGCAAATCGACGGGCTTCGTCTAGCTCGTCTTCCGGCTGCGCCATGCATTCGCGCAGTTCGGCTTCGATCTTCATGAGGTCACCCTGCAACAGCTTGGCCTCCCGAAGCGACAAGTCGGAAACATCGCGCAATGCGGCACGAGCCTTGTCCAGCATCATCACGCGGCGCGCCTCTGCGGAGGGGCCGTCCGTGTCCGGCTTCATGGCATTTGCCGCTTCGCTTCCACGCTCACCAATGATGCCCGCAATCTGTTGCCAGTAGCGCAACGCCGAAGACAGCCACCGCGCCTGCGCCTGCGCTAGCAGATACATGATGTCGGAGCCCGATCCATTATCTTCGTATTCTTTCAACGATTCCAGAACGCTCTTGACCGCAGCGAGATACATCGCGGCCATGTCATCAATTGTCCCCGGATCACCAAAGGTGTTTTCAGGCTCTTTCTTTTTTTCAACCATTTTACCCCCTCTATGCAAACCTCTGGTGCGCGCACCCTTCGCACCACCGTCCCTGCACGTCATTTTTAACATGCTCATTTACTTGTGACAAAGCAACTTCTCCCGAAGGGCTAAATCTTCCGCGTTCCCGTCACCTGCCAACATACCCGGCAACGACCTGCAAAAGCTTGTAGGCCGTCGCCGCGTCATTCTCGACGACGGCGAGGAATTCTTCGGCACCGATGCGCAAACTTGTCAGATCAGTCGTCGCCCGCATATCCAATGCGCGCGGTACATGACGAATTAATCCCAGTTCGCCAACCAGCATGCCGGGGCCTACCTGCAATTTCAGCTCGTCTTCACCCGTAGGTTGGGGCATCAGCAAATCAGCCTGGCCATCGACAATCAGATAGGCACCGCTAGACGGGTCGTCGTCCTTGTAAAACAGGTACTCGCCGGCCCGTGCTGTATGCCAGCGCGCCCCGAACGCAAGCAGCCGCAACTGCTTGCGGTCTAACCCATTGAACAGGTCAGTCTGCGCCAGAACCCGCATTTTCCGCGCCAGATCCGCGCTTATGCCACTTTCCTCCTCGTCGGATGCTGCGCCGACATCAGAAGAAATCCGGCCCTGCTCCATTTCGAAATGCAGATCGAATCTGCCAGGATCATCAAAGGAAGCGGCGAGGCAAATTATCGTCGCATCGGGAAGAAGTTTCCGGAGGTTCGCATACATATCCTGTCGGGTCGCAGGGTCAGCACTGTTCAGCACTGAATCAAGCACAAGAATATCGGGCCGTTTGATCGACGCGCGACTGAGCGCCAGCGGTTCGCAAATCTGAGCAGGAAGGTTCGCGCCGCCCAAGGTAACCGGCATCTCGAAAATCACACCCAGAACAAGCCCTTCCAGCCCCGCCCCCCGCAGGATCCCGCCAACGACTTCGCGCAATTCGTCCCCTCTTTGCCCGGCAGTCTGCGAAATTTTGCCAAAAAGAGCGTTTTCCAGAACATTAAGACCACCAACCGGTTGATCCGCCGACAGCGGCACGAACAAGTCGTCCATACTGGCCTGAAGCGCGCGACCATGCGCCTTCCGTATCTCCAGTACCTTCTCGGCGATTTCCGGCGGAAATGATGGGCCGATCAATTCGGCCGAAATCGAAAACGGCACGATCAGCAAGCGCGCCTTTTCCAGGTCGGTCATCACGCCGCCGCTCTGGAATTTCGCAGCCAGCGCGACCGCGCTTTCAAATGCTTGCGCGTCCAGCCCCAATCTTCGAAACAACGGGTGATCGGTGCCGTCCAGACCAAAGATCTGCCGTATCATATCGACCATATCGACAGCCAGTTGCATCAGGCTTTCTTCAAGATTCAGCTCTGCCAGCAGGTGAAGAAACCCTGTCTGCTCCGCCAACATCTCAGCGTCGATTGGTTTGCGCGGGGTTCCGAAAAGCAGGTTGTCAACGACTGGAAACGCTGGATTATAGACGGCTTCGTCAATCGCCCAGACGTAATCATCCAGCCCTGCGGAAGCCACCGCTTTCGCCACATCCGCGCGCAGATCGACGAGCGCACTGGCAAGCGCTTGATGCGTTCGAGGGTCAAGCCGCAAATCCATGCCGCGCCTGAACAACGTATCCGCGCTCCCCATGGCTTTTACCAGGTCAAGCCACCAGTCGCGCAGTTGATCGCGGTCAGACACGTTGGCTGCAGCGAGGTCCAGCCAGTCGGATCCGGGCGTCTCGGCGCTGTTTCCTGCGCGCGCGCTTTCGCGGGTCATGTCGTTTTGCGCAAGCTTGCGCGTCGGTCGGTACATCAAGGGCATCATCATGTTGTCGCCGAATGTTCCTGCAATCAGCACGGGCCGCGACGTCGCGTGCCCGATGCGCAAAGCGATTGTGGACTGGTGCAAACCGGCAAGATCATGTCCGCCGATCACAACCTTTCCGGAGGTCGGCATCAATTCGCGGGTGAGTATCTCGCACAGCGCGCGCCGGTCTTCATCAGCAGGGGCCGTGATCGCGATACTCTTGCCTGCCGGAAAGACAATGCTGATGTCGTCCAGTACGATGTTGCCATCCTCATCGCGCGCGGACACTTCCGATAGCGTGATATCACCTGCAAGTGACGGAGTTTCTTCGGGGTCCGCATCGAACAAGGCGGCGTCGATCATCCCGGGCGGTGCAAATCTTTCCGTGATCGTGGTCCACCGCAAAGACATGTCCTGAAACTGATTGTAATACGCCAGCAGCTCTTTCCAGGGCGAACTGATGTCCTTGTACGCGGCAAGCGCGGCGACCAAGGCGCCGATCGTAATCTCACCGATGATCACCAGATAGCCGCCAACGGCATAAAAGAAGAACGGCGTCAGTTGCGTTATGAAATTGTTCAGGAATTTCATGAAGAATTTCTTCTGAAAGATTTCAAAACGGATGAGGAACAATTGACCCAGACGCCCGGAGATCACGGCCATGCGATAGCGCCAGCCGCCATGGATCCGCAGGGTGGCGGAGCCTGCCGCACCTTCACCGATTTCCGCCGCGAGGCCACGCACCTGCACCACACGTTTCTTGTTCAGAAGATTGATCTGTCTTTGCAATTTCGGGATGAGCCAGGCCTGCAACGGGATCAACGCGCAGGCCGCAAGCCCAAAGGCGATATTCTGGATGAAGAGAAAGCCCAAGATGGTGAGCATCTGCCCCGCTTGAAGCACCGGTTGTGCGACCGCGTCGCCCATCAAACCACCCATCGGCTCGGATTCAGATGTCACCATGGACACCAGTTCCCCCTGGCTCGTCCGTTCGAAATACGGTGCGGGAAACCGCAGGATACGGCCAATCAGCGTGTAGCGGAAGCGGCGCAACAGACGTTCGGACAATATGCCTTTCATGGTGTTGATCCGCATTTTCAAAAGACCATGCGCAAGCACCGCCAAGAGAAACATCGCACACAGAACCATGAGATAGGTAATCTGCGACAGCGTGACGCCAAGAATCGTCACCGTTCCGCCTTCGGCACCAATGGCATCGTTGATGATGCGTTTGGGCAGTTCGAGTGTGAGATAAAGAAGCGGAAACAGCGTTAGTGTTACCAGAAGCAGCAAGAGTTGGTCGCGCTTGGAATATTTCCAGATAAATGTAAAAAGGGAGTGTTCTATTTTTTTTGTCCGATTGATGGTACCAGTTGACGTAAGGATATTAAGAACTTTGCAAGACTGGCAGGTTCAAAGCAATTGAATTGCACGATCTGTGCATCGCAAGGATTTTTATACGACAGGAGGTTTGTCCGTGACGGACCCACTACAGATTGTGTTTATTTTACTCGTTTTGCTACAAATTAAGCATCTGTTTGCAGATTTTGTCCTGCAAACAAAACGCATGATGACCGACCGCGGAGCCTATCTGCATTTTGGCAGATTGCATCACAGTGCGCTGCACGCGGTTTTTTCGGCGGTCTGTTTTTTCGCGGTGGGTGCCGACGCAGGATTTGTGCTGTTAATCTGCGCATTGGAAGCTGTTGTTCACTTTCACATCGATTGGGTCAAAGGCTGGCACTCGGACTGGACCGGATACAGCACCGAAGATGCCGGCTATTGGCGCGCTTTCGGCATGGATCAGTTGCTGCACCAGATGACCTATATCGGCATGATCTGGGTCTGGGTCGTTTAGACCATCGAGCTATACCTCATCCGCAGGCGGGACTCTGCGAACGTGAGCGGCGTGCGGCGAACGCACGTTAACCGTGTAAAATCGGCGTTATTCTTGGCGGCACGAGCGCTTGAACCACTCTATCCTTTACCGATGCCTGCAGACGTTACATGATGTGGAACGTATTTTCATCAAGGTTTATTGACATGATCAGGATATGGATCGTCGTACTTTTTTCCTTGCCCATTTTCTTCGTGTCGCCCCAGCAATCATTCGCGGCCGAAGAAAGCCTTGCCGCTCTGGCCGATGAAGGGCAGCGACTGGCCGCCCTATTGCGGGTGGGACGCGGGGTGATTTCCAACAATCAGGCTTTGATCAACGATCCGGCAATCGGCGACAAAGGTCTGAGCAGCACCGCGTTCATGAAAATTGTCGAAGAAGAATACAAAGCGCTCTACGGCGCTGCCCCGCTCGAAGGAGGGCTAAGCCCGGAACAACGAAGCCTGACAGAAGCGCAGCTTGCGTCGATGGTCGAAGTGATGGATGAAAATCAGGATCTGATCAATACCGAAGGGATGGGGTTCAAAGGCTTTATTCCGGCGATATTTGCACGGCTGGTCAACGAGCGTTTCGTCGAAAAGCAAGGTACGCGCGCCAGAGTCAAAGTCACTGCACCGCTGCATCTTGTCCGCAATCGCAAGGCCCGTCCCGACGATTGGGAAAACGCGGTGTTGACGGACAAGTTCGCCAACCCCGATTGGCCGAAGGGGGACGCGTTCTACGAAGAGATCGCAGGTACCGAGTCAACGACTTTCCGCATGCTCATCCCGGAGTATTACGGTGAGTCCTGTCTGTCCTGCCATGGCGGTCCGGCGGGCGAAGTGGACGTAACCGGATTTCCCAAGGAAGGCGGTGCTTCGGGCGACCTTGCTGGCGCGATCAGCATCACCTTGACAGAATGACGACCGCCGTCCCTTCGCGACGGAAACTGTTTTCGCGTGTTGCGCGCAACAGCATCACTTTCAAAATCGGCGCTTTGTCGGCAGCGTTACTGGCGGCACTTGTGGTCAGTACCGCGATGATGGCGTGGGACTTGCAGCGAAACCAGATCCGGATTGCCCAAGCGTCCGAACGGTTTCATTTTCTGGAACTTGCCGCAGAAGCCGACCGTGACTTTGCCGAGATGCGCTATTGGCTAACCGATTTGTCCGTCAGCCTGCTGACCCTCTCCGAACGCAGGGCACAGGCTGCCCGCGAAAGGCTTGACGCCAAACTTTCCGAGGTTGAAGAATTCGCGCCGGAAGCGGTGGCACAGATCAAGATCGGCGTGGAGAATTATGCACGGGCCGCGCTTGAGGCAGCGGATGCCTATACCGAAGAAAGACGGGTCATCGGCAATACCTTGTCCGCGCAGGCGCGGCAGGGCAGCGATGTCGTCGATGCTGCGCTCAAGGATCTGGTGAGCGGCCTTGCTGCGGAAGCCGCAGCAAGCGAAGAGGCCGCCGCGAAAGCCGCGCGGCGTTCTCTAATTCGCGCGGTGATCGCCTGCGCCGTTATTCTGGTCTCGGGCACATATCTGACATGGCGGCTTCTTCGATCCATCCTGACGCCTCTTGGCGGTATCAACCGGGCAATTTCCAAATTGAACGCAGGTGCCGAAGACGTAGACCTGCCGCCCGAAGGCACTGATGAACTGGGGCGTATGTCCAGCGCGGTGCGCGCCTTGCAGCAAAGCCAGAAATACCGGAGACAGCTGGAGGCCGAAGCCGAAAACCAGCGCATGACAATCTTGACGGCGATTGAAACCATCCCGGACGGTTTCGCGCTGTTTGATGCCGATGATCGCCTGGTCCTCACGAATGAACGCTATCGCGCGGTTTTTTCCAGCATCGCGCACATGTTGAATCCCGGAACGCATTTTCGTGATATTCTTGAGGCGCAGGCAGCGGCCGATCCTGAGGCCACCGGCGATCTGACGGCACAGGAGTGGATTGACGACAAGCTGCGCGAGCAAAGAGAGCCAAGCAAGATGCGTCATGAAACGCGGATCAATGGTGCCTGGGTGCATGTCTCCAAAAGCAAGACCCCCGATGGGGGGACCGTCGCCGTTTACAGCGACATTTCCGATCTTATCGAAAAACAGGCGCAGCTTGAGGAAGCCCGCGAAGGAGCAGAGACCGCAAATCAGGCCAAGAGCCGTTTTCTGGCATCGATGAGCCATGAACTGCGCACGCCGCTGAATGCCATTATCGGTTACAGCGAGATGCTGATCGACGATGCGCAGGATGCTGGGGACGAAACAAGCATAGACGATCTGGAGCGGATCAAGAATTCCGGCCAGCACCTTCTTGCGCTGATCAACGACATCCTGGATCTGTCCAAGGTCGAAGCCGGAAAGATGGAAATCTACATCGAACGCTTTGAAATCGAGCCGCTGCTGGAAGACGTTGCAGCGACCATCCGGCCCATCATTGACATGAACGACAACAAGCTGGTGACACGGATCGACACGGACATCCTTGAGATGGAAACCGACAAGACCAAATTGCGCCAGAATCTGTTCAATCTGTTGTCCAACTCTGCCAAGTTCACCAAAGGCGGCACAATCGAACTGATCGTAGAGGCGGTCGGGGAGACCATCGACTTCACGATCCGTGACAACGGAATTGGCATGACCGAAGAGCAGAAGAGCAAGCTTTTCGAGGCCTTCGTGCAGGCCGACAGCTCGACCACGCGCAACTATGGCGGCACGGGTCTGGGGCTTGCTATCGTCAAACAGTTCACTGAGATGGTCGGCGGTGCGGTGCGGGTCGAGACGGAGCCCGGCAAGGGATCAGCCTTTACGCTGAGTTTTCCCAAACAGATGCAACCGGACAACCTGCATATCGCGAAGGTGCATGACCCGGGATCAGCGGGGTGCATTCTTGTGATCGACGACGATCCAAAGGCACGTCAAACCATGGCCGACCTTCTGGACGCCGAGGGCTACAAATCAATCATGGCCTCTGACGCGAACGCGGGATTGGAGCTGGCCGCGAAACATCATCCAAAGGCTATCGTTCTGGATATCATCATGCCTGAACGCGACGGCTGGTCGGTTCTACGCGCCTTGAAGGCTGATCCCGAGCTTTGCGAGATTCCGGTCATCCTTGTTACTGTACTGGGGGATCGCGACATGGGGCTGGCGTTTGGTGCGGTGGATCACCTGACCAAGCCCATCAACCCGCAACGCCTGGTTGACACCCTGAATGCCTTCGCCGGCGCATCCGAGCGCGAAGTGCTGGTCGTAGATGACGATCCGGCA
>JAGXFI010000168.1 GCA_024637305.1 Sulfitobacter sp.
CTTCATGAGCGATAATGACGGCAAGAAAACATTGGGTCTGCGTGGCGCGCCTTCGCGTCCGGGCAACGTAAAGCAAAGCTTTAGCCATGGGCGGACCAAGAACGTTGTGGTCGAGACCAAGCGCAAGCGCGTTGTGGTGCCAAAACCTGGTGGCCAGAAACCAACCGGCCCCGGTGCTGGTCCAGTAAGCGATCCCTCAAAGCGCCCAGCTGGTATCACGGATGCCGAAATGGAACGCCGCCTGAAGGCGGTGCAGGCCGCCAAGGCACGCGAGACCGAAGAGGCTGCCGCACGCGAAGCGGAAGAAAAGTCGCGCGCCGAGGAACGTGAACGCCGCCGCGCGGAGATCGAGGCCAAGGAAGTCGAAGAGCGCGAGCGCGAAGAGGCATTGAAGGCCAAGGAAGAAGACGACGCGCGCCGCAAGCGCGAGGCGGAAGCCGCCGCTGCCGCCGCCGCCGCCCCTGTCGCGTCGGAGCCGACGCAGGCCCGCACCCCGTCAAAGACGGCACCGCCTGCCGCGCGCAAGACAGACCGCGATCGGGAGGAAACCGACAAGCGCAACAAGCAGGAAGACAGTCGTCGCTCGGGAAAACTGACGTTGAATCAGGCGCTCGCCGGTGGCGAAGGTGGCCGTCAGCGCTCAATGGCGCAAATGAAGCGCAAGCAGGAGCGTGCGCGTCAAAAAGCGATGGGCGGCAACGTCGAACGCGAGAAAATCGTGCGCGACGTGCAGTTGCCGCCGATGATTCTGGTGTCCGAGCTTGCCAACCGTATGGCCGAACGTGTCGGTAGCGTCGTGAAGGCGCTGATGAACAATGGCATGATGGTGACGCAAAACGAAACCATCGACGCCGATACTGCCGAGCTGATCATCGAGGAATTCGGCCACAACGTGGTTCGCGTTTCCGACGCCGATGTTGAAGATGTCATCAAGGAAATCGAAGACAATGCGAAGGATCTGATAACACGCCCTCCGGTCGTGACGATCATGGGCCACGTCGACCACGGCAAGACGTCTCTGCTTGACGCGATCCGCAAGGCACGCGTCGTGGCGGGCGAAGCTGGCGGGATCACCCAGCATATCGGTGCCTATCAGGTGACGACAGATAATGGTCAGGTTCTGTCGTTCCTCGATACACCCGGACACGCGGCGTTTACGTCGATGCGGTCACGCGGCGCGCAAGTGACGGATATCGTCGTTCTGGTTGTCGCAGCGGATGACGCCGTGATGCCGCAGACGATCGAAGCGATCAACCACGCGAAAGCGGCAAAGGTGCCGATGATCGTGGCGATCAACAAGATCGACAGACCGGCCGCCGATCCCGACAAGGTCCGCACGGGTCTTTTGCAACACGAGGTTATCGTGGAAAAGATGTCCGGTGAAGTGCAGGATGTCGAAGTCTCGGCAATCACCGGTCAGGGTCTGGACGAACTGCTGGAGGCCATTGCGCTTCAGGCGGAACTGCTTGAGCTCAAGGCTAACCCCAACCGCGCCGCGATTGGTGCGGTGATCGAAGCGCAGCTTGATGTGGGCCGTGGTCCTGTCGCGACGGTTCTTATCCAGAACGGAACGCTGCGCCAGGGCGACATCTTTGTTGTTGGCGAACAATACGGCAAGGTCCGTGCGCTGATCAACGATAAGGGCGAGCGGGTAAAAGAAGCCGGTCCGTCTGTTCCCGTCGAGGTTCTTGGTCTTAACGGCACGCCCGAAGCAGGCGATGTTCTGAACGTGACCGAAACTGAAGCGCAGGCGCGCGAAATCGCGGAATACCGCGAGCAGGCAGCCAAAGACAAACGCGCCGCTGCGGGTGCTGCGACCACGCTTGAACAGCTGATGGCAAATGCCAAGGCAGACGAAAGCGTGTCCGAACTGCCCATACTGGTCAAAGCGGACGTGCAGGGTTCTGCCGAAGCGATCGTCCAGGCGATGGAGAAGATCGGTAATGACGAGGTACGTGTCCGCGTCCTGCATTCTGGCGTTGGGGCGATCACCGAAACCGATGTTGGTTTGGCCGAAGCGTCCGGTGCGCCGATCATGGGCTTCAACGTCCGTGCGAACGCCTCGGCGCGGAATACGGCGAACCAGAAGGGCGTCGAGATCCGGTATTATTCGGTGATCTACGATCTGGTCGACGATGTGAAAGCAGCTGCAAGCGGTCTGCTGAGCAACGAGATCAAGGAAAACTTCATCGGTTACGCAACCGTCAAAGAAGTCTTCAAGGTCACGGGTGTCGGCAAGGTTGCCGGTTGCCTTGTCACCGAAGGTGTCGCGCGACGGTCTGCCGGCGTCCGTTTGCTGCGCGACAACGTCGTGATCCACGAGGGCACGCTGAAAACGCTCAAGCGCTTCAAGGACGAGGTTGCCGAGGTTCAGTCAGGTCAGGAATGTGGCATGGCATTCGAAAACTACGACGATGTTCGTCCTGACGACGTGATCGAAATCTTCACACGCGAAGAGGTCGTGCGGACGCTCAAGTAAGTGATCCATATGGAATGAACAAAGGGGACAGTTGGCGCTGTCCCCTTTTTCGTTTGCGTTGGATTGGTCGATCAATTCTTTTTCGGTATCGGCGTACCGGCATAGATCGTCTTGTCAACCTGAACCGCGATGCGACCGCCTGGCATGGTGCGCACGAAAGTTCCTTGAACCGACACGCAGCTGCCCAATGTGATAGTGCGTAGCATGTCATCTCCTCCCCAGAATGTGACAGTCAGACAATACGACAGATTGTTGCGTTTTCTAGCCTAATAATTATCATTCTTCACCTTTGTTGCAATGAGCAGAGATAATGCACCTATAGCCAGTCGCGCAGAATCGGGATGAGGGGGATATCTGCAGCGGGCATCGGGTACTCCCGCATTTCGTTCGGGCGTACCCATTTAAGGGTTTGTCCTTCTTGCGCGCGGGGGGTGCCATTCCATTTACGGCAGGCGAACAGCGGCATCAGCAAATGAAAATCGTCATAGCTGTGGCTCGCGAAGGTCAGCGGGGCAAGACAGGACGCCCATGTGTCGATGCCAAGTTCTTCTGAAAGTTCGCGGATCAGGGCGTGTTCGGGTGTTTCGTCTGCTTCAACCTTGCCGCCGGGAAACTCCCACAGGCCCGCCATGGGTTTGCCTTCGGGTCGTTGCGCCAGAAGGACCCGCCCGTCTATATCAATCAAAGCTACCGCCGAGACGACTACAACCTTCATCAGCACGCCTCCGGTAAGATCTTCAGGAACGGTAATCCGCGTTGATGTCGATATATCCGTGAGTCAGATCGCAGGTCCACACAGTCGATGTGCCGGTCCCCAGGCCCAGGTCCACACCGATGACGATATGCTCGCCTTTCATGTGGGCAGCGGCGTCTGTCTCGGAATAGTCGGGGCTGCGCCATCCGTCTTTGGCGACTTGCACGTCTCCGAACCGGATTGACAGTCGGTCGCGATCCGCTTTCGCGCCGGATTTGCCCACCGCCATGACAACGCGGCCCCAATTGGGGTCCTCGCCCGCAATTGCGGTCTTGATGAGAGGTGAATTGGCAATGGCCATGGCATGTGTCTTGGCATCTGCGTCGTTGTCTGCACCAGTGACATTGATCTCGACAAACTTTGTCGCTCCTTCGCCGTCGCGGACGACCTGATGCGCAAGGTCGAGCATGACGTCATGCAATGCGTTGTTGAATGCTGCGTTGCCGGTGACATCCACACCGGACCGTCCCGTCGCCGCCATCAGAAGACTGTCCGAGGTCGAGGTGTCGCTGTCCACCGTGATGCAGTTGAAAGTGGTGTCGGTATAATCCGATAGCAGCTTTTGAAGCGCCTTCTGTTCAATCTGCGCGTCGCTGAAGATATAGACCAGCATCGTCGCCATATCGGGCGCAATCATACCGGAGCCTTTGGCGATCCCCGCGATCTTCACGGGTTTTCCCAAGATTTCGACCGTGGCGGTTGCACCTTTGGGAAAGGTATCTGTCGTCATGATCGCGCGGGCTGCGTCCGCGATGCCGTCCGGGCTGAGCGACGCGCGCAGGTCTTTCAAACTTGCCGTGATACGATCATGCGCGAGCGGTTCACCGATGACACCGGTAGAGGACGTGAACACCCGCGATTGCTCCACACCGCAGGTCTGCGCGACTGCGGCTGTGATTGCTTGGACGGATTCGATCCCGTTCTTGCCGGTGAACGCGTTGGCATTGCCTGAATTCACGAGAATCGCCGCCGGAGCATCCGAAGGCGTCCCTATCTTCTCCTGACAATCCAGTACCGGAGCGGCCCGCGTCGCGGAACGTGTAAACACGCCCGCCACGACCGACCCCGCGTCAAGATTTGCCAGCATAACGTCAGTGCGGCCCTGATACCGGACACCGGCAGCAATGGTTGCGAAGGCCACACCATCGATAACCGGAAGCTGTGGAAACGCCAATGGCGCAAGGGGGGATACAGCAGTGATCTTTGCCATGGATTATTCCAGCAGTTCAATTTGTTTGATGATCTCGGGGTTAACACCCTCAGCTGCGCTGCGATCCACATCCGCTGCGGCCGTAACGCGTTCGATTTCTTCCTGAACGCGAGTCTGGCGCAGTTGCAGCTCTAGCTCTCCGCGGACATCCTCCAGATCCGGGGCTTCGAGCAGGCGCTTTTCGTTCAGCTTGATCACATGCCAGCCGAACTGGGTTTGCACAGGTTCGGATACGGCACCTGGTTCCATCGCGACAACGGCGTTTTCAAATTCAGGGACCATCGCACCTTGTGCGAACCATCCGAGCGATCCGCCGCCAGGGCCGGAAGGGCCGGTGGATTTCTCGCGGGCGACGGCGGCAAAGTCAGCACCGCCCTCAAGTTCTTCCCTGATCGCGTTTGCTTCTTCTTCGGTTTCGACCAGAATGTGCGAGGCGTTGAACTCCTCGCCCTTCTCGGCGTTCGCGTATTCCGCCTCATAGGCGGCTTTCAATACGTCCTCGTCGATGTCCTGCAACATGATCCTGTTGATCATCTCCCCGGCGACGAGCGAACGACGTTCGTTGTCGAGCTGGATTTCGACACGCTCAGGTAACGCACCGGAAAAATTCTGCTCCAGTGCCGTCTGCTGCACAAGCTGGTCAAGAATTCCCTTGAACAGAACTTCGCTGGGCAGTTTCTGGTATTGCTCGGGCAGGGTGGCATGCGCGGCGATCATGTGGCCCACGGTGATTTTTACATCACCAACCGTCGCCACAACGGTATCGACTTGCGCTTCGTCCTGCGCCGCGACTGGAAGCGCCAACGCGCCTATAATCGCCACGGATGCCAGGAAAGTGAGGGGTTTTTGCATGGTTTCGTCCTATCGTTAGAGCTGCCTGCGGGCTGCTACATTGACACGGTTTGGTGCGGCCCTTACATCGCCCTATGGGCGCGGCGCAGGTCGGCTATCTCCCCCTCTATCTATGGTCTGGGCGGTGGCTGGGCAAGCAGATCGCGCAAGACATCACAACTTCGGCTGGAGATTACATGCTCGGACTCGGAACAATCGCCAAAAAAGTCTTTGGTACTCCCAATGACCGGAAAATCAAGGCGACCCTCCCGCTCGTTGCCAAGGTGAACGACCTTGAGCCAGAGTTCGAGAAACTCAGCGATGAGGATATCAAGCAAAAGACTGAGGATCTCGCCAAGCGCGCCATGGGCGGTGAGAGTCTGGATGCCCTGCTGCCCGAAGCCTTTGCCAACTGCCGTGAGGCGGCGCGCCGCACCCTGGGCTTGCGGGCGTTTGATACGCAGCTGCTGGGCGCGATCTTTCTGCATCAGGGCAATATCGCCGAACAAAAGACCGGTGAGGGCAAGACCCTGACAGCCACGTTTGCCGCGTATCTTAATGCGCTGACCGGCAAGGGCGTTCACATCGTGACGGTCAACGAATATTTGGCCAAGCGTGATGCCGACTGGATGGGCAAGGTGTTTGGAGCCTTGGGGCTGACCACGGGTGTCGCCCACTCCAACATGCCCGAGGACGCCAAGCGTGCGGCCTATGACTGTGATATCACCTATGCCACGAACAACGAGCTGGGCTTTGATTATCTGCGCGACAACATGAAGGCCGAGCTGAGTCAGATCTTTCAGAAAGAGCACAATTTCGCCATCGTGGACGAGGTCGATTCCATCCTTATCGACGAAGCCCGAACGCCGCTGATCATTTCCGGCCCGTCCGATGACCGGTCGGAGATGTACACCGTCATCGACAAGGTAATACCGACCCTGTCGCCGGAGCATTACGAGCTGGATGAGAAAACCCGCAACGTGACCTTTACCGATGATGGTACCGAGTTCCTTGAAGAACAGCTGCGCATGCGTGGTCTGCTTGAGGAAGGTTTGACGCTCTACGATCCTGAAAGCACGAGCATCGTTCACCACGTCAACCAGGGTCTACGGGCGCACAAGCTTTTCCAGCGCGACAAGGATTATATCGTGCGCGATAATGAGGTCGTGCTGATTGACGAATTTACGGGCCGGATGATGCCGGGCCGACGCCTGTCCGACGGTCTGCATCAGGCGATCGAGGCCAAGGAAGGCGCAAAGATCCAGCCCGAGAACGTGACGCTGGCATCTGTGACGTTCCAGAACTACTTCCGCCTCTATGGCAAGCTGGCCGGCATGACCGGTACCGCACTAACCGAAGCAGACGAGTTTGCGGAGATCTACGGCCTTGGCGTTGTCGAAGTGCCCACGAACCTGCCGATTGCTCGTGTCGATGAGGATGATCAGGTCTACCGCACCGCGCAGGAAAAATACGCGGCGATGATTGAAAAGGTCAAAGAGGCCAACGCCAAGGGCCAGCCCGCATTGGTCGGGACCACGTCGATTGAAAAGTCCGAAATGCTGAGCCAGTTGCTGGAGAAAGAGGGCATCAAGCACAACGTCCTGAACGCACGCCAGCACGAGCAGGAGGCGCAGATCGTCGCGGATGCGGGCAAGTACGGTGCAGTGACGATCGCCACCAACATGGCCGGGCGCGGAACAGACATTCAGCTGGGCGGGAACGTCGATCTGAAGGTGCTTGAGGCATTGGACGCGGACCCGAATGCCGACCCCGCAGAAGTGCGCGCCCGGATCGAAGCGGAACATGCGGATGAAAAGAAGAAGGTGCTGGATGCCGGTGGTCTCTATGTTCTTGCGTCCGAACGACATGAAAGCCGCCGGATCGACAACCAGTTGCGTGGCCGTTCGGGCCGTCAGGGCGATCCGGGGCGGTCATCCTTCTTTCTGTCCCTCGAAGATGATCTGATGCGTATTTTCGGATCGGAGCGTCTGGAAAAAGTGTTGACGACGCTGGGCCTCAAGGAAGGCGAAGCAATCGTTCATCCTTGGGTGAACAAGTCGCTGGAGCGTGCGCAGGCCAAGGTCGAAGGTCGGAACTTTGACATCCGCAAACAGTTGCTGAAATTCGATGACGTGATGAACGAACAACGCAAGGTCATCTTTGGTCAGCGACGCGACATCATGGAGGCGACGGACCTCAGCGAAATTACCACGGACATGCGCCATCAGGTCATTGACGACGTGATTGACGAATACATGCCGCCCAAGACCTATGCAGACCAGTGGGATACCCAAGGTTTCTATGCCGCCGTGATCGAACGGCTGGGTGTCGATGTGCCGGTCATTGCGTGGTGTGAGGAAGACGGCGTGGACGAAGACGTAATCCGTGAACGGCTGATCGAAGCAACCGACAAGCTGATGGAAACCAAGCTGGAGCAATTCGGCCCAGAAAACATGCGCAACATCGAAAAGCAACTGTTGTTGCAGACCATAGATGCGAAGTGGCGTGAGCATCTGCTGACGCTTGAACATCTGCGGTCTGTCGTGGGCTTTCGTGGCTATGCGCAGCGCGATCCGCTGAACGAATACAAGAACGAGTCATTCCAATTGTTTGAAGGGATGCTGGACAGTCTGCGCTCGGACGTAACGCAGAAGCTGTCGCAGATCCGCCCTCTGAACGAGGACGAGCAGCGCGAGATGATCGAAAGCATGATGGCCAAGCAACAGGCCGCAGCGGGTCCGGTGAACGGCGGGGCAAAGCCGGATGCGAAAACACCGGAGGCCACCGCCGGATTTGTCGAGCAAGACCCGGCGACATGGGGCAATCCAGGTCGAAATGATTCATGCCCCTGCGGTAGCGGTAAGAAATTCAAGCATTGCCATGGACGCTTGGTCTAGAGGTTCGCCCTAAAGTTGCCTGATTTTGAGCGCGGGCCTGTCACAAACTGGCCCCGTTTGCCTGACATGTTAACCCTGATCCAATCCGAAGAGAGGGACAGGGACAATGCTCTATCGCAAGGAAATCGTGACTGCTGCGGGTACATTGTGTTGTGCTATCGCAATCGGATTCGTCATGCAGGGCTCGGAGACAGCCAAACAGCGCTATGGTCAGGATAATCGTCAAAGCGTCGACCCGGAATCGGTCATAGCCAGTTCCGCGCTGTTGAACGTAAAGGAAATCACGCTGACCTCGGCCGCGTTCGAGACCAGCGTTGTTGCCCCGCAGCAGGAAATGGCGGTGACACCGGTTTCAACACCGGCGATACCTCTGCCGGAGCCGGACGTGGCCTCAGAAATACTCGACCCAGATTGCGATGTTGCCGCAGAAGCGCGCGCGGTAGCTGGTGCAATAATAAGCTTTAGTCTCAGCGCGCCTTGCCTCGCGAATGAACGCTTGACGCTTCACCATAGCGGCATGATTTTCAGCGCGCTGACATCCGGTATTGGCAAGCTGGAAGTGTTGATCCCAGCGCTTGAAGAAAATGCATTGATTGTCGCCGCGTTCCCGAATGGCGATGGCGCTGTCGCCAGGACGACCGTGGACGAGTTGGCAGATTTCGATCGTGTGGTTTTGCAATGGAAGGGTGACACCGGGTTTGGTCTCCACGCTCGCGAATATGGTGCGGAATACGGGGCCGCAGGGCACATCTGGTCCGGCGCTTCCGGCGACGTGGCCGCCGCCGTCACCGGCAGCGGAGGTTTCATCACGCCGCTCGGCGACAAGAACGTCGCGGATGGCCTCATGGCGGAGGTTTACACTTTCCCAACCATGGCTGCGATCCGCTCTGGCATTATCGATCTGAGTGTCGAAGCTGAGGTGACCCAAGCCAACTGCGGAATGGAGATTGAGGCGAAGGCGATCCAGGTCAAGCGCGGCGAAGCCGTTAAATCCCGCGCTTTGACATTGTCCGTGCCGGAATGCGACGCGACCGACAGTTTTCTGGTGTTGAATAATCTTCTTCAAGACCTGAAAGTCGCAGGAAGCTAACGCGTCCTGAGGTCATATGATGAACTTGCAACGTGCGGCGGTTTTCGCCGCACTATCTTTTTGGGTGTTTGCCTTTGCCGCACAGGCGCAGGACGTGATGCTGACGTCCCGCGACAGCAGTGTGGAAATAAGTGGCACCTTGCTTGGCTTCGATGGCGAATTCTACCGCGTCGAGACGGAGTATGGCGAGCTGACCGTCGATGGGTCCGGCGTATTATGCGCAGGGCCGGGCTGCCCCAATCTTGAGGCTTTCGTGGCGGAACTGCAGTTTTCGGGATCCGTCACGATGGGTTCAGTTTTGATGCCTGCGCTGGTCGAAGCGTTTGCGCAAAAGGAAGGCTATACGACACGCCGGGAACTGGACGAGGACGGCGTCGGATTTGTCTATTTGCTTAACCGTCGGACGGACGGGGCGCTTGCGGCACGCTTCTTCTTTCGTTCGGGCAACACCGACGAAGGCTTCGCCGATCTGCTGGCTGATGAGGCGGATGTCATCATGGCATTGCGAGAGATCCGGCCCGAAGAACGCAGGCGCGCCCGCGAAGCGGGTCTGGGCGACATGACGGGCAAGAACCGCAGCCGTGTGCTCGCGCTCGACGCAGTTGTTCCCCTTGTTTCCGCTGGAAACCCGGTGCGCGGCCTGTCACCCTTGACTCTGGCACAGATTTTCGCGGGCGAGGTTACCAACTGGACAGACCTTGGCGGCCCTGATGCTCCGATCATATTGCATATGCCGGATC
This sequence comes from Sulfitobacter sp., assembly GCA_024637305.1. Taxonomy (GTDB): domain Bacteria; phylum Pseudomonadota; class Alphaproteobacteria; order Rhodobacterales; family Rhodobacteraceae; genus Sulfitobacter. Next base: position 10,002 of record JAGXFI010000168.1, read on the forward strand.
ATGGATCGGGACTTGCGCAGGCGATCGAGGATCAGGTGATGCAGCCTGCGCGAAAAAGCCTGACTGACAACATCACGCGCCACAAAACACCTGCGCAATTGGCAGACGCCGTAGCCGATGACAGTTTTGCGCTTGGGCTAAGCAGCTATGCCGACCGCGGGAATACTGTGACGCTTACGCTTACCGGTACCTGTAAATTCGCTCTCGATGTGTCGCGGCGAACTATCAAAACCGAAGACTATCCGCTGACCGCGCCTATGTTTCTTTATTTCCCTGAACGTCGACAGGCGCAGATTGCGCGGGAGTTTCTGGCGTTTACGCGCGGACCCGCGGCGCAGATCGTGATCCGTCGCGCCGGATTCGTGGACCAGACCCCAGAAGAAATACCGGTGGAACAGCAAGGCAACCGGTTCGCAAATGCAATCACGGTGGCAGGGGCAGAGATCACGTTGGAAGAATTGCAGAGGATGACTGCGACATTGACGCCAATGGCGCGGCTTAGTACGTCCTTTCGGTTTGAAGCTGGGTCGATCAGGCTGGATGCGCAGTCTCGCTCCAATGTTCAACAACTCGCCCGCGCGTTGGAGGTCGGCCAGTATGACGCGCGTCAGCTGCTTTTCGTCGGGTTCAGTGATGGAAACGGGGCGGCCCGCGCAAATCGGGAAATTGCATTGCGGCGCGCGGAAGCTGTTAAGCAAGCCGTGCAGGAGGCCGCCGAAGCTGCTAATTTCGACCGCGTCGCAATCAATGTCGACGCTTTCGGCGAAGCGATGCCAATGGCGTGCGATGACAGCGCCTGGGGTCGTCAGGCCAACCGCCGGGTCGAGGTGTGGGTACGTTAAAGAAAACCCTCTGCGCGAAAACTGAGTTCTCGAGATTTTCCGATAATCAGATGATCATGAAGCGTCAAACCCAGCGCATGACAGGCGTTGTTGATTTGCTGGGTCATCTCAATATCGGCCTCTGAAGGCGTCGGATCCCCTGAGGGGTGATTGTGGACAAGGATCAACGCAGAAGCATTGAGTTCCAGCGCCCGCTTCGCGACTTCCCGGGGGTAGACAGGTACGTGATCGACCGTACCCTTTGCCTGTTCCTCGTCGCCGATCACGACGTTCTTTCGGTCCAGATAGAGGACGCGAAACTGTTCGGTCTCGCGATGGGACATTGTGGTGTGGCAATAGTCTAGCAACGCGTCCCATCCTGATACCGCGTGTTGTTGCAATATTTTGGAGCGTGCCATTCGATGCGCTGCTGCCTCCACGATCTTGAGTTCGGTCACCACGGCATCACCGATCCCGGAGATGTCGCGCAGCCGTGCCTCCGGCGCGGTTATCACGCGATTGAAGTCACCAAAGCGTGCCATCAGCGCATGCGCCAGCGGCTTGACGTCGCGACGAGGGATTGCGCGGAATAAAACCAGTTCGAGAAGCTCGTAATCAGGCACGGCTTGCGCTCCGCCCGCCATGAAACGGGCACGCAGGCGTTGGCGGTGATCGACGATGTAAGAAGGCTGCTTACCAGACACCGGTACGGCCAATTCCGCCTCATCCAGCAGGAAAGGCAACGGTGCTTCATCAAAGGAGGAATCGTTTGCGGACATCATTTCAACATGGCGCAGGGGTGGTTAGAAAATGGTTAACTCTGGCGCAAGCCGAAACGAATTCGGGCTTGCGCAGTCAGAATTTTCAGCCCTTCATGCTGTCCCAAAAGCTTTTGACGCTTGAGAAAAAGGTGCTGCTTTCGGGGTTGTTGTTTTCCGAAAGGTCCTCGAACTCCCGCAACAGTTCTTTCTGGCGGCTGGTCAAATTGACCGGCGTTTCCACGGCAAGCTCTATGATCATATCGCCGGCACCACCGCCTCGCAGCGGGGGCATGCCCTTGTTGCGCAGGCGCATCTGTCGGCCTGACTGGCTGCCCGCAGGCACCTGAACCCGTCCACGCCCGCCATCTATGGTTGGCACCTCGATGCTTCCCCCCAGAGCGGCAGTGCTCATCGATACGGGGACGCGGCAGAACAGGTTTGCACCATCGCGTTCGAACAGATCATGCTCCTTCACCTCGATAAAGATGTAAAGGTCGCCCGACGGCCCGCCGCGCATGCCTGCTTCGCCTTCACCGGCAAGGCGGATGCGCGTGCCGGTTTCAACGCCGGCAGGGATATTCACACTGAGCGTGCGTTCTTTTTCGACGCGGCCCGCGCCTCGACATTTTGTGCAGGGGTTCTTGATGATCTGACCAAGACCCGAGCACGTGGGGCACGTTCGCTCGACAGTGAAGAACCCTTGTTGCGCGCGGACCTTGCCCATTCCCGAACAGGTCGGGCAGGTCGACGGCTCACCACCACCTTCTGCGCCCGACCCGCTACAGGCGTCGCAGGCCACGGAAGTGGGTACGTTGATGGACTTCTGCAAGCCGCTGAACGCGTCTTCAAGAGTGACGCGCAGGTTATAGCGAAGGTCGGATCCTCGCGCGGCGCGACGGCCGCCAGTCTGACCACCGCGGCCTCCCATAAAGTCACCGAAAAGGTCGTCGAAAACATCAGAAAACGCGGAGCTGAAGTCACCTTGTCCGCTGCCGAACCCGCCACCGGCGCGCCCGTTGCTTCCGCCCATGCCACCTTCGAACGCGGCATGACCATAGCGGTCATAGGCTGCTTTCTTGTCGGCGTCTTTCAGCACTTCATAGGCAGCGTTTGCTTCCTTGAACTGTGCCTCGGCCTTCGGGTTATCGGAGTTGCGGTCTGGGTGCAGCTCCTTGGCTTTGGTGCGGTAGGCCTTCTTGATCTCGTCGGGCGACGCGCCTTTCGCGATGCCGAGGACGTCGTAGTAATCACGTTTTGCCATCACTCAAATCCTTTTGCCGGAACGTGAAGGGCCGGCCCGTCGAATCGGACCGGCCCCGTCATAGGTTCCCCGC
>JAGXFI010000169.1 GCA_024637305.1 Sulfitobacter sp.
GCGTTTCGCGTCGACAAATACTGGCCCCCAGTCAATCGGGTGGACAATGTGCATGGCGACCGCAACCTGATCTGCACCTGCCCGCCGATGGAGGATTACGCCGAAGCGGCAGAGTAAATTCAGCGGCGGCGGGGATTGCTCGGCCGCACCACGATCCTCGCAAGAACCTCTATGCGATGGAGTTTCGACGTCATTTTGGCAGGTGCCGCAAGCAGATGACCCGCACAAGGGACCACGTTTCGAAGATCTGGCGTGTTGATCCTCTTCGTAGGGGCAGGTTCATTCGCGGGCACGCAGCACCTGCGCGGGGCGGGCACCCAGAGCGCGGTAGGTGAACCCCAACCCGGCCAGAACCGTGGCGAGGACACCGCCGGCGATGATCGCCAAGGCAGAGGGCCAGATCACGGTGAAGTCCGTTTCCATCACATAATGACTGACGGCCCAGCCGCCGATCACGCCGGCCAGCAAGGCGACGGCCCCGGCGCACAAACCAAGCAGCATCGCGCGCAGGATGAAACTTACCGCTATCGCCTGGCGAGATGCTCCCATCGTTTTGAGCAAGGCCGCTTCGTAGGTGCGCGCATCCGCGCCTGCGGCCGCCGCCCCGATCAGGACCAGAAACCCCGTCAGTAGCGTGGCGGCAGCACCATAGGACGTGGCCGCCGCAAGCCCTGCCAGCACGCCTGCGACACGGTCGATCGCGTCCCGGACGCGGATCGCGGTGATGTTGGGATAAGCGCTTGCCAGATCGCGAAGGATCGCGGCTTCGGCGTGTTCCTCGGCATACACGGTTGAGATGAATGTATGCGGCGCGCCTTGCAGCGCACCGGGGTTCATCGTCAGGATGAACCCGATCCCAGCGGTGGAAAAATCCACTTCCTGAAAGCTTGTGATGGTCCCGGTGATGTCGCGGCCCAGCACGTTGACGGTCAGCGTATCGCCAAGTGCAAGACCCATCTCGGCGGCCTCTTCGGCGGCAAAGCTGATCTGGGGTGGGCCGTCATAATTTGGCGGCCACCATGCGCCCGCCGTGATGATAGCGTCCGGATCAGCGTTCGCAGCATAGGTCACGCCACGATCGCCGCGCAAAACCCAGTGGTCGCCTGCGGCATCGCGGGCTGGCCTGCCGTTGATCTGGGTAATGACGCCGCGCAGCATCGGTGCGCTGTCGACTTTCTTGACGGCAGGGTCGTCCGACAGCCGTTGCGTATACCCCGCCATCTGATCCTTCTGAATGTCGACAAAGAAATACGACGGTGCCACGTCCGGCAGGTTGCCGTTGATCGCCTGTCGTAAGTTGCCGTCGATCTGACCGACAGCGGCCAGCACGGACAGGCCGAGGCCCAGCGACAGGACGACTGCGCCGGCACCTTCGCCAGTGCCGCTGATTGCCGCCAACGCCCAGCGCAGGCGGGGTCGCCCGCGCGCACGTGTCTTGCCCCAGCGGGCGGCAAGCCGGATCAGAACCGATGTGCATACCAGCAGCAACAGCGCGCCCGCGATGCCACCGAGCGTCCACAGTGTCAGGCTCCAGCTGCCGTTGAACGACCCGGCGAGACCAACGAGAATTGCAATCGCGACGCCGGTCGCCACGATATAGCGCGCCGCAGGCCAGCGCGCAGCCCCGTCCCATGCATCACGAAACAGGGTTGCCGCCCGCACCTGTTCGGTTCGGGCGAGGGGCCAGAGGGTGAAGATGAAGGCAGTCAGCAAACCATAAGCCGCAGCCTCGACCAGTGGACCGGCGTAAATAGTAAAGGTTGCCGGTATCGGCAATCGCGCTTCGATCAGGGGGGCCAGCAAAAGCGGGCTCAGCGCGCCCAGAACGACGCCGATGCCGACGCCAAGCAGGGATAACGCCCCGATCTGTAAGAAATAGGTAAGAAATATGAGGCGGCGATCCGCACCGAGGGCGCGCAGGGTGGCGATAACTTCGGTCTTGCGCGCAAGATAGCTGCGCACGGCGGCGGATACACCGACACCACCCACCGCAAGGCCCGATAGTCCTACAAGGATCAGGAAAGCTCCCAACCTGTCGACAAAGAGCGCGACACCCGGCGCGCCGTTGCGCGCGTCGCGCCAGCGGATCCCACTATCGCGGAAATGCGTTTCGGCCTCGGCCTTCAGCTGGTCCAGTGCGGCACCCTGGGGCAGATCCATCCGGTATTTGGTGTTGAACAGCGTCCCCGGAGCTAACAGGCCGGATGCGCCCAGACTGTCGATCCGCACCAATGTGCGCGGCCCGAGCGCGAAACCGCTCGCGGCTGAATCAGGCTCTCGCAGGATCCGCGCGCTTAACCGGAAGGCTTGCGTACCCAAGGTGAACCTGTCGCCGATCTCAAGGCCCAACCGGTCGATCAGCGCGGTCTCCATCGCGGCACCCGGAATTCCGTCGAGCGGTGCCAGCGCGGTTCCTAACTGGATATCAGGTTCCAGCAGGACGGAACCGATCAGCGGATAGGCGGAGTCCACCGCTTTTACCTGCGTCAGTGCGCGCGCGTCGCCGACCACGGCCATCGACCGGAATTCAGCAACTTCTGACGTCGCATCGGCCAGTTCGTCAATCCAGGCGCGTTCAGCGGGTGTGGCAAACCGGTAGGTCAGCTCAAGCTCCGCGTCCCCACCAAGCAGCGCAGCTCCTTCGCGCGCCAGCCCTGCTTCAATCGCTGCGCGGACGGACCCCACTGCGGCAATCGCCGCAACGCCCAGCGCCAGACACGCCAGAAACAGCCGGAACCCCCGCAGGCCGCCACGCAGTTCCCGCCGCGCGAACCGAAACGCCAGTGACAAGCTCATTCAATGCGCCCGTCACGAAGCCGGATGACCCGGTCGCACCGTTCTGCCAGTCTCGCGGAATGCGTTACCAGCACCAGTGTTGCTCCATACCTGTCGCGCAGATCGAACAGCAGATCCATGATCGCCGCGCCGTTTTCGCTGTCGAGGTTCCCTGTCGGTTCATCTGCCAGCAGGATGGCGGGCCTTGGAGCCGTCGCGCGCGCCAGCGCCACACGCTGTTGCTCGCCGCCCGACAATTGCGCCGGATAATGCCCCGACCGCGCCGCCAGTCCCACTGCGGCCAATGCATCCGCCGCCTGATCATACGCATCCGCGATCCCGGCCAGTTCGAGCGGTGTTGCCACGTTCTCCAACGCTGTCATCGTCGGGATCAAATGAAACGACTGAAACACGATACCCATGCGCCCGCGCCGGAAAGCGGCCAGCGCATCCTCGTCCATTGCGGTCAGATCATGCCCCATCGCGACAACGCTGCCGCCTGTCGCCTGCTCCAACCCGCCCATCACCATCAGCAGCGACGATTTGCCCGAACCTGAAGGACCGACCAGCCCCACAGTCTCGCCCGAGTGGATTTCCAATGACACGCCGCGCAAGATATCGACGACCCCGGCATTGCCATTCAGGCTCAACGCTGCATCTTTGAGGGTAAATACGGGATCACTCATGGGGCCGCCTTTGTGTGGATACCCCCTGCCATATGGAGGGCTAGGCGCAATGCGCAAGGTAATCATCGGCATCTTCACAATTTTCCCTGCATTGGCGCAAGGCGAGACGGTTATTGCCGCGCTGGGCGACAGCCTGACCCAAGGTTACGGACTACCAGCCGAGGACGGCTTTGTTTCGCAGCTTGGCAACTGGCTCTCGTCGCAGGGGGTGGAGGTGCGCCTGATAAACGCAGGCGTATCGGGCGATACGACGGCGGGCGGTCTTGCTCGGGTGGATTGGACCCTGACGCCCGAAGTTGACGCCATGATCGTCACGCTGGGGGGGAACGATCTCTTGCGGGGGCTGGACCCGCAGCAGGCCCGCGCAAACATCGACGGCATTCTTAACGCCGCGAAAGACGCCGACGTCGAGGTGCTGCTGGTCGGGATGCAGGCACCGGGTAACTTCGGTGCCGACTATAAAGCCCAATTCGACACGCTCTATCCTGACCTCGCTGAAAAATACGGCACGCTTTATCTGCCGAGTTTCTTCAGCGGCTTGATGGAGGAGGGTGTGTTGCCGGATCCGGCAGGCCTGCGGGCTTGGTTTCAGCCCGACGGCATCCATCCGAACGCGAAGGGCGTTGCGCGTATCGTCGAAGGCATCGGCCCCTCTGTGCTTGCCTTGATCGAGGAAGCGCAGAGCGATTGAAACGGGGCAAAACCGATCGCCCCGCTTGAGTTCATGATCGCGTCAGGCCAGTGCGATATTCGTTGCGCTTTCGCGGCCGTCGCGGCCCGGTTCGATGTCGAAGGTGACCTTCTGATCATCTGCCAACCCTGTAAGGCCGGCACGCTCTACCGCCGAGATGTGAACGAACACATCCTTGCCGCCCGAATCCGGCGCGATAAAGCCAAAACCTTTAGTTGTATTGAACCATTTTACGGTACCCGTAGCCATGAGCCCAGTCTCCTTTACTAATACTGCCCGCAGAATGCGGCAGCGCGGCTCGGTCTGTCCAGAATCGTACTGAGCCTTAAGGAGCAGTTCTCGTTCAGGTCTTCACTTGCCCTCAAAATTAATGCGGCCCATCTGCGAAAAATCAAGTATTTTGCGCGTAAATGACGCGATGAGCGAAGCCTTGCCGGATAATTTCACAAGATTGAAACATTAACAGGCTCTTCAACCCCCGGATGAGGGCTAAACAAGCCAATAGACTCAGGAAAATGCCGTCTTTGACGCAATTCTCCGCCGTACCGGAGGGACTATCGGTAATCATGCTGATTCCCTTCATTGCCCAAGCTGTATCATCGAAACCGGAGGAAACCGTGAAAGGGGCATCTGATCGCAAGTCGCTGCCCCAAAACCGTCCAAAACGGCTTGAGCCATCAAAAGCCGCCATCTGCAATAATTTTACCAGTTGATAAAAAAATAGACCTGTGCCAGCGTTTCCCGACAAGCCGCATGGGAGCCGGAGGAAAGATGTCTGACAAAATTTTCGAGGCCGGGATTGTCCCCGGTCGGTTGCCCACAGAGGCATATGGTACACAGTTCGCCGACCTGCATGCGCCGCTCGACGCGCATGAGGCGCTGGTCGCGGCGGATCGTTGCTATTTTTGCTATGACGCGCCCTGCATTACGGCATGCCCTACGGATATCGACATTCCGTTGTTCATCCGCCAGATAGCGACCGGAACGCCGGATGCCGCGGCCAAGACGATCCTGACCCAGAATATTCTGGGTGGCATGTGCGCCCGTGTCTGTCCCACCGAGACCCTCTGCGAGGAGGCTTGCGTCCGTGAGGCGGCGGAGGGCAAGCCGGTGCTGATCGGCCAGTTGCAACGCTATGCCACCGACCACCTTCAGGCACAGGGCAAACATCCTTTTACACGCGCTGCATCCACTGGCAAATCCGTGGGCGTGGTCGGTGCAGGGCCTGCGGGGCTTTCGGCCGCGCACCGGCTGGCAATGCTGGGCCATGACGTCGTGATCTACGACGCCCGCGCCAAACCCGGCGGGCTCAATGAATACGGTATCGCCGCTTATAAAACCGTTGATGGCTTCGCCCAGGCCGAGGTTGACTGGCTGATGCAGATCGGCGGCATCGAATTTCGCCACAATACCGCCCTAGGGCGGGAAATCACGCTGGACGGACTGAAAGAACAGCATGACGCGGTGTTCCTCGGCATGGGGCTCGGCGGTGTCAATGCGCTGGGTGCGCCGGGGGATGACAAGCAAGGGGTCGCGCATGCGGTCGATTTCATCGCTGAACTGCGCCAGTCCAGCGATCTGTCCAGCCTTCCCATTGGCCGCGACGTGGTCGTGATCGGCGGTGGCATGACAGCGGTAGATGCCGCCGTGCAGGCCAAGCTGCTGGGAGCCTTGAACGTCACGCTGGTCTACCGGAGGGGCCGTGACAGGATGAACGCCAGCGTCTTCGAGCAGGATCTGGCCGCCAGCAAGGGCGTGCGTATCGTGACCCACGCTGTGCCTCGGGAGGTCCACGGGAACGGTTCTGTCAGAGAGATAGAGTTCGAATATGTGGACGATCAGATGCAGCCCACCGGCGAGACATTGCGCCTGCCTGCGGATCAGGTGTTTCGCGCGATCGGACAGACCCTGACGGGCGATGGCCTGCCTGATCTGGACGGTCGCAAGATCAAGGTGGATGCGATGGGCCGGACATCCGTCGAGCGGGTCTGGGCCGGCGGCGACTGCGCGGCGGGTGGCGAAGATCTGACCGTCACGGCGGTGGCAGAGGGACGCGATGCCGCGATGGACATGCACAAGGTCCTGTCGACATGACGCCGAATGAAAGGGCGTCGTTGCTTGCTGATGGGCTAAGAATGACGCGCGGTGCCTTGTGCAGTTAGGGATAGGCAGGATGAATCCTGCCCTACGGGAGAAGAATAATGGCTGATCTGACGAGCAATTTCATCGGGATCAAATCCCCAAACCCATTCTGGCTCGCCAGTGCGCCGCCGACGGACAAGGAATACAATGTCCGCCGCGCTTTCGAGGCGGGTTGGGGCGGGGTCGTCTGGAAGACATTGGGTCTCGATCCGCATATCGTGAACGTCAACGGCCCGCGATACGGTGCGATTTACGGGGCGGACAGGCGGTTGCTTGGTCTCAATAATATCGAGCTGATTACCGACCGTCCGCTTCAGACCAATCTGGACGAGATCAAGGTGGTCAAACGCGATTATCCGGACCGCGCTATGATCGTTTCGCTGATGGTGCCTTGCGAGGAAGAACCGTGGAAGATGATCTTGCCTCTGGTCGAGGAGACCGGCGCGGACGGTGTCGAGCTGAATTTCGGCTGCCCGCACGGAATGTCGGAGCGTGGCATGGGGTCCGCCGTGGGGCAGGTGCCGGAATACATCGAAATGGTAACGCGCTGGGTCAAGGCCAACACGCGGATGCCCGTCATCGTGAAACTGACCCCCAACATCACCGATGTCCGCAAACCGGCGGCGGCGGCGCTGTCAGGCGGAGCGGACGCTGTAAGTCTCATCAACACCATCAATTCGATCACGAGTGTTGATCTCGACCTCTTTGCGCCTGAGCCCACGATCGACGGCAAGGGCGCGCATGGCGGCTATTGCGGCCCTGCGGTCAAACCCATCGCGATGAACATGGTGGCCGAAATCGCGCGCGATGCAGATCTGCGCGGTTTGCCGATCAGCGGCATCGGCGGCATTACCACGTGGCGCGATGCAGCGGAGTTTCTGGCGCTGGGCGCTGGCAACGTGCAGGTGTGTACGGCGGCGATGACCTATGGTTTCAAGATCGTGCAGGAGATGATCTCAGGGCTGAGCGAGTATCTGGACGAAAAGGATATCACGCTGGACGATCTGGTCGGCCGTGCGGTGCCGAACGTAACGGACTGGAACCAGCTGAACCTAAACTATGTGGCCAAGGCGAAGATCGACCAAGACCTTTGCATTTCGTGCGGACGGTGTTTCGCCGCTTGCGAAGACACATCGCATCAGGCGATTGCGATGTCCGAAGACCGCACCTTTACTGTCATCGACGAGGAATGTGTCGCGTGCAACCTGTGCGTCAACGTCTGCCCAGTCGAAGACTGCATCGACATGGTGCCGATGCAGGCGGGGGCGACGGATCCGCGAACGGGCAAGGTGGTCCAGCCGACCTATGCGAACTGGACCACGCATCCGAATAACCCGAGCGCGAAGGCGGCAGAATAGGCGCGCAGGCGTCCTGTCCCTGCGTCAGCTGGCTTGCGCACCGGCCTTCTGTGACAGTTGCAGAAGGAACGGCGATGTCGGAAGCGGGTCCGGCATGGCGACAGCCGGAAGGTCGGGGCCAAGCGTGAGCGATTTGCTGGCGTCTGCCTGCGCGCGGTCTCTTGTTTGCGCGTTTACGATTGAATCGCCGGTCGGCTTTGCCGGCCGCTGCGGTTCGCGCTCCAGCGCCTTGGCAAGAAACGCCAGCGGCCCTTGCTTGCCTGCCCCGTAGCCGCCGCCGGAATTCCCGAAAGAAGTGGAACTTCCTGCGCCATTGCCTCCCGGGGCAGCTTGCGGGGCCGCGATGATCTGTGTGTTCGCTGTCACTGCCGGAGCGCTGATTGAGGGCGGCGGCTGGGACGCAAACGGACTGCTTAGTAAAATCGAACTCATTGTTCTGCTCCGTCCTATAAACAAAGAGGAGCCCACACCCACTTACAATTTGCGCCTTGAGTCTTAACGGTTCGTTAATCCGAGCAGATATTGGTAACTTTGGTTAACGCGCAGGGGCCAGAAACGCGCGAAACATCGCTGCCAGATGATTGGAGGCGCGGACATGCGGGTCTTCGCCTCGCGCAAGCAGGACTGCGACCTGCGACCCGAAATCGGCGTAGTGCTGGGTCGTCGCCCAGATCGAGAAGATAAGATGCTGCGGATCAACCGGTGCCAGTCGTCCCGCATCCACCCATGTCTGGATTACCGCGCATTTCTCATCGAAAAGCGGTTTCAGGCCGGTCTCAAGGTGCGGCCCTATGCGCGGTGCGCCTTGCAGGATTTCGCCGGCGAAGAGACGGCTTTCGCGCGGCAAATCACGGGCCATGTCGAGTTTGCGCTGCACATAATCCAGCAGTTCCGCCACCGGATCACCAGCAGGATCGAGCGCCGCCAGCGGGTCGAGCCATGTTTCTATCAACTGGTTGAGCAAGGTCACGTGAATGGCTTCCTTGCCGTCGAAATAATACAGGATGTTGGGTTTGGAGATGCCCGCCTGCTCGGCTATCTGGTCCAGCGTGGCACCACGGTAGCCATGCATGGAGAACACGTCCAGTGCCGCATCCAGGATCAGTCCACGGTTGCGCATCTGGATGCGGCTGGGCTTCTTGATGGGGGCTGGGGACACGGGGTTTCTCCGGGAATGCTGTGAAAACAGGCAGGGGTGCAGTCGCTTGGATGTGTCCTAAAACCAGTTCTTGACAGTTACCAGCCTAACCGCAATCGTAGCTTTACCAAATGGTAAAAATTCGCAGACCAGCCTGAAGGAGCCAGCCAATGCCAGCCCCCGGAGAGAACCTGAAGATCAACCCTGATCGGTTGTGGGACAGTCTTATGGAGATGGCCGCGATCGGGCCCGGTGTGGCGGGGGGCAACAACCGTCAGACGTTGACAGATGAGGATGCCGAAGGCCGTGCCCTGTTCCAGAAGTGGTGCGAGGCGGCGGGCTGTTCGATGGGTCTGGACCAGATGGGCAACATGTTCGCGCGACGCGAGGGGACGGACCCCGAGGCCTTGCCGGTCTATGTTGGCAGCCATCTAGATACCCAACCGACAGGCGGCAAATATGACGGTGTTCTGGGGGTGCTGGGCGGACTGGAGATCGTGCGGACGTTGAACGATCTCGGGATCAAGACAAGACATCCCATCGTGGTGGTGAACTTCACCAACGAGGAAGGCACGCGGTACGCGCCGGCGATGTTGTCCTCGGGGGTGTTCGCCGGGGTGCATACGCAGGACTGGGCCTACGGGAGGGTCGATGCCGAAGGCAAGACTTTCGGTGATGAGTTGAGCCGCATCGGCTGGCGTGGCGAGGAAGAGGTCGGCGCGCGCAAGATGCGGGCATTTTTCGAATTGCATATCGAGCAAGGACCGATTCTGGAGGCAGAGGAACGTGACATCGGCGTTGTCACGCACGGTCAGGGGCTGTCGTGGACGCAGGTGACCATCACGGGAAAGGATTCTCATACCGGCAGCACGCCAATGCCAATGCGGCATGACGCAGGGCTGGGGATGGCCCGGGTCCTCGAAAAGGTCAACGAAATCGCGCTGTCCCATGCGCCCCATGCGGTGGGTGCGGCGGGTCATATCGATGTGTTCCCCAATTCGCGCAATGTGATCCCCGGCAAGGTGGTGTTTACCGTTGATTTCCGGTCGCCGGATCTCAGCGTAATTGAAGATATGGAGAAACGGCTGCGCAGCGAAGGCTCGGCAATTGCCGAAGAGATGGGACTTGGAATCGAGTTCGAGAAGGTCGGCGGGTTTGATCCGGTGACCTTTGACGAAGATTGCGTTGCGGCTGTGCGTGCAGCCGCTGAGCGGTTGGGGTATAGTCACATGGACCTCATTTCGGGTGCCGGACATGATGCGTGCTGGATAAACCGCGTGGCCCCGACGGCGATGGTGATGTGTCCATGCGTGGACGGGTTGAGCCACAACGAGGCTGAGGATATCTCCAGGGAGTGGGCGCAGGCGGGCGTGGATGTGCTGATGCACGCGGTAGTGGAAACGGCGGAGGTCATCGGGTGAAGCAAGCACCGATTTTTTTGAAAATATCGGGCCGGAATTCTCGAAAATTCCGGGGTGTCGCGTGATCGAACCAGACCTTTCCATTGCTGAGCGGATTGACGCTTTGCTGGATGCGGAGATCGCAGAAGCGATGCAAAGTCATGACAGGGTCTTTCGCCGCACGGCGGCGGCATTCACAAAGGCGCGGCGGGAGCCGAGGGAAGTCACGGTGAATTTCTCAGGCGGTATCACCCAGCGGTGCTGGTCGGTGTCGAGGGGCGACGGAACGTATCGCGTCGTGTTTTTGCCTACGGCGGGGTATTTCTCGCTATGCGTCGAGAGCGATTTCGGCCCGCTGGACATCGGGGTGCATGGGCCGGCCTTGGGGTGTTTTGGGTCAGTCTGAGCCGGGGGCTAGCCCCTCACAGCCCGAAAATGGTCGGGCCAATGAAGGAACAGGGAGAATTGATATGTCCAAGGTAATCAAAGGCGGCACGGTCTGCACGGCAGACCGGACATGGAAAGCCGACGTGCTGATTGAGGGCGAGAAGATCGTTCGGATCGGCGAGGACCTGAAGGGCGACGAATACATCGACGCGGAAGGCGCTTATGTCATCCCCGGCGGCATTGATCCGCATACCCACCTGGAAATGCCCTTCATGGGCACGACTGCCGCCGAAACTTTCGAGAGCGGCACATGGGCCGCAGCCGTTGGCGGGACCACGATGGTCGTGGACTTCTGCCTGCCCGGTGCGGACGGATCCATCAAGAACGCGATCAATGAGTGGCACCGCAAGTCGGCTCCACAGATCTGCAGCGACGTCGGCTATCATATGGCGATCACGGGTTGGAACGAGACCGTTTTCAACGAGATGAAAGACGCCGTCGATATGGGCGTCAATTCATTCAAGCACTTCATGGCCTACAAGGGAGCCTTGATGATCGAGGACGACGAAATGTTCGCGTCCTTCAAGCGCTGCGCCGAGCTGGGCGCGTTGCCGATGGTCCACGCCGAAAACGGTGATCTGGTCGCTGAGCTGCAACAGAAATATTTCGATCAGGGGATCACCGGGCCGGAAGGTCATGCCTATAGCCGCCCGCCGGAGCTGGAAGGCGAAGCGGCGAACCGGGCGATCACCATCGCTGATACCGCTGGAGTGCCGCTCTATATCGTGCATGTATCCTGCGAGCAGACACATGAGGCGATCCGCCGGGCGCGGCAAAAGGGAATGCGCGTCTATGGCGAGCCGCTGATCCAGTTTCTGACGCTGGACGAGAGCGTCTATTTCAATACAGACTGGGACTATGCCGCGCGCCGCGTGATGAGCCCGCCGTTCCGCAGCAAGGACCATCAGGATTCGCTCTGGGCGGGTTTGCAATCGGGGTCATTGCAGGTGGTAGCGACGGATCACGCCGCCTTCAACACGGAACAGAAGCGCGCCGGAAGGGATGATTTCCGCATCATCCCCAACGGGTCCAACGGGCTTGAGGAACGCTTGGCCGTGTTGTGGACCGAAGGTGTTGAAACGGGGCGCCTGACGCCGAACGAATTTGTCGCGGTGACCTCGACAAATGTGGCGAAGATCCTGAATATCTATCCGCGCAAAGGTGCTATCGTCGAAGGGGCGGATGCGGATATCGTCGTATGGGACCCCAAGATCGCCAAGACTATTTCACCAAGCAATCACCATTCGGTATTGGATTCCAACGTGTTCGAAGGTTTTGAGGTCAAGGCGCAGTCGCGATATACCCTGAGCCGGGGCGAAGTGATCTGGGCATGGGGGCAGAATTCGCAACCCAATCCGGGACGCGGCCGGTTCATTCCACGCCCTGCGTTTCCTTCGGCCAACGTGGCGCTGAGCAAGTGGAAGGAGCTGACCAGCCCGAAAATGATCAAGCGTGATCCGCTGAACATTCCGGCGGGGATCTGATTGGGATTTATGAAGGTGCAGAAAGAAAACAGTTTGGCACGCTTGCGCTTTACCGGTGGCATCATCGGATTGCTGGCCGGTAGCCAGTTTGTGAGACTGCAAAAGGTTATTGCGGTAAAGAATTCGGCTGGATGGAACGTGGTTGAAGTCCTCCCTGAAGACCGCAACCTGATCGTCTGGGTTTTCCGGATCGTCCTGCTGGTACTGACGCTTGGTCTGTGGACGCTCTCAACCGGCTACATCCTCATTTTCGAGCGCCCGTCGGGCGCAGGCCAAACACCTCTCGTGAAGACGTCAAACTCGCTGGTTCCAGCCAATGCCCGGCGTGAACCTGTCCTTTCGGCACCGGGGAGACCAGCATGAGCGCCGTCATCTCGGCTAGGGATCTTGACCTCACTTTCCAGACGAACGATGGCCCTATCCACGCGCTCAAGGGGGTAAGCCTCGACATCACCAAGGGCGAATTTGTCAGCTTCATCGGCCCTTCCGGCTGCGGCAAAACGACATTCCTGCGGGTGATGGCGGATCTTGAACAACCCACGGGCGGAACCATCGCCGTCAACGGCATGACGCCGGAGGAAGCGCGAAAGCAGCGGGCATATGGCTACGTCTTTCAGGCAGCAGGGCTGTATCCATGGCGGACCATCGGTGGAAATATTCGCCTGCCCCTTGAAATCATGGGCGTGCCCAAAGCAGAGCAGGCGGAACGGGTCGCGCGGGTACTGGACCTCGTCGAGTTGAGCGGTTTCGAGAAGAAATTCCCATGGCAGCTATCGGGCGGCATGCAGCAGCGGGCGAGTATCGCGCGGGCTTTGTCGTTTGATGCCGATATCTTGCTGATGGACGAACCATTTGGAGCGTTGGACGAGATCGTACGAGACCACCTGAACGAACAGTTGCTACGGCTGTGGGACCGGACCGGCAAGACGATTGCGTTTGTGACCCATTCCATCCCCGAGGCGGTGTATCTCAGTACTAAGATCGTCGTGATGTCACCGCGCCCCGGCCGGATCAGCGATGTCATCGAGAGCCCACTCCCGCGAGAGCGTCCGTTGGATATTCGTGACACGCCGGAGTTTCTGGAGGTAGCACATCGGGTTCGCGAAGGATTGAGGGCAGGTCATGCTGATACCTGAGGTCAAAGCGGCCCGGCGGCCAAAGGTTCTCTCCGATACGCCGGGTCCGCTCCGCTGTTTGGTTGAGGAGGCGGGGTCCTCTTTCATCGTTCACGGTCATCGGCTTCCCAGCCTGTACCGCCGATGTATCAGACCACCTAGAGGTTTCATTGTTCCTAAAATATCCAAAGATCAGGATTTGCATCAGGGAGTAGCGCCGGGATATTTGCAGAACAATGAAACAGGGGGCGCGGGATGAGACAGAGCTTCGTACCTGTGGTGACGGTGGTCGGATTCCTGTTTGTACTTTGGTACGCGGCTGCAGTCTGGCTGAACGCGCCATGGACCTACGACAAGGCAACCCGCAGTGGCGAGGAGATCACGTTTTCCGTTCTGTTGAGCGATACGTGGTCTCAGGAAAAGCCCAAGTTGCCCGCGCCGCATCAGGTTGCTGTTGAACTTTGGCAGACGACCGTGGAGAAAAAGATAACCTCCAAGCGGTCGCTGATCTATCACAGTTGGGTCACGCTCAGCGCAACGTTGCTGGGATTTGTGCTGGGTACCGGCTTGGGCGTGCTTCTCGCCGTGGGTATCGTGTTCAACAGGGTCATGGACATGAGTGTGATGCCATGGGTCATTGCCAGCCAGACGATACCGATCCTGGCGATTGCACCGATGATTATCGTGGTGCTCAACGCTGTGGGGATCTCCGGACTTCTGCCCAAGGCGATGATCAGCATGTACCTCAGTTTTTTTCCCGTTGTGGTCGGAATGGTAAAGGGACTGCGCAGTCCGGAAGCGATGCAATTGGATCAGATGCGGACGTGGTATGCCAGCCGGACGCAGACGTTTTGGAAGTTGCGATTGCCTGCATCAATGCCATATTTCTTTACCTCGCTCAAAATCGCGATGGCGGCGTCCCTGGTCGGTGCCATTGTCGGTGAGTTGCCGACCGGCGCAGTGGCGGGTCTTGGCGCGCGGTTGCTGGCGGGGAGTTATTACGGGCAGACCATCCAGATCTGGAGCGCACTGATCATGGCGGCGGTATTGGCCGCGGCATTGGTCGGATTCATCGGACTTCTCCAGCGCGCCACGCTGAAACGGATGGGGATGGTGTGATGGGGTGGCTGCTTTTTGCAGTAGTGGCGTGGCTTGTCGGGATGTCGGTCAATATATGGCTGGCAAAACGGCGGGATGGCGCGCGTATCGGGATCCTGCCGCCGCTGGTGTTCGGACTGACATTGGTCGCGGTCTGGGAAGGTGTCGTGCGCGGTCTGGAGATAAGTCAGGTGCTGTTGCCGGCACCGAGTCTGATCGCCGTGCGCTTCGCATCTTCGCTCGATATCCTTTGGGTCGACTTCGTCCAGACCGTCGTGAAAGGGGCTTTGTCGGGGTATGTGATCGGTTGCGGGGCGGCGTTTCTCATCGCACTTGCGATCGACCGCTATCCGTTTTTGCAAAGAGGGCTATTGCCTGTTGGCAATTTCGTGGCTGCGTTGCCCGTGATCGGGATGGCCCCCATTCTCGTCATGTGGTTCGGATTTGACTGGCAGTCGAAAGCGGCTGTCGTGGTGGTGATGGTGTTTTTTCCCATGCTGGTCAACACCGTGCAGGGATTGCAGGCCACCGAAGCCATGCAGCGCGATCTGATGCGGACCTATGCCGCAAGCTACTGGCAGACGCTTGTGCGCCTGCGGTTGCCTGCGGCGATGCCGTTTGTCTTCAACGGCCTCAAGATCGGAACGACGCTGGCACTGATCGGTGCCATTGTTGCCGAATTTTTTGGCTCTCCGGTCAAGGGAATGGGATTTCGCATCTCCACCTCCGTGGGGCAGCTTGCGCTTGATCTGGTGTGGGCGGAGATTGTGGTCGCGGCCCTTGCGGGCTCCGCGTTCTACGGGCTGATGTCGCTTGCCGAGCGTTCGGTCACATTCTGGCATCCAAGCCAGCGAAACTGAGATAAGATAAACAAACCAACCGGGAGAAAACCAAAATGAAAACGATAAAACAACTTGCTGCCGTTGCGGCTACCAGCCTTTGGGCGACACAGGGATTTGCCGCCGACGAAGTCACGCTACAATTGAAATGGGTCACGCAGGCGCAATTCGCGGGCTATTACGTCGCGTTGGAAAAAGGCTTCTACGAAGAAGAGGGGCTCGATGTCACGATCAAGCCCGGTGGGCCGGACATTGCGCCGACGCAGGTGTTGGCCGGTGGTGGCGCGGATGTGACCGTCGAATGGATGCCAGCGGCGCTTGCCGCTCGGGAAAAGGGTCTGCCGATGGTCAATATCGCCCAGCCATTCAAAAGCTCTGGCATGATGCTGACCTGCCGAAAAGACGCAGGCATCAGCAGCACCGATGATTTCAAGGGCAAGACGCTGGGTGTCTGGTTCTTTGGCAACGAGTTTCCGTTCCTCAGCTATATGTCGCAGCTTGGCCTTTCCACAGATGGCGGCGAAGACGGAGTGACCGTTCTCAAGCAAGGCTTCAATGTCGATCCTTTGCTGCAAAATCAGGCAGCGTGCGTTTCCACGATGACGTACAATGAATATTGGCAGGTGATTGATGCCGGTCTGACAGATGACGATCTGGTGCTGTTCAAATACGAA
The DNA here is from genome assembly GCA_024637305.1 of Sulfitobacter sp. GTDB lineage: Bacteria > Pseudomonadota > Alphaproteobacteria > Rhodobacterales > Rhodobacteraceae > Sulfitobacter. Next base: position 15,848 of record JAGXFI010000169.1, read on the forward strand.
GACGAGGGTGTCGCGACACTTGAAGACGGGCTTTATGTTCTGGAAGACCGTCTGGAAGACCCGGCGTTCGAGGACAAGATGGTGCGTTTCGTGCGCGCGTCGATGAAGGGCTGGAAATACGCTGAAGAAAACACTGAAGAAGCGGCGGATATCGTGCTGGAATACGATGCTTCCGGTGCACAGACCGAAAAGCATCAGCGTCGCATGATGAGTGAAATCGCCAAGCTGACTGCCGGATCCAATGGTGCTTTGGACGAGGCTGATTATCAGCGCACGGTCGACTCGTTGTTGTCAGGCGGGTCCGATCCGGTGATCTCCAAACAGCCTGAAGGTGCCTGGACGCATGCTATCACGGACAAGGCGCTGAACTGATAATTTCAGGTTTGCGAAAGGTGAGGGTCGGCGGAAACGCCGGCCTTTTTTGATCCTGAAACCTTATCCTGCATAGACCAGCGACCAGCGTTCTATGAGCGCCAGTTGCACGCGCTTGGCGCGGGCGTTCCAGCTGCGGCCGCCTCGGGGGGATTCTCGTTGGGCGCGGGTGAGGGTGGCGCGGATGTCCTCGTCAGCGGCGAATATCGCAAATGCCAATTCCCTGCCATCCGACGCTGTAATGTATCCGGCAAGGCATGACACGAAATTCAGCGTGCCAGTTTTCGCCAGAACCTTGACCGGATGGGTCTTATCCGGCCGCCCTTTGGCGTCCCGCATGGCGACAGGCTTGAGAATGGCGCGCAGGCCGGAACTTTCGGCCGTGACCAGCGCCCGCACCATGTCCCGTGTAGTCAGCGAGCTGGCGTCACCAAGTCCCGAATGATCGACCAGCGCAGGCGAGTTCATGCCCAGTTCCGCTTTTGCCCAGCGGCTCATTTCGGCGGCAGATGCCGCAAGGCTGGCAGGTTGCAACCCGCGCATCATGCTGGCCGAGAGGCCGAGCATTTCGGCGGTAAGATTGGTAGAATACCTTAGCATATCCTTGAGAATGTCGCGAAGTGGCGCACTGCGTTGCGCCAGAACCAACTCGGATTCGGGCAGGCTGCTCACGGTCTTCGGCGCTTTGAGGCGGACGCCTTGCGCTGCGGCCAGAGTGGCAAAGACATCGCCCGCATAAAGCCCGGGCTTTCGCACCGGCAACCAACGCGCGCCTTCTTGTCCCAACGCGCCGCGTGCCACCGACCATTCGTCGCGCGCAGCGGTTTCGCGGTATGTATAGACCGGCATGGAACGATCCTCGACGCGCATGCTGGCCATTCCTACACCAGGCCGGTGCCTGGCTGACCGACCTTGCATCGTGACGGCATAACCGCTGCTGCCGCGCTTCCATTCGAAATGCACACGGTTGAAATTCAACGCGATTCCCGAGATGCCGGGGTTATAGCCGACATGATCGGGCTGTTCTGGATCAATGCGCGAGAGGACCGGCAGAGCAGCATCGTAAACGAGGAAATCGCCCTTGACCGAGGAGACGCCGGCGGTCTTGAGGGTCGCGGCCAATTCCGCAAGCCCATCCGTATCCAGAGTCGGGTCGCAGCCACCTGCGAGGATCAGGTCGCCCTGAATCGCGCCGTCCTTGATGCCGCCAGTTGCCATGATCCGCGTTTCGAAGCGGTGATCCGGGCCCAGCATGTCCAACGCATAGAGCGCGGTCAGCGCCTTGGTCACGCTGGCGGGCGGTTTACCGCGCAAGTCATCGCGACCCTCCAGCACATCGCCGGTTTGCGCGTCGGCCACCGTGAATGCCACCCGACCGAGCAATTGGGCACCGCCGAGAATGTCGTCAATGCTGTCAGCGGCGCGTTTGTGGTGACCTCCGGGTCGCAGAACCGGCCGCAGCGATGTGTCCGGCGGCGCAGCCTGACCCGCGCGCGCAGTCAAGAGCCCCGCAAGGGCGGCTGTGAGAATTGAGCGTCGGGAATATCTGACAGACATGCTTTCGACATAACCAGAGGTTTGCGCCGCTCACAAGATGCCGCAATTCACATTTCCAACATGCCAGCGCCATGCTACCGCCTCGGCGCATGCATCGCGCCGTTTTCATCATGTTTGTAGCCATGTCCCTGATCCCCTTGGGCGACAGCGCGGGCAAGCTGTTGACGTCGCAGCATGGCGCGGCACCGGTGTTCGTTGCCTGGTCACGATTCGTCATCGGCGCGCTGGCACTGGCACCATTCCTGCCGCGCGGCAGCCTGTCCATCCTGCGCGACTGGCGGATATGGCTTCGCGCGGCGACGCTGGCAGCCGGGATCACTTCGATCCAGACAGCGCTCCAGACCGAAGCGGTCGCGACCGTCTTTGCCGCGTTTTTTGTCGGCCCGCTGTTCAGCTATGCGCTTGCCGCCATTTTTCTGCGTGAACCGGTAACTTATCTGCGCACGGCGCTGGTTGTGCTCGGATTTGTCGGTGTGCTGATCGTTGTGCGGCCCGGCGCGGGGATGACCGTCGGCACCGGTTGGGCGGTCGTCGCGGGTCTGTGTTATGGCGCGTTCCTGACGCAATCGCGCTGGCTCAGCCACCTTGCACCGCCGTTGCCTTTGACGTTCAGCCAGATGGCGATCAGTGCGGTATTGCTGGCCCCCGTCGGGCTGATCTGGCTGCCTGCGCCAACCGCTGGCGTGGCGGGACTGACGCTGACCTCCGGGCTTTCGTCGATGCTGGGCAATCTGTTGCTGCTTTTTGCTTATCGCTTGTCACCTGCCACACGGCTTGCCCCGCTGATCTATTTTCAGCTGGTGGCGGCTGTGGCGCTTGGTTGGAGCATCTTTGGCAACCTGCCAGATGCGTGGACCTGGGTGGGGTTGGTCGTGATCCTCGGGGCAGGGATCGCGTCAACGCGGTTGAGGTGACGATTTCCACTTCCCCGCCGCACGGATTGCAGACGAAGAGATATCCACCATCGGGACGTTGACAAAGCACCAGGCGGGCGGTGCCGCCCGGCCCAGCGTCTGGGACAGCCGCCCTGGTATCCGGTAGGGCGCGTAAAGCTTGGCAGCCCTGCTCATCCGGGCCGAAATGCGCTGACCGGGCCGGGCAAGCACGCCTACGGGCACCCGGTCCATGATGTTGCGCCAGTCCTGCCATTGATGGAGCTGCGAAAGGTTGTCAGCCCCCATGAGCCAAACGAAACGCACCCTTGGATAGTGACGTTGCAACGCCTTGAGCGTTTGCGCCGTGTATCTGGTTTGCAGCGCCGCCTCGATCCCTGTGACGTCGACGCGGGGGTCATGCATCACCGTGCGCGCGTGTTTCAACCGCTGTTGCAAAGGCGCGGGGCCGTGCGCTTTCAGAGGGTTTCCGGGGGTGACAAGCCACCATACCCGGTCCAGCCCGAACAGCTTGATCGCTTCGCGTGTGATATGCGCGTGTCCTGCATGGGCAGGATCGAACGATCCCCCCAACAGTCCGACGACCTGACCGGGGGCGGCGTATGGAAAACTATGGCGCAACGAACACGGCCCCCGAATTGCTTCAGGGGCCGAATGGACGGGCAATCGGCCCGCTTGTCAATCGCGCATCAATTCACGTGTTTGACGATCTCGCCTGACTTGATGCGTGCGAAATAGCTGTTCATTTCACGCTTCACGATCGGCATCAGGAAGTAGAGTGCGGTAATGTTGACCACTGCCATCGCAAAGATCATCGCGTCGGAGAAGTCGATCACCGCGCCAAGTTGCGCCGCCGCACCTACGATAATGAAGAAGCAGAAGATCAGCTTGAAAATCAGCTCCGTCGTCTTGCCCTCTCCGAACAGATAGGTCCACGCCTTGAGGCCATAGTAGGACCAGCTGATCATGGTCGAAAAAGCGAACAGGACCACCGCAAGGGCCAGCACATACGGAAACCAGCTGAACCCGGTGGCAAATGCCGCCGATGTCAGTCCGACGCCGCTCAGGTCTCCGACCGTCGAAATCGCCGTGCCGGCTTCGTTCAGCACGAAGTTGCCGGTTGCCGGATCCATGATAAGAACGCCCGAAATGGTAATCACCAGCGCCGTCATGGTGCAGATCACCACCGTGTCGATGAACGGCTCCAGCAAGGATACGACGCCTTCCGTGACTGGTTCGTTCGTACGCACGGCAGAGTGGGCGATGGCAGCCGAGCCGACACCCGCTTCGTTGGAGAACGCAGCCCGCTTGAACCCCTGGATCAACGCGCCGACAAAACCGCCTGCGACACCGAGCCCCGTGAAGGCACCTTCAAAGATCTGACCGAAGGCCCAGCCGATCTGGTCTGCATTGACGATCAGAATGACCAACGCGGCCAGAACGTAAGTGATGCCCATGAAAGGGACGACCTTTTCCGTCACCTTCGCGATGGATTTAATGCCCCCGACGATAACCATGAACACCACGACAGCAAAGACGATGCCCGTGATCCAGCCCGGGAAATCACCCAGGACCCCGGAGATCTGCGCGTGCGCCTGATTGGCCTGAAACATGTTGCCGCCGCCTAATGCCCCGCCGATCGTGAAGACCGAGAAGATCACCGCCAATACCTTGCCGCCCGGCAGGCCACGTTCCTTGAAGCCTTTTGTCATGTAATACATCGGACCACCGGAAACATGGCCATCCGCATATTCGTTGCGGTATTTTACGCCCAGCGTACATTCGGTGAATTTTGACGCCATACCCAGAAGACCGGCAAGGATCATCCAGAATGTCGCCCCCGGCCCGCCGATGCCCACGGCGACCGCCACACCGGCGATGTTGCCAAGGCCCACCGTGCCCGAAAGCGCCGTCGTCAGTGCCTGAAAGTGGCTGACCTCGCCCGCATCGTTCGGATCGGAGTAATCGCCCTTCACCAGCGAGATCGCGTGCCCGAAAGCGCGCAGCTGGATAAACCCGAAATAGATCGTGAAGATAGACGCCGCGACGACCAGCCATAGTACGATCCACGGAAATGACGTTCCGGGCAAGTTCATGAAGATCAAATTGACGAACCAGCCTGTTGAGCTGGCGAAGATATCATTGACGCGCTGATCGAAAGAGACGGCCTCTTGTGCCGCAGCCAACGACGGCAGGCTGAGCGCTGTAGCGACCAGCCCTGTGCTAAAGAATTTGTTCATTTTACTCACCTTCGTTTCAAGGAATGATCGTGACGGGCACCGACGACGCGGCAGCGAGCCGCCCTGTGACACCGCCGAACAGACGTTCTTTGATTCCGCGCGCCCCGACGCGGCCGACGACGATCTGGCTGGCCTTTTGCTTTTTGGCCAGCGCCTCCAGAATGTCCGACACGTCGCCATGCTTTACGATGCCCTCGACTTCGAGGCCCTCGGCCCGCGTTTCCTTGACGGCCGGATCGACGATGCGTTTATGCGCCATCGACAGCTCCTCTTCGCGGCGATTGTGGCGCTGTTCGTTTTCCTCAGCTGTCTGGAACGAAAAAGGCGACCATTCGATCACGTAGCAAATCGTGATCGCGCAATCGCCGATGAGTTTGGCCCGCTGTTTCGCGAAAGCAAGCGCGCGCGCGCCGGCCTCCGATCCGTCCAGGCCCACGATAATGGTGGTTTTCGACATATTGTTTTCCCTGCTGTTGTCGCAATCCCCGTGCCCATCTTGGTCGATGAAACACAGAGCCGGTACCGACCCCCGCAGCGGGTACCTGCCGCAGGGTAACGCAATAGTAACAAATACGTTAACAAAAATTTTCCTGCAATCATCTTGCATGCAGATAAATCGACCTGACATCGGGGTCTAAACAGTGAAATCGGCTGATCTTATGGGCATGCGCAAGACGGCACGCCTTTCAAAAGCGCGCCGTTGATCTTGTCCCGCGTGGACGATATTGCAGGGCGAAGCTCAGTCATCCCAAAGGATTCCGCAAATGGCCGCCTATCAATACGTCTACCACATGCAAGGTGTTTCCAAGACCTATCCAGGCGGCAAGAAGTGCTTTGAGAATATCCACCTCAATTTCCTGCCCGGTGTCAAGATCGGTGTCGTCGGTCCGAACGGGGCCGGTAAATCCACCCTGATGAAGATCATGGCCGGGATCGACACCGACTTCACAGGCGAGGCATGGGTCGCCGAAGGGGCAAAGGTAGGTTATCTGCCGCAGGAGCCGAAGCTCGACCCGGCGCTCAGCGTGCGCGAGAACGTCATGCTGGGGGTTGCCAAAAAGAAGGCCAAGCTCGACCGCTTCAACGAACTGGCGATGAATTATTCAGACGAGACGGCGGACGAAATGGCGTCGCTGCAGGATCAGATCGACAGCGAGAACCTGTGGGATCTGGACAGCCAGATCGACGTCGCGATGGAGGCGTTGCGCTGTCCCCCCGACGATGCCGATGTCACGTCGCTGTCAGGCGGCGAAGCGCGTCGCGTGGCGCTGTGCAAACTGCTGCTTGAAGCGCCCGAAATGCTGCTTCTCGATGAGCCGACCAACCACCTTGATGCCGAAACCATCGCCTGGCTGCAACAGCATCTCATCGACTACAAAGGGACGATCCTGATCGTCACCCATGACCGCTATTTCCTCGACGACATCACCGGCTGGATTCTCGAATTGGACCGCGGCCGCGGCATCCCCAACGAGGGCAACTATTCCGACTGGCTGGAACAGAAGGCCAAGCGCCTCAGCCAGGAAGCACGCGAAGACAAGTCAAAGCAAAAGACGCTGGAGCGCGAACTGGAATGGATGCGTCAAGGGGCCAAGGCACGGCAGGCGAAATCCAAGGCCCGCATCAAATCCTATAACGAAATGGCCGAAACCTCAGAGCGTGAAAAGCTCACCCGCGCGCAGATCGTCATCCCCAATGGTCCGCGTCTCGGATCCAAGGTGATCGAGGTCGAGGGGCTGAAAAAGCACATGGGCGACAAACTGTTGATCGAGGGGCTGGATTTCTCCCTCCCCCCCGGCGGTATCGTCGGCGTGATCGGCCCGAACGGCGCGGGTAAATCGACGCTGTTCAAGATGCTGACAGGTCAGGAAAAGCCCGACGAGGGGACGATCGAATACGGCGATACTGTCGATCTGTCCTACGTCGACCAGTCCCGCGATGACCTGAACGCCGATGATAATGTCTGGGAAGCGATCTCGGGCGGGGCCGAGCTTATCAAGCTGGGGGACGCCGAGGTCAATTCGCGGGCATATTGTTCATCGTTCAACTTCAAGGGCGGCGACCAGCAGAAAAAGGTCGGGCAGCTTTCGGGCGGCGAACGCAACCGCGTCCACATGGCACGCCTGCTGAAAGAGGGCGGGAACGTCCTGCTGCTCGATGAACCGACCAATGATCTGGACGTGGAGACGTTGCGCGCCTTGGAAGATGCGCTCGTGGACTTCGCCGGTTGCGCTGTCGTCATCTCACACGACCGCTTTTTCCTCGATCGCATCTGCACGCATATCCTCGCATTCGAAGGCGAGGCCCATGTTGAATGGTTCGAAGGCGGGTTTACCGATTACGAAGAGGACAAGAAGCGGCGCTTGGGGGCCGATGCGCTTGAGCCCAAGCGGTTGAAGCACAAGAAATTCGTCCGCTAGGACGAATTTCATGGGTTTTGCATTTGTGTTCAACGGCTTCGAGGTAGCGTTTTCTCAAGAGGCGCTCAGTGGAATTTATAAAGCCCTTGCAGGAAAGCGCTAGCGATCCTACATCTGAAAAACCGGTCAATGCGATAACCCGTCTGCCCAGATTAGCGGCGGGTCAGCCGCTAGGGCGGGCCGGTCATACCCTTTGCTGTTGCCATGACCGCTCCGCATCCAGGATCATGGCGACTTACCAATCCCCAGACAGCACGCCTTGCAGCGGCTTCCCGCCAATCTCTTGGCTTGCCCTTGATTTTAACAGCGTCTGGTGCCATATACCCGACTGCAGACGTTATCTATTTCGACCCACTGTCTCCCTTACGGCTTCAGTCACTCGAACTACGACCGACTACGCCAAGCTATCGCACACCGCGGATGGCACTACTAAGGAGACTACGGAATGGCTACTGGCACCGTAAAATGGTTCAACACTACCAAAGGCTTCGGCTTTATCGCACCCGATGGCGGCAGCAAAGACGTGTTTGTGCACATCTCTGCCGTTGAGCGCGCAGGCCTGACAGGTCTGGCCGACAACCAGAAAGTGACCTTCGACATCGAAGCAGGCCGTGATGGCCGCGAATCTGCGACCAACATCGCGCTCGCATAAGCTTTTGTCGCTTACACGATATTTTGACCGGCCATTCTGCAACGGATGGCCGGTTTTTTGTTGACTGAGGGTTGTCAAAACGGGCGCTTTTGACATTCTAGGCGGCAGTTCCAGTCTAGTTTGAGGTTTTTCAATGTACCGCCGCACCTTTATCGCAGGCACTGTTGCCGCCGCTGCATTGCCGCAAGTCCTTCCCGCAGCCACTGCGGGTTTTGATCCCACGCCCCAGGAGGTGAAGATCAAAAAGGGTTACCAGCCGGGACAGCTTCTGATCTTGCCGCGCAGCTATTACCTCTATTACGTGACTTCTCCGCGTACCGCGATGCGTTATGGTGTTGGCGTGGGCAAGGCGGGCCTTGAATTCACCGGGACCGCGACAATTGCGGTCAAGAAGGAATGGCCGACATGGCGGCCGACGGACGAGATGATCGAACGCGATCCGTCCGCCTACACGCGGTTTATAGGCAACACCGACGCCCAACCCGGAGGGCCGAAGAATCCACTGGGCGCGCGCGCGTTGTACCTTTTCCAGAATGGCAAAAATACATATTACGCTATCCATGGCACGATTGCCCCGAATTCAATCGGCCGCAATGTTTCCAGCGGGTGTATCCGGATGCTGAACGAGCATGTCATCGACCTTTACCAGCGCGTACCGATCGGGACCGTTGTAACGGTTCTCTGACTGCTGGGCAGGGAAAAGCCCGGCTATCGTGGCCGGGCTAGACGTTGATTTTGGGATGTCTATTCGGCAGGCACGGCGTGGCCACCGGTACGCAGTGACATCGGCAGGGCGAAAGCGATGACGACCAGCAAGGCTCCCAGAACGATGCCGATCACATCGCCAGACATCGCCGTCAGGCCGTCGTAAGGTGCGCCTGGAACTGTGCCGATCGTAACCTTGCCTCCCGCCAGATCCTCCAGCATGCCTGACGCCTTCCATGCGGGATAGGTCACCATGTAAGCTGCCGCCCCAAACAGACCACCCGCGATGAAAAAGAGCGCATCCTTGCGGCCGGATGCTGCCGCGCAGACACCTGTTCCGGGGCAATAGCCGGACATGGCCCAACCGGTGCCGAGCAACAGTCCGCCGATAAAGACGCCGATATAGGCTGCCTTGACCGACATATGGCCCACATCGACAAGGCCGAGCATCTGACCGCCAAACATCAGAATGGAACCAGTGCCGATCGCCAGAAGGATGGTTTTCATCAGGTGCAGGTTCGTGACGTTCAGCATCCGCCCGATCAGGCTGGGGTTCGTAGCCCCCACACGGTCAAGCGTGGCACCGAAAGCGGCCCCGATGATGATTGCGAGTATGATGGAAGTCATGGCTCAAGCCTCCTTGTACATGAAGATTGCGACCGGGATCGCCGCAGCGAATGCGCCGGCGGCGAAGATGTAGCCGGAGAGCGCGGTTTGCATCATGCCCGACATCATATGTCCCGAAGTGCAGCCGCCCGCCAGCCGGGCACCGTAAAGCACGATAAACCCACCGATGAATGCGACCGCGTAACGCTTTGCCGTGCCGTCCCCGACGGTGTTGCGCCATAGTTCAGGGATGCTGCGTTCCTCGCGGGACAGTCCGCCGCGTGCGAAAACGGACAGGGCCGCTCCTGCCATCATCGCCAGAACGAAGACAAAGCTGTAGTTCCAAGGCTCGGCGACCGATTCTGCATACTTGCCGCCGGATTTGGCCAGATAGGCATTTGTCGAAGTAAAGCCATCGTCCGTCGCGGTCACGACATCCGGGTTGATAGCGTTCCAGAGTATCCCGTCCAGAATGACAAACTGTGTCGAGACCCCGATTGGTTTGACCAGCGCCACCGCGAGGAAGAACACCAGCCCCAGCAGCACGCCTCCGTATTTCCAGTTCAGTGCCATGATTCGATCCTTTCAATCACATTCTATTATATGAATATAATTGATTTAAGCACCGCGCTCCTTGACCCAGATCAAATACTAGCTACTTCGAAGGTAAGGAAATGGCTGGGCCGTCGCTGGTCGAGGCAGAAAATGACGCACCCCACTGGGTGATGAAAACAACATGTTAACTCGAGTGGCTTTAAGCATTGTTTGGCGGGCGCTTTCGTTTATCAAGATCGCCAACAACGAAAATAAGCAGGCACATGGCACACAAAACCTCAGAAGATCGGGAAATCCCCGAAATCAGCAACGCGCGCGATTGGGTAAAGATCCTGTCCAACTACCGCGAACCAAGCGCGCTACGCAGCTCGTTCGAGCTTGCCGTCACCTTGGGACCATTCTTGGCGCTCTGGGCTTTGGCTTGGTGGGCGCTTTCGATCAGTGGGTGGCTGGCGCTTGCGATCTCGCTTTGCAACGCGGGATTTTTGCTGCGTTTGTTCGCCATCCAACATGATTGCGGACACAGTGCGTTCTTCAAGAACCGCGTGATGAGCGACTGGTTGGGGCGCTGCATCGGCGTTCTCACGCTTACGCCCTATGACGTCTGGCGGCGCACCCATTCGATGCATCACAGTTCGTCAGGCAATCTGGGACGTCGGGGGATGGGGGATGTCTGTACCCTGACCCTCGAGGAGTATCAGCAGCTCACGCCGTTGGGGCGTCTGGGCTACCGGTTGTACCGGCATCCGATCGTCCTGTTTGGGCTTGGTCCGGGATACCTGTTTTTCCTCCAGAACCGGATACCGCTGGGGTTGATGGAAAAGACGAGATATTGGGTCAGCGCGATGGGTACTAATGTGGCGATTTTCGCCGTGCTGATGGCTATTTTGTACTTTGGCGGTATCATGCCGATCTTGCTGATATTCCTGCCCTCAACCCTGCTGGCGGCAACCGCCGGGGTCTGGTTGTTTTACGTACAGCATCAGTTTGAAACGACACATTGGGCGGAGGATGAGGACTGGAACCTGCATGACGCTGCGCTGAAAGGCAGTTCCCATTATGTGTTGCCAGCCGCTTTGCAATGGATCAGCGCCAATATCGGCATCCATCATGTTCACCACCTCTATAGCCGAATCCCATTCTACCGGCTGCCGGAAGTGCTGCGTGATCATGCGGTGCTGGCCGACGGGAACCGCATGACCATTCGCGAAAGCTTTGCCAATGCGCGGTTGCACCTGTGGGACCCGCGAACGAAACGTCTGCTGTCCTTTGAACAGGCGAACGCGACAGCGTAACGGGCGTGTGGTCTCAGGTGAGGTGCCGCGCCCGTGCGCCGCGTTCGATCGCCGCAGCATGCAGGCGGTCTATGTTCAGCTCGTAACGGATTTCTTCGAGCAGACGCAGTTCGGCCTCGTCAAGAGCACCATCGGCGGCTGCGACATCGCAGGCCAACGCATAGGCCGTCTCAAACAATCGCTCCGGCAGGGATTCGCGGATCAGGCCGAATAGCGCGTCGAGCCCGTCTTCCTGCTCGAAAAGGTCGAACACAGTTTGACTGATCGGTGTGATGCGATCAATGTCGAAGGATCCGAAAACAGGCAGGTTGTTCACAGCCGACTGAATCTTGATCAGTTCCGGGGTGCGCATGTTCTCGTCGGACGCCGAGACAGCAATCATCAGGGCCACGAGCGCGTCCTGCGCGCTGAATGAATGGGTGGTGTCCTGAGCCATGGAGCGTCCTTTGCGACTGGTATGTTGCAGTGCAGAATATTGACGCACCCCTTGGGACGCAATAGGTAGCGCGCAACCGCGCGCATTGGGCGCTGCCGGGTAGGTCGGGAAAATCGCAAATGTCTGAGATGCGTGAAGCAGCGATGCAAAGCAAGGCGTGGCCCTTCGAAGAGGCGCGCCGCGTGCTGAAACGCTACGAGGCGAAGGCACCCGAAAAAGGATTCGTGCTGTTCGAGACCGGCTATGGTCCCAGCGGTTTGCCGCACATCGGGACTTTCGGCGAGGTGTTGCGCACCACGATGGTGCGACGCGCCTTCGAGGCGATTAGCGACATTCCGACCAAGCTCATTTCGTTTTCGGACGATCTGGACGGTTTGCGCAAGGTGCCTGACAACGTGCCCAACCGCGAGATGATGGGCGAACATTTGCAGCGCCCGTTGACCTCCGTGCCAGACCCTTTCGAATGTCACGAAAGCTTTGGGCATCACAACAACGCGATGCTGCAACGGTTTTTGGATACGTTTGGTTTCGACTACGAATTCCAGTCTGCGCGGGAATATTACCGTTCAGGAGCATTCGATCAGACGTTGCTGAAGGCATGCGAAAAGTATGACGAGTTGATGGCTGTGATGCTGAAGTCCCTCCGGGACGAGCGGCGCGAGACCTATTCGATTTTCCTTCCGATCAGCCCGACGACGGGGCGGGTTCTGTATGTGCCGATCCGCGACGTGAACGCCGCCACTGGCGAGATCACGTTTGATGATGAAGACGGTACCGAAGTGACGATGTCCGTAACGGGCGGGAACGTGAAATTGCAGTGGAAGCCCGACTTTGGTGCCCGCTGGGCCGCGCTTGGTGTGGACTGGGAACCGTATGGCAAGGAACACGCTCCCAATACCGCGATCTATTCAAAAATTTGTTCGATCCTTGGCGGACGCCCGCCGGAGGTTTTCACCTATGAGCTGTTTCTGGATGACGAAGGCGGCAAGATTTCGAAGTCCAAGGGCAACGGCCTGACAATTGATGAATGGCTGACTTATGCGAGTACGGAATCGCTGGCCTACTTCATGTTTCAGAAGCCGAAGACCGCGAAGCGGCTGTTCTTTGACGTAATCCCCAAAGCGGTCGATGAATACCACCAGCAACTGAACGCTTTTCTCAATCAGGACATGACTGCCCAGTTGAACAATCCGGTGTGGCATATCCACGGGGGCGATGTGCCGAAGTCGGATATGGTGGTGCCGTATTCGATGCTTTTGAACCTTGCTTCCGTGTCAGGTGCCGAGGAAAAATCCCAGCTTTGGGGGTTCATCCAGCGATATGCGCCGGAAACGACACCCGAGGGCAATCCGGGAATGGACGCGGCTGTTGGCCATGCGGTGCGGTATTACAATGATTTCGTAAAGCCGCAGAAGGTTTTCCGCGCGCCGAACGAGCTTGAGCGCGAGGCGCTGGAGGAATTGCGCGGCAATCTTGTGGACTGGGATGGCGGTCTGGATGCCGAAGCGCTGCAATCCATGGTTTTTGCCGTCGGCAAGGACCGCTTCGACCCGCTGCGCGATTGGTTCAAGGCTTTGTACGAGGTCTTGCTGGGCGCTTCGCAGGGGCCGCGGTTCGGTGGTTTTATCGCGCTCTACGGTGTGGATGAAACGGTCGCGCTGATCGACGACGCGCTGGCCGGTAAGCTCGTCAAAGCCTGAAACTCTTGCCATCGGTTGCGCGTGACTTACTATAGTTCGCGCAGCTGAGGGAGAAGAGGCATGCGAAAACTTGTTTATGTGGTCGCGTTCCTGACGTTTGGCGTCGGCAGCGCGGTGGCCCAGGGCGTCGAAATCAAGGGAATCATTTCCCAACAGTTCGAGGCGTTCAAGGTGGATGACTTTGCAAGCGCCTTCGAATTCGCCAGCCCCAATCTGCAAAGGCTATTCCAAACGCCCGAAAATTTCGGACGGATGGTCACGCAAGGGTATCCAATGGTTTGGCGACCCGCAGAGATGCGTTATCTGGACCTTCGCAAGGACGAAGGCACCTATCGGCAAAAGGTGTTGATCCGCGACGCGAAGGGCATCAGCCACGTGTTGGAATACCGCATGCAGCAGACCTCCGACGGCTGGCGGATCAACGGCGTGCAGATCCTGAAAGATCCAGGAGCGACTGCGTAACAGCCGGGGGCGGGATCAAAGCCTTCCAGATCAAGCAACGTCACGGTGGTGTAGGCGCGCCTTAACGGCTTGTTGATATTTCCCTGTCTCGCGCCGGTGTGCTGCCGGAAAGCGGGATCAATCAAACGGTATGTTGCCGAAGCCTGTTCGGCTTTGGCCGGCTGCGGAAAGGGATTTTGATGAACAAGGCGATAACCGACGGTGTGCTGCTGATGCCGCCTGCGTTTGCAGAGGGTCTGGATGTCTGGGCAAATGGTGACGGAACGCCGGGGTCGGCGACATATGCAAATTCGACGACCGGAGCGTTTGTGCCTGCGGATCAGGATTTCGGCGGCGCGCTGGAGCTGGTCAAGACGGACGCCGTGCAGCGATTGCGCTATATGGGCGAAACGCCTCTGCTGCCAGGCTGCTACTTGCGGATCACGGTACGCATCAAGGCGATCAGTGGTAACCTGCCTTCGGTGCGCATCGCGGGTTATCCCGGTCGCGCCGGTGGCGGTGCAGTGCCGGGCGTTCCGCAATTTTCTGCTGCCGTGCCGCTCACTTCTTATGGTGAAGTGGTCGAAGTCAGCGCAATCGTTGGCGGTGGCTTGCGCAACGGTGTGGACCTCGTTTGGGGGCCGCAGGCGCTTTATGGTCACTTCGGGATCGATCTGACCGGGCAGAATGGCGGGATCGTCCGGGTGGACGATATTCAGATTGATGACGTCACATCGGTTTTCCTGCGGGATATGCTGGCGACTGTCGACGTGCGCGACTTTGGTGCGGTCGGCGATAATGTGACCGACGACACCGCAGCGTTCGAAGCTGCAAATGCGGCGTCCGACGGGCGCACGGTACTGATCCCTCGCGGTGTTTACCGTTTGAACGGGGACGTCACCTTCGATGCGCCGACACGCTTTGAAGGGTCGGTGCGCATGGCTGACAGTGCGATGTTGCTGCTGCGCCAGAATTTCGATTTTTCGAGCTATGTCGATGCGTTCGATAATGAGGAGATGGCCTTCAAGAAAGCGTTTCAGGCATTGCTGAACAACGCAGATCACGAAGCGTTGGATCTGTGTGGTCGCAAGGTGGACATTACCGAACCCATCGACATGCAAGCGGCCGTGGGTAACCGCACCAGTTATGCAACACGCCGCGTAATCTGCAATGGTCAGCTGCAGGCGGCCCCTACAGGGAATTGGGATACCATCACGGTCACGGCAACCGCAACCTACAGCGCCAGCAATTCCCGCATGCTGACAGGTGTAAGTAATGTTGCCGCGATTCCGGTTGGCGCGCATGTCACAGGCGCGGGCGTCGGGCGAGAGATCTACGTGCGGTCCAAAAATATCACTACGGGCGAGATCACCCTGAGCGCACCGTTGTACGATGCGGAAGGCACGCAGAATTTCACCTTCAATCGGTACAAGTACCTGCTGGATTTCAGCGGATTTCAGGCCCTGCACAAATTCGTGCTGCACAATATTGAATTCCAATGCTCAGCCGTTGCGAGTGGAATCATGCTGGCCCCAGCGGGCACGACATTTACGGTGCGCGATTGCTTCATCACGGCACCGCTGGACCGTGGGATCACGTCGATCGGCAGCGGCTGCCAGGGCATGTTCATCGAACGTTGCCAGTTCCTGTCCAACGAGGATGCGCTCGACGTGCCGCAGCGCAGGTCGATCGCGCTGAATGCCAATGCCAACGACGTCAAGCTGCGCAATAGCCGCGCGACCCGGTTCCGTCACTTTGCGCTGCTTGCGGGGCAGAACAATATCATCACCGGCAACCATTTTTTCCAGGGCGACAGTGTAGCTGCCGGCGTGCGGTCTGCCGGTCTCATCCTGGCGGCGCAGTACAATTCGTCTATCGTTGCGCAAAATTACATCGACAACTGCTTTGTCGAGTGGACTAACGAGCATGATCCACACCCTGAATATCAAAGCGAGTTCTCTTTCAGCTCGTTGGATATCACCAGCAACATCTTCCTCACGGGAGAGGTCGCGCCATGGTTCAGCTATATCGTGATCCGCCCGCACGGTCCGGGGCATTTCGTCAACGGCCTGAACATCTCGGGCAACCGTTTCCGCAGTATCAACGGCAGTATTAATCGGGTGGAGCGCGTCGATACGAGCTTTGCCGATCTTACATATTTCCGGATGCGCAATATCACCTTCGAAGGAAATTCATTCCACGGGGTCAACACCGCGGTAAGCAACCCGAAGAAATTCAGCCATACCGAAGCCTCGGTGGAGCGGACCTGGGTGATCAATCTTGGCGACACTCTGCCGTTCAGCGGCTGGACATTGAATGTCGATGCGATTGTGGCCAAGGGCAATATCCGCAATGCGGCTGGGGCGACGATTCATACCCAGCCCTATGTGCGCACACAGCAGGGGCCGAACAACAATCAGATCCACCTCGTTTGGGAAGAGCCCGTTCGCGGTGAAGTGCAGCTGACGGTCCGAATGGACAACGACGTATAACAGGCAAGAAGCCAAGTCGGGTTCCGGTGCTATGTCATCGGGGCCCGTTTTGCATTCAGAACTCCCGCCAAAGACCAAATTTAATGGCTGTTCTGCGGCTGTCCCCTATCGGGTTTTCAAGACCGATTTGCCATTTGGATTTGCCTTTTGCTGGGGTGTATATCAGTGACGGTGCCACAATTGCAGCTGTATCGCCTTTGCTGTGCGAGACGTAGAGCTGAAACATACTTGCGAAACGGTCCGAAATGTTCAGGCCGACTGTCCCGTCGATCTTTACCAGATGCGCGGCATATCCAAAATCCCATATGATCGACGCATCGACAGTCGTCCAGCCGCCTTTTCCACGTAACGTGATACCGCGCCCCCATGTCAGTGCAGTCTTGACATGCGGTGAAATCAATAACCCTTCCCAGCTGGCCCCCAAACCAAGGTCATAGGCCCAAAGGTTCTTACCTTCGCGGTTGCCAAAGGGTCTGCGCAAAAAAAGCGTTGCGGTTCCCGATGGCCCGATTGTGGAGTTGCGGAAGATGCCGATGTCGGCCCCGACGGTCATATCATCGCGCAGGCCATGCTCCACATAGGTGTTCGAACCGGTCTCATAGAAATAATTGAGGGTGAAAGAGGTGGAGGTGAAGGTTGTCCCTTCTTCACGCAACCATGGTCCTGCCAGCGCAGACGTGGCGAGGCTCAGACAGAACAGAATAACAAGAAAACCGCGCAACAGGTGCCACTCCTTCATGAAGGGCACTTTGATTAATCGAGGTTAACAAAGCCTTACGAAAGACACCGGAAACGTAAAAGACCCGGGCAGTCCCGGGTCTTTTCGCTGTTCAAACGTGGGCTTTCGATCCGCGCGGCCCGGCGATGAGCCAGACAATGAAGCCGATCACGGGGAAGATCAGGATCCCCAGCGTCCAGAGCACTTTGCTCCCCGTTGACGTGCTTGAGGTGAAGACCTGATAGATCGCATAAATATCTGCGATCAGGATGATGAGGCCGAGTAACCCATATTCCATAACGTTTTTCCTTCAATCAGTTGTGATTGGAAGAAAAACGCCAAAGTGGCGGGAATGTTCCCGGACGGATTCCCGAGGGTCGAAAGTAGCTGTTTTTGCAGGCCGCGTCCCTTACTATCGTCCCTTGCCACGCCGCTTGACGCCGCCACGCATGCCACCTCGGCCCATTGTACTACGGCCCCCGGCTTTCTGGGCATCGTCCACTGCTTTTTCCACCGCATATTGCCGCGCCATCGGATCGTCCGCGATCGCCAGATCCACCGCCTCAAGACGTTTGACCTCGTCTCGCAAGCGGGCGGCCTCTTCGAATTCGAGGTTCTCGGCGGCTTTGCGCATGTCGGTGCGCAGACCTTCCAGCACGGTCTGCAGATTGCCACCATGGGCCTTGTCCACCTTGGCGGTGACGCGGTTCATGTCCACGTCACCTTTGTAAAGCCCGGCGAGGATATCCTCGACGTTCTTCTTGACAGTCGTTGGTGTAATCCCGTGTTCTTCGTTATAGGCCAGCTGCTTGGCACGTCTGCGATCCGTCTCGCCCATGGCGCGTTCCATGCTGCCTGTGATGCGGTCCGCGTACATGATGACGCGGCCGTCTGCGTTGCGCGCGGCGCGGCCGATGGTCTGAATCAGCGAGGTTTCCGAGCGCAGGAAACCTTCCTTGTCCGCGTCAAGTATCGCCACCAGGCCGCATTCGGGGATGTCCAAACCTTCGCGCAGCAGGTTGATCCCGATCAACACGTCGAACGCGCCCAGCCGCAGGTCGCGCAGGATCTCGATCCGCTCGATCGTGTCAATGTCGCTGTGCATGTAGCGCACGCGGATACCTTGTTCGTGCATGTATTCGGTCAGATCTTCGGCCATGCGTTTGGTCAGAGTCGTCACCAATGTACGGTATCCGTCGGCCGCGACTTTGCGCACTTCGTCCAACAGGTCGTCCACCTGCATTTCGACGGGACGGATTTCTATCTGCGGGTCAATCAGGCCGGTGGGGCGGATGATCTGTTCGGTAAACACACCACCCGTCTGTTCGATTTCCCACGCCGCAGGGGTCGCGGAGACGAACACGGATTGCGGGCGCATAGCGTCCCATTCCTCGAATTTGAGCGGGCGGTTGTCCATGCATGACGGCAGGCGGAAACCATGTTCTGCCAGTGTCATCTTGCGCCTGAAGTCGCCTTTGTACATGCCCCCAATCTGCGGCACCGAGACGTGGGATTCGTCCGCAAAGACGATGGCGTTGTCGGGGATGAATTCGAACAGGGTAGGGGGCGGTTCGCCGGGTGCGCGGCCCGTCAGGTAACGGCTGTAGTTTTCGATCCCGTTGCAGACGCCGGTGGCCTCCAGCATCTCCAGATCGAAATTTGTCCGTTGTTCCAGCCGCTGCGCCTCCAGCAATTTGCCGTCACCGACGAGCTGATCGAGCCGCTGGCGAAGCTCCTTCTTGATGCCGATTATGGCCTGCTGCATCGTCGGTTTCGGGGTGACGTAGTGGCTGTTGGCATAGACACGCACCTGATCCATCGTATCGGTTTTCTCGCCCGTCAGGGGGTCGAATTCCGTGATGCTTTCCAACTCTTCGCCGAAGAATGACAGCCGCCAAGCGCGATCATCAAGGTGCGCGGGGAAAATTTCCAGTGAATCGCCGCGCACGCGGAAAGACCCCCGTTGGAACGCCGCGTCGTTGCGCTTGTACGCCTGCGCGACCAGATCCGCGATCACCTGCCGCTGGTCATATGTGCTGCCGACCTTGAGGTCTTGGGTCATCGCGCCATAGGTTTCGACCGAACCGATGCCGTAGATGCACGACACCGAGGCCACGATGATCACATCATCGCGTTCCAGCAGTGCGCGGGTGGCCGAGTGGCGCATCCGGTCGATCTGTTCGTTGATCTGGCTTTCTTTCTCGATGAAGGTATCGGAACGCGCGACGTAGGCTTCGGGCTGATAATAGTCGTAATAGCTGACGAAATATTCGACAGCGTTTTCCGGGAAAAATCCTTTGAATTCACCGTATAGCTGGGCCGCCAGTGTCTTGTTCGGTGCCAGGATGATGGCTGGCCGCTGCGTTTCTTCGATGATCTTGGCCATGGTGAAGGTCTTGCCGGTGCCGGTCGCCCCCAACAGCACCTGATCGCGTTCGCCGTTTCGCACACCCGCCGCCAGTTCGCGGATCGCTTTGGGTTGATCTCCTGCCGGCTCGAATTCCGTTTTCAGCTTGAATTGCTGCCCGCCTTCCAGCTTTGGGCGCGTCCGCACGTCCGGAGCCGGATTCGCGAGGATCTGAATCGCTTCGGACTTGTCGGTCTGGGCATAGGGCATGATCGGTGATCCTTTGGGGGCTTCCCATAGGTGTCATGTTTTGCGCCATGTTCAAGTAGGCTGCGGCCAGTTTCCAGACCTTAGCCTACTTCATCAGACGCTTGCGGTTTGCGCTGACTTTGCGGGCGAGTGGGCGGATCACGGCGCTCATGACCATATCGGGGCTTTTTCCCGCCATCAGCGCCTCATTGCCCGCAGCGATCGCTTTTAGCATAGCGGGACCCTTTTCGGTCAGCATGACGTAGTTTTCATCCGCTTGCGCGGGGATGGCCCCGCTCATTCCCATCAGGCGCAAGGCCATGACGGTTTGTGTGTCAAACATCAGGCGGGCAGCCTGCGTTTGCAACGTGAAGTAGGCGAATGGATTCATGAAAGAAGCTCCGAGGCGATAACGGCCAGACTAATCAGGTAGCGCGCAAATATGAAAGAACAATGCCCCCTCGGGCTGAGCCATCCCCCGATGTCGCGTGTCTTGCACGGAACCGGCGGGCATGGCATATCTGGCGCAGTCCCAGCGAGAGGCCAATCCATGCGCGCACGAATCTATCAACCGTCCAGAACTGCAATGTCGTCGGGAACGGCGAAAACGCGGTTATGGCTGTTGGAATTCGTCCCGGCCGAAGCGCGCAGCATTGATCCGCTGATGGGGTGGACATCGTCCGGTGACATGCAATCTCAGGTCCGTTTGCAATTCGAGACCAAGGAAGCTGCAATTGAATATGCGCGTGAGAATGCTATTGACGCGCAGGTTCAGGATCCCAACAAGCGCAAGCTGAACGTCCGCGTCGGCGGCTACGGCGAGAACTTCGCTACACGCCGCCGTGGTGCCTGGACGCACTGACTCCCTGCAAAGCCGGACTTATCGGATCTTAGGTCATCACGCGCATATGGCGATGTCGCATTCGTCGATATTTTTCGCCAAGGAGCATGGTAAGCCAACCAGAGTCTGAAAGGATCTTGTGGAGCAGTCCGCTTCTGGAGATTGTAGTGCGATGAAGTTCGAAGCTATTGCCGATTTCACACTGGGACGGCCTGATATTCCCGACAGCGCCCTGCGCATGGCCGCCACCCTTTTGATTGACACGCTCGGGGTGGCTGCGGGTGCCTCTGGAATGGCGGCGGGGCGGATTGCGGGGGATCACGCGGTTCGCTTTCACGCGGCGGGGCTGCCTGCGGATGCGGCGACGCTCATGTTTGACGGGCGCAAGGCGTCGATTGCAGGCGCGGCCTTTGCCGCCGCTACCCAGATAGACAATCTGGACGCGCATGACGGCTACAACCCGACAAAGGGACATATCGGCTGCGCGGTCGTGCCGGCGCTATGTGCCTTTGCGGAAAACCGGCCCGAGCTCACCGGACGGGACGCGTTGGCGGCACTGGTCATCGCCTACGAAGTTTCGGCGCGGGCGGGCATCGCGCTGCATGGCACCGTCAGCGACTATCACACTTCGGGTGCATGGAACGCGCTGGGGGTCGCAGCACTCGGCGCGCGCCTGCGCGATCTTTCGCGTCTGTCGCTGCGTCACGCCATGGGGATCGCCGAATACCACGGCCCGCGCAGCCAGATGATGCGCGAGATCGCCAGTCCGACGATGCTGCATGACGGTTCAGGCATGGGCGCGCTCGTGGGCGTGATGGCGGTATTGCTGGCTCAGGACGGCTTTGACGGAGCGCCCGCAATTACCGTCGAGGGGCCGGAGGCAGCGCCATATTGGCAGGATCTGGGGCAAAACTGGACGATTACGCAGAACTATATCAAGCCCTATCCGATCTGCCGCTGGGCGCATGCTGCACTCGACGCACTTGGCCTCGTGATGGACACCCACAATTTGACCGACGCCGACATAACCAGGATCGAGGTCAACGCGTTTGCCCAGGCTGCGGCGCTTTATGCCGGACTGCCATCTACCACGTCGCAAGCACAATACTCGCTACCCTTTGCCCTCGCCGTGCGCCTTGTTCATGGCCGCATCGGACCGGAGCATATTACGGGGGATGGCCTGACCGACCATCGCGTCGTCTCCGCGCTGAACAGAATAGAGGTGCATGAAAACGACCGCCATTCGACACGATTCCCCATCGGGCGCTGGTCGGACGTGCGGGTTCATACCACCGATGGGCGCGTGCTTGCGTCCGGCGATGTTCATGCGCGTGGCGGTCCCGAAGCGCCGATCTCCTCAGACGAGATCGAATCCAAATTCCACATTATGGCGGCGGCACTTTCTGCGGAACGCCGTGCGGCGCTCTGGTCGATGCAAGGCCGATTGCTGGAATCCGAAGCCGTGTTTTCAGAGCTGTTGGCGCTGACCCATCCAAAAGTCGGCGACGCCTGAACGTATCACACGCCGATCAATGCCGAGCGTTTGGTTGTCATGGACGGTGTCCGGCAAAATTCCTGCCGGTACAGTCATGCAGCGATTGAGTCCCGTCGCGTTTGCGATTAGAGAACTTTCGCAGGCTGCTTGGCAGCCCATCAGCGGTCCCGTAGCTCAACTGGATAGAGCACCTGACTTCTA